>DATHMQ010000001.1:0-8974 GCA_035486935.1 Solirubrobacteraceae bacterium
ATCTTGACTGTGCGCCAATAAAAATACAACGACAATGTCCTTGCGTGAGGCTCGCGCAGGACTGTCCCGATCTCCGAGGGTGTTGAGACCTGGAGTAGCGTGGTCAGCGAGAAGTGGCCGCTGACGGCCGTATACCGCTCCATCGACCGCACCTCGTCGTCGTTCACTGCGATCAGGTCGCGTACTGGCTCGCTAAGTAGCTCAAAGTCGTCGAAATCGCAGAAGAGTGATGTATCCATGCGCTGCGGCGCTAGAGACCCACCTGGGAGTGCGGCTTCAATGGCGGCGTGGATACTTGTCCCGGCGCTCTTTGGGATGTGCATGAAGCATCGAGGAAGGCGCTGAGATTGCGGAGCTTGGGGGAAATCGGCACCGTTTGCCATGTGTCAGCCAGATTGTTGCTGATAACGCAGATCTATGCTGGGATCGTCAAGGAGCATGACGAGCGCGGTTTGCGTTGGTTCAGGCGCAAGCGCAAGCAGTGCGACTAGCGCGGCTTGCGTCGCCCGAACGGCCCACTGCGCCTGCTTGACCGACTGCCTGCGTTCACGCCCGGACTTGTCCGTTACGGTCGGGTATCCAAGCTTATGCACCTCGCGTAAGCGGACGGAAGGATCTTTGCCGTTGCCGGGCTCTCCAAAATCATCTACCTGACTTTCCCCTATCCAAAGCCCCCGCTATAGATCACCATGATCGATGTCACGAGCCGATGCCCATTCGGTCCCGTGCCCCCAAGGGGGGCTGGCCGGCCCGTCCACAAGCGCTGAGTGCTCCGCGCATGTGGACGGGTCTGTCGTTCATCTGGGATCATGCTCCCAAATGGAGATACTCCCAGCCCGCATCCCGGGCCCAGTCCAGATCGTGCCCTCTGTCTTCGGTGACGAGCGCGGCTTCTTTGTCGAGACCTATCGGCAGCAGTGGCACTCTGCGGCCGGCATTCCCGAGGATGAACAGTTCGTCCAGGACAACCATTCCCGCTCCAGTAGAGGGGTCGTGCGCGGCATGCACTTCCACGTCGGCAGCGGTGTGGCCAAGCTGGTGCGCTGTGCGCGCGGCAAGATCCTCGATGTGGTCGTCGACCTGCGCCGCGGCTCACCCACCTACGGCGAGTGGGAGGGCTTCGAGCTCGACGACGAGGCCATGCGCATCCTCTACGTGCCCGTCGGCTTCGCCCACGGTTTCTGCGTGCTCAGTGACGTGGCCGACGTCATCTACAAGCAGAGCGCCTACTACGATCCCGCGATCGAGCGAGGCATCGCTTGGAACGACCCCGATGTCGCGATCGAGTGGCCGCTGCCGGCAAGCGAGTTGATCGTCTCCGCGCGCGACAGCGAAGCTCCCCTGTTGCGCGAACTCGCGCCTGAGCTGCCGTTCGAGTACTCGGCCTGAGCTCTACAACTCGGTCACGAGCAGGCGATAGCCGAGGTCCGACTGCTCGAGGGCGAGTAGCTCGCTGTTGCGCTGCTGCCAGCGGCCGTTCTCGAGCTCCTCGGCGAGCTCCTCGAGACCGTCCAGCAGTCGCGCGGCGCCCGGCAGCTGAAACGTCGGTATGCCCGCTCGCACCCGCTTGTCCAGGTATGCTTGCGGGCGGCGCCAGTGGGCCGCCAGCAAGCCGCCGTCGCAATCGTGGGGGATAGCAACCGTCTCGACTTGCACCTCGTCGCCAGTGGCCACGCGCTGTTGCTCGATCGGCGGAAAGCGGCGGCTGTGCAGACGACCGAGCTTGGGCAGGTAGTCGCGCAGCAGCCAAAAACGATCGGCATGGGTTGGGTCGTAGGTGAAGATCACCACGCGCTTGCGTGCGACCCTGCGCAGCTCTTGCACCCCGACGCGCCAGTCTGCCCATTGGTGAAGCGTCAGGCATGCCATCGCGGCGTCCACGCTCGAAGATGGGATCGGCAGGCTCTCGGCGTGGCCCCTGATCGGGGTCGTCAGCCCTCGGGTGCGCCGGGTGATCCTGTGCTCTGTCGGCTCGATCGCAAGCACCCAGCGGTCGAGCGGCTCATACTCCGCCGCGCCGGCCCCGACATTGGCGACCGAGCGGGCGTCGCCGAGCGCCTCATGGATCTGTTTGGCGATTCTGGGGTCCACCGGGCGCAGGACCGGATACTCATGTTCGTGCGCAACCTGCTCGTGGGCGCCACCGTTGTGTTCGTGAGTGTGGTTCATGAGAAGTAAGCGAACGTTTCCACGTCGGAATCGAAACTCCTGCAACCTCCACTATTTGGAAACATTTGATTCGGTGTGATAAGGAGTATGTGGATGGGTGCGCGTGCGATGGTCCCGGATGCAATGCTTATGCCCGATGTCCAGCCGTATTAGTCCCCTGCGCCGTCGTGTCGGCGAATTCACGCTCACGCCGGAGCAATATGCGCTCGCAGCATATGTCGCGCTCGGCGCGTTGACCGTGATCGTGATGAGCGGCGCCGCTGTGCGGCTTACGGGCTCTGGGCTCGGCTGTCCAACGTGGCCGCGCTGCTACGGCAAGATCTACCCGCCGCTGCAAACCCACGCGGTGATCGAGTTCTCGAACCGGATGATCACCATTCCGGTCTCGATCGCTGCGATCGCTGCGTTCGTACTTGCCTTTCGCCGCCGGCCCTACCGGCGCGACCTGATGCGCCTGAGCCTGCTGCTGCCGCTCGGTGTGGTCGCCCAGGCCGTACTCGGCGGCTTGACGGTGCGCGGAGCGCTCGACTACGGCTGGGTCATGGCTCACTTCGCCCTCTCGATGCTCGTGCTCGTCGCGGCCGTTGCGCTCGCCTGGCGCGCCACCTACGAGCCCGGCGTCCGCCCGCTTTCCACCGACAGAATGCTCACCCTCTGGGCACGTGCTGCCGTGGCGCTGGGCGCCTTGACGATCTTCGCCGGCACCGCCGCTACGGCTGCGGGGCCGCACGCTGGTGGCTCGCCCGGCCAGAAGATCAATCGCCTGGACTTTGACGGCAAAGGCACGATGGATTTCGTAATCCACCGCCACGGTGAGATCGCACTCGTATTCGGACTCGTGGCGCTGCTCGTCTGGTGGCTGGCGCGCCGATCCGGCCCCGCCGATCCCGCCGATCCGCTCGTGCGCCGCTTCTCGACGGTCACGTGCGTGCTGATCGCTTTGCAAGGGGCCGTCGGGCTCGACCAGTACGAGACGCACCTGCCGACAGAGCTCGTGTGGGTGCACGTCAGTCTCGCTTCGCTCACCTGGCTTTCTGTCCTGTTGACCGCCTGTGCAGTCGGTCGCCTGCAGCCTCGTGCTGTAGGCGTGAGCGAGCCGCGCGCTGCCTCCCGTGCGCGCGTGTCTGTCTAGCTGGCTCCAGCGCGCACCTGGCGCCGAAGTGCCGGTGGGTGGACTCACTGGAGGCTTGCGAGGTCCGTTCCTGGCATATTCCCCGGAAATTAGGGCCTGAGATGGGCTCGCGGGTCGGCTCCAGGCGTACGGACGTCCTTGCCAACCGTTAGCCTGGGCCGCAGTAACGAAACTCGAGAAGGGACTGCCATGACGAAGAACGAGCTGGCTGATGGGGTCGCGCAGCGGACTGGTCTCGCGGGAACGCAGGCTCGGGAGGCGCTGGAGGTGGCGATCGACTTGATCTCCGACGAGCTGGCTGGCGGCGGCGAGGTTGCTCTCGCCGGTTTCGGCAAGTTCAGCGTCAGTAACCGCGCGGCCCGGCAGGGACGCAATCCCTCGACGGGGGAGACGATCAACATCGCGGCAAGCAAGGCCGCGAAATTCTCCGCGGCGAGCGCGCTGAAGAAGCGTTTGAATTAGTACCCACCCGCCCGACCTACGGAGCAGATGGACGTCGAGCAGCGGCGAGCCCGTCGTGAGGCACGTCGGCGCGAGGTCACGCGCAGACGTACGCGAGGGCTCGCCGCCGCAGCATTGATCGTCGTCCTTGCGGTCGTGGCCGTCGTCGCGCTCGGCTCGGGCGGCGGCTCCTCCAAAGGCGGCTCGCATGGCGCCTCCGTGAGTTCTGCTGGCGCTGATACCAGCGCTTCGGGCGGCGGCCGTGGCGCCAACCAGACCGGCCGGCAGGGCTCCAGTGCCGCGAATGGCGCCGGCAGTAAGAGCGGCGGTTCCGGCGCGATCGTTGCCTCCACCGGGCGCCCCTCTAGCGCCGGTACGGCCGGCACAGCGACTGGCCCGCCCGGCCACGAGTCCGTGCCGATCCTGATGTACCACGTCATAAACCCGCCGCCGGCTGGGGCGAAATTCCCTGGGCTGTATGTGTCTCCCGAAGAATTTGCCGCTCAGGTGCATGCGCTCGCCGATGCCGGCTTTCATGCGGTGACGATGGATCAGATGCGCGCCAACTGGACGCGCGGCACGCCTCTGCCCGCCGGCAAGCCGATCGTGCTGAGCTTCGACAACGGCTACCAGTCCCAGTACACCCAGGCGCTGCCGGTGCTGCGGCGGCTCGGCTGGGTGGGCGTGGAGAACATGCAGCTGACGGGGTTGCCCCCTTCGCAGGGGGGCTTGAGCGACGCGCAGATTCGGGGTCTGGTGGCTGCCGGCTGGGAGCTCGACACACAAGGGATCAGCCACGCCGACCTGATCACGCTCGGGCCGGCTGCCCTGCACGAACAGGTCGCCCTCGCGCGCGTGCAGGTGCAGCGTCGCTACCACGTGCCGGTCAACTGGTTTTGCTATCCCTCGGGGCATTACAACCCAACGGTTATAAACGCGGTTAAGGCTGCGGGATACGTAGGCTCCACCACTGTCGTGCCCGGCTGGGCCTCGCCCAGCGACGACCCTTACCGTCTGCCGCGCCTGCGCGTGTTGGGTGGCACGAGCCCCGAATCGTTGCTTGCCCAGCTGGCCGCGATCCGCTCGAATCCGGCCCCGCCCACCTCATATGGGGGCAGCGAATGACCGGCCTGGAGGTGCCTGGTGCGGGCGGGCGGCGCTGCCGCGTGGGTCGCCAGGCGGGGTGTTGGTGGGGTAGGCGGGGCGTAGGCGCGAGCGCGGCACACATCCGCGCAACGGATCGATAGGATGCCGCCGATGAACAACGTGCCTGGCTGGGGCTCCTGGAGCCTCGATCCCCTTGCGATTCTTGCGCTGCTTGCCGCGGTGCTGCTCTACGTCCGTATGTACCGGCGTGCCGCGTCGCGCTCTAAGGCGGTCGGGGCCGGCCACTGGATTCCCTACGCAGGCGGTCTGATTGCGCTTGCGGTCGCGCTGCTCTCGCCCTTGGATGCGATCGGCGACAGCTGGTTGCTTTCCGCGCACATGGCCCAACACGTGCTGCTCTCAGACATCGCTCCGGCGCTGCTGATACTTGGTCTACGCTCGCCGGTGCTGTCGCTCGGCCTCGCCCGTCCCGCGCTGCGCGCTGTCGCTCCCGGTGGGCGCTGGGGTCGCACGCTGGCGGTCGCGACTTCGCCATGGGTGGCGATCCCGCTGTGGGCGCTGGCCACTTGGGTATGGGCGATTCCGCCGGTCTTCGACTTCGCCGCCCAGCACACCGTCGTGCACGCCTTCGAGCACGCGACTCTCTTCTACACCGGGCTTGCCCTGTGGTGGCTGATCATCGATCCGATGCCGCGCGTGCGCCCGCGTCCAGACGGCCAGCGCTTGGCGCTGCTCGGCTTCTCGCGCATCGCCTCCGCGGCGGTCTGCCTTCCCCTGACTTGGATCACGACCACGCAGTACCCGCTCTACGCCTCGGCTCCCCGCGCCTTCGGCATCAGCGCGATCGCCGATCAGCAGATCGCCGGCGCCGGCATGTGCTTCGTCGAGTTCCTCGTCTTCGGCATCGCCTTCGCCGCGGTCTTCATCAGCATGCTCTCGCGGGACGACTCGCGTGTCGCCCTAGCCGAGCACGCTGCGGGCAACTAGCCCAGTCTCAACCACACCCTGTGTTGTTGCCGCAGGATGAGCACGTGTAGCACGAGCCCGTGCGCTGCATCATGCCTCCGCACTGGTTGCAGGCCGGGCCCAGGTCAAGGCCCTGCATGCGGGCCGGGACGACCGGGGGGGAGTCGGTCAGTGCCGCTGCCGCCGGGACGCTGTCGGCGCCGCCCGTGCTTGCCTCTGGGCCGGCCGTGTCGGAGGAGGACACCGACTGGGCTGCCTCCTCGGCCATCTTGCGGGACCGCACCGCCGGCGTGAGGATGCCCAGTTCCTCCTGAGCGTCGGTGTCTAGGAAGCGGCTGGCCACCCAGCGCAGGATGTAGTCGGGCATCGACTTGGCGAACGGGATCTCCGGGTTGCCGGTGATTCCCTCAGGCTCGAAGCGCATGTAGCTGAACTTCTCAACGAGCGTCTCGAGCGGCACCCCGTACTGGAGTGCGATCGAGATTGCCGTCGCGAACGAGTTCATCATGCCTTTGATCGTCGAGCCCTCCTTGCCGATGTCGGTCAGGAAGATCTCGCCCACTGTGCCGTCCTCGTACATGCCCGCTGTGATGTAGCCCTCGTGGCCGCCGATCGAGAACTTGTGCGTGATCGACTGGCGCTCACGCGGCATGCGCTTGCGCCGTGGGCCTGCCTCGGCCAGCGCCTTGCCGACAGCTGCCTCGACGATCGCCTCGACGTCGGCCGGAGCCGGCGCGTCCTTCTGGGCATCGGTGCGCAGCGCCTGCGCGGTCTTCGAGCCGTCGCGGTAGATCGCCAAAGCCTTGATGCCAAGGCGCCAGGCCTGGGTGTAGGCGTCGGCGATGTCCTCGACCGTCGCCGTCTGCGGCATGTTGACGGTCTTTGAGATCGCGCCGGAGATGAACGGCTGCACGGCGCCCATCATCTTCAGGTGGCCCATGTGGCTGATCGCGCGCTCGCCGACGGCCACGTCGAACACCGGCAGGTGCTCCGCGGCCAGGCCCGGTGCGCCGATGATCGTGCCGTGCTCGGCCAGGTGCGCCTCGATCTGCTCGACCTGCTGCTCTGAGTAGCCGAGCGTCTGCAAGGCCAAAGGCACGGTGCGGTTGACGATCGTCATCTGGCCGCCGCCGACCAGCTCCTTGAACTTGACCAGCGAGAAGTCTGGCTCCACGCCCGTCGTGTCGCAGTCCATCAGGAAGGAGATCGTGCCTGTCGGAGCCAGCACCGTCGCCTGGGCGTTGCGGTAGCCGAACTGCTCGCCCAGCTCCACCGCCTCGTCCCAGGAGCGCCGCGCGGCCTCCAGCAGCTCCGTGTCCTGGCAGATCGTGTCGGGGATCGCGTAGGAGGAGTCGCGATGCATCTGCATCACGTGGTTGTGCTCCTCGCGGTTCTCCTCGTAGTGCTCGTACGGGCCGAGCGCGGCAGCGACGCGCGCGGACTCGCGGTAGGCGCGGCCCGTCATCAACGCCGTGATCGCCGCTGCCGTGCCCCTGCCCGCGTCGGAGTCATAGGGCATGCCGTTGCTCATCAGGTAGGCGCCGAGGTTGGCGTAGCCGAGGCCGAGCTGGCGGAACGCGCGCGCGTTGACGCCGATCTGCTCGGTGGGATAGCTGGAGGGGCCGACGACGATCTCCTGTGCCAGCAGCATGATGTCGATCGTGTGCTCGAAGGAGGGCACGTCCAGGCTGCCGTCGGGGCGACGGAACTTCATCAGGTTCAGCGAGGCCAGGTTGCAGGCCGAGTCGTCGACGTGCATGTACTCGGAGCAGGGGTTCGATGCGTTGATGCGCCCGCTTTTCGGCGAAGTGTGCCATTGGTTGATGGTCGTGTCGTACTGCACGCCCGGGTCGGCGCAGCGCCATGCCGCCTCGGCGATTTCGCGCATCAGCTCACGCGCGCGAATCGGCTCACCGACCGACTTGCCGGTGGCGCGTGCGGTCAGGTGCCAGTCGTCGTCGGCCTCGACAGCGCGCATGAACTCGTCGGTGATGCGCACCGAGTTGTTCGCGTTCTGGTACTGGATCGACTTGAAGCCGTCGCCGTCGATCGACATGTCAAAGCCCGCGTCGCGCAAAGCTTCGGCCTTGTCCTCCTCCTTGGCCTTGCACCAAATAAACTCTCTGATGTCGGGATGGTCGACGTCGAGCACCACCATCTTGGCCGCGCGGCGTGTCTTGCCGCCGGACTTGATCGTGCCGGCCCAGGAGTCGGCGCCGCGCATGAACGAGACCGGGCCCGAGGCGGTGCCGCCCTTGGCCAGCGGCTCCATCGAGCCGCGGATGTTGGACAGGTTGATGCCCGAGCCCGAGCCGCCGCGAAAGATGTTGCCCTCCCTGGTGTTCCAGTCGAGGATCGACTCCATCGTGTCCTCGACGGAGAGGATGAAGCAGGCCGAGCACTGCGGCGACTCCTCGAAGCCGACGTTGAACCACACGGGCGAGTTGAACGCCGCCAGCTGGTGCAGGAGGATGTGCGTCAGCTCAGCCTCGAAGGCCTCGGCGTCCTCTTCGCTTGCGAAGTAGGCGCGCTCGCGGCCCCAGCCGGCGATCGTGCCTGCCACGCGGCCGATCATCTGCTTGACCGAGCGCTCGCGCTCGGGGTGGCCGATCTGCCCGCGGAAGTACTTCTGCGCCACGATGTTCGTGGCATTCTGGCTCCAGCTCTTGGGAAACTCGACGTTCTCCTGCTCGAAGGCGACGCGGTCGCCATGGCCGATACGCGCGTCGCGCAGCTCCCACTCGACCGTCTCGAATGGGTGCGTCCCAGGGGAGGTGAACAGGCGCTTGACCGATAGCGCCTCGCCGGCGCTCGTGTCCTCTGCAATCGTGGGGTGCGGGGTGAAATCCATCGGCCTTACCTCCTCTGCGCCGTGTTGTGCGACGCCCACTCGACTCTGTTCTCTTGGGGGTCGAGAATCCTCTCACGCGCGCCCACGGAAAAAATACAAGCCGCTCTAAGTACTCATTTTAGAGGGGTTTTCTGTTTTCTCGGCAGCTGCTGGGGGGGTCGCTGGACAAGCGAGACAAGGACGCACCGACCGCAGTGTGCGATCGCACATAAGGGAGGGAGGACGCCGTATCGCGCAGTGCAGCGACCCCCTCAGTGACCCAAGCGCGCCCAGTCGCTGAACTCCGCCCAGGTCTCCGAGGCGCGGTA
>DATHMQ010000002.1:0-20656 GCA_035486935.1 Solirubrobacteraceae bacterium
CGCCTGGTGCTTGTTGACCGCCTGGATCACCGCCGCGCAGAAGAACAAGAACTTGAGGTTCGCCTCGGGCGTGTCGCCCGGATCGAGCAGGTTCAGCCCGGTGTCGGTGCCCATCGACCAGTTGTTGTGCTTGCCCGACCCGTTCACGCCCGCGAACGGCTTCTCGTGCAGCAGACAAACCAGGCCATACCGGCGTGCTGTGTTCTGCAGAATCTGCATTGTCAGCATCTGGTGGTCGGCGCCGACATTGGAGTTCTCGAAGATCGGCGCCACCTCGTACTGGTTGGGCGCGACCTCGTTGTGGCGCGTCTTGATCGGCACACCCAGCTTCGCCAGCTCCACCTCGCACTCGAGCATGTAGGCGAGGATGCGCTCGGGGATCGAGCCGAAATAGTGGTCGTCCAGCTCGTGACCCTTGGGTGGCTTGGCGCCAAACAGCGTGCGCCCAGTCGTGAGCAGGTCGGGGCGCTCGAAGTAGTACTGCTCGTCGATCAGGAAGTACTCCTGCTCGCAGCCGATCGTGGTGAACACGCGTGCGGCGTCCTCGATGCCGAGCAACTCCAGCGCACCGACGGCGGCGCGGGAGAGCGCATCCATCGAGCGCAGCAGTGGGATCTTGTTATCGAGCGCCTCGCCCGTCCACGAGGTGAAGGCTGTCGGAATGCACAGCAGCGCCCCGTTGGGGTTCTCGAGGATGAACGCGGGGGAGGTGGGGTCCCACGCGGTGTAGCCACGCGCCTCGAACGTCGCGCGGATGCCGCCCGTGGGGAAGCTTGACGCGTCGGGCTCACCCTGGATCAGCTCCTTGCCGGAGAACTCGGCGATTGCGGTGCCGTCGCCGGCGGGGCCGTAGAAGGAATCGTGCTTCTCAGCGGTCGAGCCGGTGAGCGGCTGGAACCAGTGGGTGTAGTGAGTGGCGCCCTTCTCCATCGCCCATTCCTTCATCGCTTGCGCAACGGCATCTGCGAGCGTCGTGTCGAGCGCCTCGCCGCGCTCGAGCGTGCGCTGCAGCGCCTTGAACACGTGCTTGGGCAGGCGGCGGCGCTGCACCGCCACGCTGAACACGTTCGAGGCGAAGATCTGGTTGCCGGGAAGCGTCAGGTCAAGCGAGCCGAGCGCGCTCCCGTTGGCGCTCCACTGCGCGGCTGTCACGTTCTGCTGGCGGCTCTTTGGCATGGGTGGGCTCTACTCCTCCTGTTTGTCCTAGGCGTAAGACGGAATCGCATCGTAGCCCCCGGCGCCCGCAGGAGTATCGCTCAGGTGGCGAAAGGTCTCCTGCGATCTTTCGACATTCGTCCAAATCAGTTTGTAGAGCCTTTTCTGAGCCTGTATGAGAGGGACGCACATGTGCGTCCCTCCGGCCGGCACATGTGCCGGCCGGACCGTGGCGCATGCGCCACGGTCTTCATCCAAAGACGGAGGCGCGCATGCGCGCCTCCGCGGGACGGTGCATGCACCGTCCCGGACATCGGCGCATGCGCCGATGTCAACAACAGAATGACTATTCGGAAGCGGGCTGTTCCTTCACAAAGGCTGGGTGTGGCCCCGGTTCGATCTCGCCCGTTTCCGGATTGACGTGCGTGCGCGGGGGAGTGGGGGCGATCGATGCGGTCAAGCTGCCCGCGGCCAGTCCGCCACCGGCCAAACGCGCGAGCGCCTTGCCATCGAGTCCTGCCGCCACGGTGTAGTGAACCGTGTGTACCCCCGCCTTGACGGGCGTCACATGCCATATGAAGAAGCGACTGGCGTGCGGGGCAAGCGCTCCGAGGGCCCAGGTGTTGACGAAGGCCGTTTCGCCGCCGCCGGGCGGGTTGACTTCCTCTGTTTGTATCGGTGGGCTGGTGGCAACCCTTCCTGGGCCTGTGTTCACGATCCAAACAGGTCGCTTGCGCACGGACAGTTTTGGATAGGTGCTCGTGTAGTAGAACGAGTCGAGCGTCACCGCGATATTGGGGATCGTGCGCGCGCCGGCGTTGCGCACGACCAACGTGAAGCGCTCGTCGCGCGCGATCGCCTGCTTGGCAGGGAAGCGTGCCCTGAGGATTTCCACTGGGTAGGTGCGTGCCACTTCGCGTGCGTTGCGTTGAGCGCTGCCGCAACCACTCGTGAAAGCAGCAAGGAACGCGCCGCACACGACGAGCGATACCCCGCTAAGCAGCTTTCCAACCCTCACAGCAAGCGCCACGATATCAGTGCCGGTGGCGCTCGCGCAGAGCGGTTGGTTACATTCTCCCGCGCTGCCGGTGGCGCCTGCGACGGGGGGTCGATGGCGTTCGTCCTCTAGTGCCGGTGGCGTTCGGCCTGCCGATCGCGTAGAGTTGGAGACGCGGGTCGGTACAGTTGGGGGCGCGGATATCGGCGTCCCCCGAGGAGGGGTTGAGATGGTGCGCAGTGCAGCCGAGCGGGCTTTCCTACCTACTAGGAGCCTGCTCGAGGAAATCGGGGACATGATGATCCTGACCGGCAGGACGATTGCCTCTGCCCTGCGCCCGCCTTATCCCTACGGCGGCGAGTTCGTCTCGCAGTTCCTGTTCGCGCTGCGCCTCTGCTGGTTTCCGCTGCTGATCTCCACGGTTGCGATCTGTTATGCCGCGCCCGGCTTGCAGGCTGCCAACTTCCTCACGATCTTCGGTGCTCTGGACCGCTTGGGCGGCATCTTCGTGCTTGCCGCGATCCGCGAGATCGGCCCCAACGTGACCGCGATCGTGCTCGCCGGAGTAGCCGGCACGGCGATCACGGCTGACCTCGGCGCTCGCAAGATCCGCGAGGAGCTGGACGCGCTGCAGGTGCTTGGCGTCGACCCGGTCAAGAACCTGGTGGTCCCGCGCTTCCTGGCGCTGATGCTGGTGACGGGCCTGTTCAACGTCTACGCGATCCTTTTCGGCCTGTTCGGCGGCATCCTCGCCGAGCTCGTCAACGGCCAGCCGCTCGGTCCCTTTTGGGACACGCTTTTCGCCAACGCTTCCACGACCGACCTGTGGGGCTCGGCTTTGAAGACCACCATCTTCGGAGCCATCATCGCGATCGTCTGTTGCTACAAGGGCATGACCGCCTCCGGCGGCGCCGAGGGTGTCGGCCGCGCCGTCAACCAGGCTGTTGTTGTCACGTTCCTGGCGATCTTCGCGTTCGACTACGCCTACACGCAGCTGCTGCTGGCGACGCACCCGAACATCCTCGTCATCAAGTAATGAACGAACTTCTCGTCACACCGCGCGAACTGCTCGCGGCAACAGGGGAGTTCGGTCGCTTCGCCGGCAACGTTGTGCGCGACGTCTGGGGTCTGCGTGTCTTTCATTTCTTCGGCGAGGCGCTGCGCCAGTCGGGCATCCTGATCATCTCCTCGACGCTGATCATCTGGGCCTTGATGTTCGTGCTCGGCTTGGAGTGCGGCATCGAGGGTGCCTACTTCCTGGAGGCCCAGGGTGCGCCTGCCTACGCGGGAGTTTTCACGGCGTGGTGCGATTTGCGCGAGATCATCCCCTATGCCTTCGGCTACATGATGGCCGCCAAGGTCGGCACCGGCATCGTCGCCGAGCTCGGCGCGATGCGCATCTCCGACGAGATCGACGCGCTCGAGGTCATGGGCATCAATTCAATGACCTTCCTCTGCGCGACGCGCCTGCTCGCCGCCTGGGTCGTGCTCCCGTTCATGTACCTCGCCGGCGTCGGCGCCGCCTTCCTCGCCTCCTATATCGCCGTCGTACAGCAGGTAGCCACCGTCTCCGCCGGCGGCTACCTGCTGATCTTCTGGCAGTTCCAGAACCCACCGGATTTCCTCTACAGCCTGATCAAGGCCATGTTCATGGCCACCGCGATCGTGCTCGTGGGCTGTTACTACGGTTATAACGCCAGTGGTGGGCCCGTTGGCGTAGGTACCGCCACGGCCAAGTCGATGGTGTTGAACATAATCTTGGTGCACTTGATCGGAATGCTCGGCACCCAGATCTTTTGGGGCGCCAACCCGAAAGCCCCGATCGGAGGTTGAGATGGCCGCGCCCGAGGAGGGGACACCCACAGGCGAGGGAGACCCCCTGTTGCAAGGAGTAGGCGAGCCTCCTGTTGCCGAGGATCTCTCGATTGAGCACGAGCACGACCCCTCATCGCTGGGGACCCCCCATCGCGGGGGGCAGGCAGGCGAGAGCGAGGAGTCCGAGTTTCAGATGGGACTCAATCGCCCCACGGGCGTGCCCGACGCGATCGAGTTCATCGGAGTCCACAAGTCCTTCGGCTCGAATCATGTGCTGCGTGGGTTGAACATGGGTTTGCCCGAGGGCAAGATCTCGATGATCCTTGGTCCCTCGGGAACCGGCAAGTCGGTCTGCATCAAGCACATAGTCGGCCTGCTTTATCCCGACGAGGGCGACGTGATCGTTCAAGGCCGATCGATCCCAAGCCTGCCTGACGCCGAGCTGTTCGAGATTCGCAAGAAGTTTGGCGTGCTCTTCCAGGATGGCGCCCTGTTCGGCTCGATGAACCTCTACGACAACATCGCCTTTCCGTTGCGCCAACACACCGAGAAGGGCGAAGAGGAGATCGCCGAGATCGTCAATTCGCGCATGCGCGAGGTCGGGCTCGGCAACGCCGGCGAGAAGATGCCCAACGAGCTCTCCGGCGGCATGCGCAAGCGCGCTGGCTTCGCTCGTTCGCTCGTGCTCGACCCGGAGATCGTGCTGTTCGACGAGCCCGACTCGGGACTTGACCCGGTGCGCACCGCGCTTCTTTGCGAACTGATCAAAGAGGTCCACGAAGAGAACGGCGGCACCTATGTCGTAATAACCCACGACATCATGTCCGCCCGGAGAGTGGCCGAGCACATCTCCGTGCTGTGGCACGGACAGATCGTCGAGTCCGGTCCCGCTGCAGAGCTGTTCGACTCCGAAAACGCCTTCGTCCGTCAGTTCCTCTCGGGCGAATCGCAGGGTCCCCTGGGAATGGAGTAGCCCAGGTGGACGCCTCGTCGTCCCTGGCTGCGTCCTCCCTCCCTTATGTGCCAAGCACACCGCGGTCGGTGCGTCCTTGCCAGGGCCGACGATCCGTCCACCTGGTGGCTTGTTGATGCTTCGCGATTGACTAGCCTTCAAACGTGACTATGGGGAGGCTGTTCTCGGGATTGGCGCTGCGCGCGGCGCGGCGCCCATTGCTGACGTTGGGACTGTTCGCCGCGATCGGCATCGCCTGTGCAATCGCTGCGCTCAGCCTACGCCCGACAGCCGCTACAGACACACTTGTAGGGAACTCCAGCGCTACTTACAAGAACACACAGAGCTTCTACAAGCACTTCGGCGAAGAGCCGGTCGAGGTGCTCGTCAAGGGAGACCTGCGTAAGCTCGTGCTCAGCTCTGACATCGACAGGCTCGTCGGGTTGGAGGGCTGTATGTCGCCGAGCCTGCCGGCTGCCGCTCTCTCCCAGGAGGGTGGTGTGGGTGGCCCGTGCGGGCAACTGATGCGCAGCAAAGCGGTCAAGGTGGTGTTCGGCCCCGGTACGTTCCTCAACGAGGCGGCGGTATGGGTGGACGAAGCGCTCGTCTCGCGCAGCGCTCAGGCCGAAGCCCAAGCCAAGCGGGCGCAGAGCACCATCTACCGCAAGGCTCTCGCAAGCGGGCTGGACGGGCAAGAGGCGACGGCGCTTGGCACCGAAGCACGCAAGGCGACGATGGCAGGCTTTGCCGCCGAAGTCAGCGCGCTTTCGATCCGCTATGGCCTGAGCAGCGCTCCCAGCCTCGACGATCACGAATTCGTCTCAAAGGTGGTGTTCGATCCGACCAAGCCATCGGGTACTCCCAACCAACGCTTTGCCTACCTCTTCCCCAGTCGTGAAGCGGCGCTTGTCTCGATCCGTCTGAAGGCCGGTCTCTCCGAAGCGCAGCGCTCGCATGCGATCGCCCTGATTCGTCGGGCCGTGGCGATGAGCCAATGGCACCTGCAAAATGGCGAGACCTACCTGGTCACAGGCGAGCCCGTGATCGTCAGCGACGTCACGAGTTCGATCTCGCATTCGATCGAGTTGCTGTTGATCGCGGTGCTGCTCGTGATGGGGCTTGTCCTCAGTCTGATCTTCAAGGGACGCCCGCGCTTGTTGCCGCTCGCGATTGCGCTGCTTGCCACGGCGCTCACGTTCGGCGCGCTCGCGCTCTCGGGTGCTTCGCTGACGATGGCCTCGGTTGCTGTACTCCCGGTGCTGGTCGGTCTGTCCGTCGACTACGCGATCCAGTTCCAGTCGCGCGTCGAGGAGGCCCGTGTCGACGGCGCGGGCGACACGCTCGAGGCGATTCGTCGGGCCGCACTTCACGGTGTGCCCACGATCGCCACGGCAGTGCTTGCGAGCATCGGCGGGCTGCTTGTGCTGATGCTCTCGCCGGTACCGATGGTGCGTGGCTTCGGCCTGTTGCTCGTGCTCGGTGTCGCGATCGCGTTTTTCTGTGCTTTGACCGCCGGATCGGCCGCTCTGATGCTTGTCGGTCGTAGAGGCCGGCATGTTTGGGGAAGGGGCTCTGCCGGTGTGGATGAGGGTATGGGAGAGTCGAAAAGTCGGCTCTCCGTCCGCGCGCGCGGACGAGTCCTTGTTGGAATGGTGACCCCGGCCTGGCAGGGCGCGCGCGAGATCCTCACCGAAAACGCCGCCAGTCGCTTCATCTCGAACCTGGCGCTCGACCGTGCCGTGCGCCACCCGGGCCGCGTGCTCGGGATCGGTCTCGCGCTGGCCGCGCTTGGCTGGGGTCTGGACACCCAAACCCAAGTACAAACCGACATCTCCAAGCTCGCCCCGCAGAATCTCTCCTCGCTTCACAACCTGAACGAACTCGAGCGTGTGACGGGGGTCGGTGGCGAGATCGACCTGATGGTCAGCTCCAGCTCGCTGACCAAGCTCGCGACGATCGAATGGATGAGCGCGTACGAGGGCACGATCCTCAAGCGCTTTGGCTATAGCTCGGCCAGGGGCTGTGGACATGCTCAGCTGTGCCCAGCCTTTTCGTTGCCCGATCTCTTCCACGAAGGGGAAGGCTCTACAGCAAAACTGAACCAGAAGCGAGTCAACGCACTGCTTGCCGCGCTGCCGCCCTATTTCTCCGAAGACGTCATCACGCCCGACCGTCATGTGGCGACACTCGCGTTCGGCATTCGCTTGATGTCGCTCCAGCAGCAACAACATGTGATCGAACAGATGCAATCGAGTTTGCATCCACCGGCGGGCGTAAACGCGCGACTCGTTGGCCTGTCGGTGCTGGCCGCTCAGGCAGGAGCGCAGATCGCCTCGCCCTGGCGGCGCGTGGTCACGCTGCTCGTAGCTCTCGCCGCAGTTGCGTTGATTCTGCTCGTCGCCTTCAGGGGAGACCGTCGGCGCGCGCTGGTGCCGCTCGTTCCGATCGTGCTCGCCACGGGCTGGTCGGCGCTTGTCGTGTTCGCGCTGCGTATCCCGCTCAACCCGATGTCGGTTACGCTCGGCGCGCTCGTGATCGCGATCTCCACCGAGTTCAGCGTGCTGCTCTCAGAGCGCCATCGCCAAGAGCGCTTGGCTGGACATTCCACGGTGCAGGCGCTGCGTCGGGCTTATCGCTATACGGGCGCTGCCGTCGCCGCCTCGGGTGTCACCGCGATCGCGGGATTTGGCGTGCTGGTCTGCTCGGACATCGCGATGCTGCGCGACTTCGGACTCGTCACGCTCGTCGACCTCTCGGTTTCGCTACTCGGCGTGCTGATAGCGCTGCCTGCCGCAGTGGTGCTCGCCGAAAGTGAGCAGCCATTGAGCGGGCGGATCCGGGACGGCTTGGGCACCCTCAAGGCGATCGCTCCCCGCCGGCGCGCGAGGCGGCGCGGGCTCACCGCGCCATGAGCCGGACCGGCTCGCCGGAACCTCCGACCGATGATGAGCTGCCGCCGAGGACAACGGCGGGCAGCGGCTCGCCGGGGGGGATCGCCGGCACGCGCTACGGCCTCTTTGTGGTGATTCTCGCCGCAATCCTGTTGATCGCTTTCACGATCCATGTCGCGCTCAGCTCCCACAAAGGCGTCACGAGCATCCATCCGGGTGCCCGTATCCCACCGTTTGCGGCCCCCTACGCGGTCGGTGGGCCTGCCGGCGAAGTGGACGTTGCGACGCACGCCAACGATGGGTCGGCCGGCAAAGTACCGGCGTGCTCGGAGCGTGGACGGGGGATCCTCAACATCTGTGAGCTCTACGAACGGGGACCGGTGGTTCTCGCGCTGTTCTTCCAGGCTGGCTCCTGCCCCGGAGTTCTTGACGATCTGCAGCAGCTAGCACCCGCCTTTCCGCAGGTCAGCTTTGCCGCCGTCGCCGTCAAAGAAGGAGCCTCTTCGGTCGCACATTTGGTGCGCGCAAAGCACCTGACGGTGCCGGTTGGCGTAGACGGGGAAGGACGACTCGGGGAGCTCTTCGCAATGGTCAGCTGCCCACAGATCACGTTCGTCTATCCAGGCGGTGTGGTGCAGAGCGCGGCGCTGCTGAGCACGCCGTCGCTCGCCACGTTGCGCGCGCGTGTGAGCGAACTGGTGGCAGCCTCGCGCGCCCGCGGTTGGAGACCTGGGCAGACATGAGCGACGAGCCCGTCCGCGGCTGGTGCGAACGCGAGGTACAGCAGGAGTTGCCCGGACTCGGACTGATGTGCACGACGATCGAACTCGCCCCGCGCAGATCGCTCACCGGAAGTTCGCCGCCCGCAGTGTTGGCACGTTTGCGCGAACTGTCCAACCGCTGGCGCGGAGCGCGCGCGGTGAACGTCCGTCAAGAGCCGATTCCTGCTGCCTACAGGGTCTTCTTCCGCCACATCGGTCTCGACCCGGACGTGACCAGGACGCCGATCGAGGCGGCGGTGCTCGAGCGAATGCTCGAAGGCGGTTTTCTCTCCGAGGGCCTGCTCGCAGATATCCTCACGATCGGCCTGATCGATACCGCCGTGCCGGTGTGGGCGCTGGACGCCGACACTGTCAACGGGCCGCTCGGCATTCGCGTGACCCGCGCCGAGGAGCACCTCGGCCGAGGCCAGGAAGGACCGAGCCTGGGCGGCGGCAGACTCGTCGTAGCCGACGCGGACAGTCCGCTGGCAATACTTTTCGGGCAGCTCGCCCCAGGTCACGAGCCGAGTTCGCAGACGCGCCGGCTGTCCCTATTTGCCGTGCAGGTCGCCGGTGTCCCTGCGCTGCACGCCGAAGAGACGCTGTGGGCGTGCCGCTCGGCGTTGAGTAATGTGGATCGCTGACCAACGGGACGAACAACGGTTTCTGACCGGCACTGACAGGCATGGGCGCCAAGAGCCTTTACCGCGAGGTGCCGGCCAGCTAACATCGGTGAAGTCGTTTCCATGGGAGGAGTAGGGAGATGCAATCCGAGCAGCTCACGGTCGACCACATCGACACCGATCTCGTCTTCGGCGCTGTCACAGAGCGTAAGAGCGAGGGCTCCTTCGGCAAGCACGGTCGGGAGCCCGACGAGCAGGCTGCGCGCGAGGCGCTCAGGACGCAGGTCGCAAAGCTCGAGCGCGAGCTTTCAGGCCTCGTAGCGGAAACGTTCCCACACATCTCTCCGCGCGATGAGGACGGGGAGGCGTTCAGCGGGCCACGCCTGTTGAACTTGGCCGAGCTGGAGCGTGTGCGCGACCGGCTCGTGTTGCGCGTGGGCGAGGTGCGTTGCCAGGTCGCCGAGCGCACAGCGCTGGAGCTGCGCTCGCGGGCGCTGCTCCAGCAGATGAAGCTTGAACCCGGGCGCTACAAGTTCGCGCGTGTGCCTGTGGCCGATCTCGGCGACGGGCATTGTGGTGTCTGGGAGGTGCGTCCGCGTCTTGGCTTGATCGGGATGCTCGCCGGCTGGTGGCAGGTCAAGCTCTCATCCGGCTGTCCGTAGCTGCGCCAAGCTGAGGGGCTCCAGTCGCCAGCCAGCGGCTATCCATCGTCACCGAGCCGCTGGAGGTGAGCATCGCCGCGAGCGTACGACGTTGTCGTTCGGTCATCGAGCCGACGGTCTTCTGCTCGGACATCGGGATCTGGGCGAGGAACTTGCGGCAGCGTGTGTGGCCCCAGCGACGCTGGCTCATCAGCAGGTCTGAGACGGCCATGCTGTCAGCCTCCCACGGGCACTCGAGGATCACCTCGGCGACGCCTATCTCGCCGCTGGCAACGCGGCGCTTGAGTTCAGCGCGGGCAAGGCGCACCTGATTGGCGCGTTCGAGGGCGCGCATGTGCTGAGGGCCTGCAGGGGCAATGGTCGCGGTTGCGTTCATGTGTGCTCACTCCCCGTCGCCGCCGCGGGTGCCCCCGGGGCGTGCAACAAGCTTGGCTGGTTGACGAGTAGCGCGCCACACGATCGTCCGCTGCTTCCCTCGCGAGCATGTCGCGAAAGTCCTCGGGACCCCTCTACCGCTGACTTGCAGGCGGGCCTCGGACGGTCGTGCTTTGCGTTCTGAGAAGCTAGCCAGCGAGGCGCTCTGGGTCAACCGTGTTCTCTAAGAACGTTCGCTAGAAGCGGGCTTTTTCTGAAGATGTTTCTTCTTGTGAAGAAGCGCGACGCGATCTAACTGCTTCGCTGTCCCGGCTAGTCGAAGCGCTCGTCTCAGGCCTCGATCGGTCCGGGCAGCGGGCCGTGCTCGGACTCGAACTCGTGCTTGACCGAGGCGAAGACTTCCAACGCTCGCTCGAGTGTTGGCCGATCATGGGTTGCCATGACGCTCGTGCGCAGCAGCGCGCCGCCGGGCGGGACGGCCGGGTGTAGCGCGCAGTTGGTGAACACACCCTTGTCATAGAGCGCGCGCCAGAGCAAGGCGGCCATCCAGTCATCGCCGACGAGCACCGGCACGATCGGTGTGACGATGCTGTGCGTGGGGCTGTCTGGCTCGGGTCCACTGCGAACCGGCTCTCCCTGCAGGGTGCGGTAGCCGATCTCGTTCAGTCCGTCGGCGAGATAGCGAGCGTTGGCGAGTACCTCGGTGAGCAGTG
Organism: Solirubrobacteraceae bacterium; assembly: GCA_035486935.1. Classification (GTDB taxonomy): domain Bacteria; phylum Actinomycetota; class Thermoleophilia; order Solirubrobacterales; family Solirubrobacteraceae; genus Palsa-744. The sequence goes on from DATHMQ010000002.1 coordinate 10,945, forward strand.
CGGGTCCCTCCTCGGAGCGAATGATGCGCAGGGCCGAGAGCGCGGCCCCCAGCGCGGCCGGAACAGCTGAGGCCGTGAACAGGAAGGCGCGACTCGAGATGCGCAGGTAGTCGATCACCTCCGCTGGGCCGGCGAGGAAGCCTCCACAGGCCGCGAGCGACTTGGAGAAGGTACCCATGCGCAGGTCAACGTCGCGCTCGATCCCGAGCAGCTCCGATACGCCCGCGCCGCGCGCCCCGAGCACGCCGGCGCCATGGGCCTCGTCGACCATCAGACGTGCGCCATAGCGCTTGCACAGCTCGACGATGTCCACGAGCGGCGCCACGTCGCCCTCCATCGAGAAGACTCCGTCCACCACGACGAGCACGCCACCGCCGTCGCCCTCGGCGCGCTGCAGCGCGCGCTCGAGCTTGTCCATGCGGTTGTGCCTGAAGGGCCGCATCTTCGCCTTGGAGAGCAGTACGCCGTCGAGAATCGACGCATGATCGGCTGAGTCCACGATCACGGTGTCCTTTGCGTCGAGCAGCGTGCCGAGCGTGCCGACGTTTGCCTGATGGCCCGTAGTGAAGACGATCGCGTCGTCAGTCTCCATCCACTCGGCAAGCTCACGCTCGAGTTCGAGGTGTAGCGGCGTGGTGCCGTTCAGCAGGCGCGAGCCGGTCAGGCCGGTGCCATAGCGGGCGAGCGCGTCGCGCGCTCCCTGCATGACCCGCTCGTCGCCGGTCAGCCCAAGGTAATTGTTGGAGGCGAGCATGATGCGCGGGGCCCCCTCCATCTCCACGACCGGCATCGCCGGCGACTCGACCGTGCGGAAATAGGGCATCAGGTCGGCTTCGCGCGCTGCCTTCAAGAGCTCTTCGCGCTCGTAGCCGCGAACCTTGGCAAATACGTCGGTGGTGGTGGGCATGTCAGCGTCTACCGACACTGGCGTCTTGGGTGGTGCCTGTCGAGGTAAGCATCGGCTCTCTTCCTATAGGGTGCGCTGCGATGGCTGTCGAGACTTCGGAGAAGACGATGAGCGTCGAGGTTCGTCCGGTCACGAACCGGAGCGAGCTGAACACGTTCATCAAGCTGCCGTGGCGGCTCTATCGTAACGAGCGCAACTGGGTCGCGCCGCTTCTGATGGACGTCAAGAAAAGGCTCGACCAGAAGAAGAACCCGTTCTTCAAGCACACAGAGGCGCAGTACTTCCTGGCGTATCGCGATGGTCGCCCAGTGGGGCGTATCAGCGCGCACATCGATCGCAACTTCAACGAGTTCCAGGACAACAAGTGGGGCTTGTTTGGCTGGTTCGAGTGCGAGGACGACCCCGAGGCAGCACGCGCTTTGCTCGGGACCGCGGAGCGGTGGCTGCGCGATCGCGGGCGCGATCGCATGGTTGGCCCGATGGACTTCACCACCAACGACGAGTGCGGTCTGCTCGTCGAGGGCCACGAGCGCCCGCCGATCATTCTCTGCCCATGGCATCACCCCTACTACCAGCGCATCTTCGAGCAGGACGTTGGCATGCCCAAGGCGATGGACCTGTATATGTGGAGCCTGCACGTAACCGGGCGCGAGAATGTGCACCCGGCCATCTGGGAGGCGGCAGACAGACTCGAGGCAGAACACGGGATCGTGTGTCGCAAATTCCGCAAGAAGGATCTGCACGCCGAGATCACTCGCTTCCTGGACGTCTACAACGCTGCTTGGGAAAACAACTGGGCCTCGGTGCCGCTCAACGAAGAGGAGGTCCGCCACATGGCCAAGGACCTCAAGCCGGTGCTCGACGAGAATTGGGCGATGGTCGCCGAAAAGAAGGACACCGGCGAGGTGGTGGGCGCGGCCCTCACGTTGCCCGACTTCAACCAGGTGCTCGCCAAGCTCAACGGTCGCCTGCTGCCGTTCGGCTGGATAACCGCGCTGCGCGAGCGCAAGAAAATCGACTCGGTACGTGTGTTCGCACTTGGCGTAAAGCCTGAGTACCAGCACACTGGCGTCGCGGCCCGCTTCTACCAACTGCACTTCGACGCAGCCGAAACCACCCCGCAGAAGGGTGGCGAGATGGGCTGGATACTAGAGACCAACAAGCCGATGAATCGGGCGATGGAAGGCATGGGCGGCAAGATCGTGCGTCGCTATCGCGTGTACGAGCGCGAGCTCTAGTCGACTGAGCTCGAGCCTCTGCGAACGCGGGCGGTCGATCGGCTTCGCCAAGCGCGACAAGTAGTCCGCATCCGCCTCTACACTGCTCGCTGTGAGTGAGCCTCTCAACGACGAGGTACTCGACGGTTTGCCGGTGCTTGCCGACGAGCCGTCCGAGGGCATGTTTCCGGTCCCCCCTCCACGGGCGGCGATCGGGCCACTAGCCGGTCCGGCGCAGACGGCCGTGGCGGCCGCGGGCGGTTTCGTCGCGGGTGCAGCCGTGCTTGGCCTGGTGCATCGGCGCAAAAGCAAGCGTCTCGCGCTGGCGGGTGCAGGCTCGTCGCGACGGATCGGTCGTGGCAAACGCTCGAAGTCAGCCGGCGAACTGGCGATCGTGGGTTCGCGCTCGCTGCTGGTCGACGTGCATCTGCTCGGGGCTCCCCTCAGGAGCCGCTAGGCTCAGGAGTTTGCGTGAGGAGCGCAGTTGCGCGACCCGACGGAGTCGGGTTCTCTGGTTTGGCGACTTCGCCACGTTCAGCGCGGGCCGCCCCTGAGCCCATAGAACTGCGCGTCGAGATCAAGCCCGCCGGTCCGTTTCGCCTGCCTCGCGCCAGTGGCATGGACGGCGTGCAGTGCAGTCGGGGAGGGGTACTTGAACGACTGCTGCACTGGGATGGCGAACCGGTGCATGTGCGTGTGGCCCAGACAGCCCACGACGCGGTTTTGTTTGGTGCTCGCTCGCCCAGCGCGCAAGCGGCGCGCTACGGGATAGAACGAATGCGCTTCGCGCTCGGTGTCGATGAGGACCTGAGTGCCTTTCGGCGCGAGTTCGCTTACGACCCGTTGATCGGACGCTCGATTCGCGAGCGGCCATGGCTGCGGCCCAGGCGACGGCCTGAGCCATTCGAGGCGCTGGCGTGGGCAATCTGCGAGCAGCTGATCGAATACGAGCGGGCCGCCGCGATCCAGCGGCGCATCGTGGCCTCGATGGGGCCGCGCTGGGCGGCCTGGGAGGACTGTGAGCGACCCCTGCGCGATGTGCCCGCTCCGGCGGCATTCGCGAGTGCGGCTCCGGCGCGCCTGGAGTCCTTCGACCTGGCCGGCTCGCGGGCGCGTTTGTTGGTGCGCGTCGCGCGCGAGGTGGCGAATGGTCGCCTGGACCTGCATGACGTCAACCACGAGCGTGCATGGCTACGGTTGCGCACCATCCCTGGGATCGGCCCGTGGACGGTCGAGATGCTGGCCCTGCACGGCCAAGGCCGCTACGACCAGTTGCCGGCCGGGGACGTCGGCCTACTCAAGTACGTGGGGCGCAGCCTCAGCGGAGGCGATCCGGGGGCACGAGTGGGCGAAGATGAGGTCCGCGCGTTCTTCGCGCGCTACGGGTCTTGGCAGGGACTGGCGGCTGTGCACGTCGGTGTTATCTAAAAGCGCGATCCAAGTTTGTAGTGCCAATCCGACACAAAACCTAAAGGTTAGGTACCAAAACGTTTGCTCGGTGCACATTCCAGGGGGTGTATTTGGGACAACGAGTTTGGTTAGTGGCTCGCGCTCGACAAGCGTGCATCGGGACAACGAGTTCGGTCAATCTCGCTTGCGCTCGACAAGCAGTGCAAAGGTCGGACAGGCCTGCGCCGCTCGCTGCGCATGGGATACGAGCTCGGTGGGCAGCGGCCGCTCGTCGAGGATCGGGTAACCCCACTCGTCGAGGGCGATCCGCTCAGGCAGCAGCTCGGCGCACATTCCGTGTGCCTCGCAGGCGATCGGGTTCAGACGTAGTCGCTCGCTCATCTGTGCAGCGGCTTGGGTCGATGGTCGCCCATATCGCTCACGAACTCACGCCGCTGTGATCGGCTGGCGATTGGTCGGCAGTGGCAGCTCGGGTTGGCGCGCGCACGCCTCGCAGGCGCCATAGCGTGCGTGGTCGGCAAGCTCCTCGGCGAACACGTCCGCTGCGCTCGTAACGAAGCGAACGGTGCCGTCAGGGTGGGCACAGGCGCCACGCCTGTTGACGAGCATCGAGAGTTGCTCGATCCGCGCCATCGCGTCGCCGCGTGCCCCGCCTCGGCATACCTCCTCCAAAGTTTGGGCCAGCGCGTCCAACCCATGTATGCACGGCCCGCACTGGCCGGCGCTCTCGCCGGCAAGCCAGCGCGTCACACGCGCCGTCTCGGCCACCGGGCATGCAAGCTCTGAGAGCAGCAGCACGACCCCAGCTCCGAGGCTGGCACCGTGTGGTGCAAGGTGGGCGTTTGACAGCACGAGCGTTGGGAGCGATGCGCCGTCGACCCAGGTGCCGGCATAGCCCCCGAACAGTACGGCGCGCACGCGAGTGGTCGTTCCACCGGCGGCGTCGAGCAGCGACGAAAGCGAGGCGCCGTACTCCACCTCGTAGACGCCGGGATAGGCAAGCGGACCCGAAAGCGTGACGAGCGTCGAGCCTGGTTGGTCGGCCAGGCCGAGCTCACGAAACCAGCGTGGGCCGTGACGCGCGATCAGTGCGACGTGGGCCACCGTCTCGACATTGTTGACGAGCGTTGGACGCCGACGCACGCCCCGCTCGAAGGGCAACGGCGGCGAGAACGTCGGCTTGCCCGGACCGCCGTTCAGGTGGTTGACGAGCGCCGACTCGTGTCCGGCAACATAGCCCTGCGGGGCGCTGCTCAGCAGGATTCGCGGCCAATACCCGCGCAGCTGGTCGCGTTCGGCGATTGCCTGGGCCGCACAATCAAACCCGACGCCCGCCGACTCGCATACGCACAGAATCGCTTCGTCTGCGCCGATTGCGCGTGCGGCGAGCGCTATACCGTCCAGCACCAAGTGCGGCAGCGTCTCGAGCAGCGTGCGGTCCTTGAGGCTGGCCGGCTCGCCCTCGGTGGCGTTCACCACAACGATCGGTTTGCCCCGTCCGGCGGCGACCGTGCGCATCTTCTTTGCCATCGGGAAGCCGGCGCCGCCGCGACCGCCAAGGCCGGCCTGTTCGATCTGGTCGATCAGGGCCGCCGCGCTCCGCTGGTCGCGCCGCCGGCTGGAGGGCAGCTCGCCGTGTGTGTCGAGGTGTTCCCGCAGGGACATGGCACCGTGCGCCGGCACGCCCTCCAAGAGACGCGGCAGGCTGGCAGCCGGTGGTGGCGCCGTACCGTCGAGTATCGGCTCAAGCTCGGCGGTTGTGCTGTTGAGGCCTGTGCTCATCTGTTTTCCTCGGGTGAGGCTGAGGCGCTTGCGCCCGAGGCCGAAGAGGTCGAGGCGGAGGATCCACCGGCGCCGCCGCCCGAGGAGGCGTGGCTTGAGTGTCCGAGCAGTGTCGCGGGTGTGCCCGAGCGCCGCGCCCATTCTTTGCCCAGTGGGCCGCCGGGGAGCCACAGGAACAGTCCAAGCGTGAAGATTCCAGCTGCGCCAAGCGCAGCGCTGCGCTTGGCGAGATGATCAGGCCAGCCAGCGGCGACGCGTACGAGCACCGCTCCGATCACCACGATCAAACAGCCGATGCTGATTGCGAGCATCCAGGTGCTTTTCACGTCGCTGCCGGTACCCAGCCCGTGCAGTAGGGCGATCGGCCAACTTGCGTAGGTGAGCCAATGGATCGCTCGCCAGGTCGAATGGCCCATCCACCGGCGCAGTAGGCTTGTGACGATCACCGCGAGGATCAGGTCGAAGGAGAGCGCGCCCAGGCCAAGCCAAAACGGCCGGTAAGTGCCTGTGAATGGGATCACCGCGTTGATCAGCGAGATCGGCGCGAAACTATCGAGCACAGCGGTGAGGATGTGCAGGCACAGGAAGGCGAGCGCCAGCAGCGACACATTGCGGTGTAGCGAGTCGACCACGAAACGCGGCCAGGTCTCCGAGCTCCAGCGCCTGACGTCGACAACGCCGAGCGCGAGCGCGAGCGTCAACAGGATGAGCGCAACGGCCCCGGTGGAGCGAGTCAGGTACCAATAGGCGCTCGGGCCTGTCGCTGCGAGGAGGGGGCTCATGCGAGTCCTTCAGGGCGCGAGGAAACACTGGGACGGTTTGTCAATGTGTCTCGGCCGGACGTAGTTGGAGTCAGTTGCCTCATCGCGCCTCGTCCTCCGTGGGCCAGGCGCCGACCGTCAATACCTCGCCGTCGTGACAGACCAGCCTTGCCGGCAGTCCAAGCCCGGCAAGCCATTCTGGCGCCCCCGCCCCACGCACAATTGCTGCCGTCGCGGCGATGTTTGCGTCAGCGCAGTCGCTCGCCGCGACGCTGACGGTGCGCCACACTTCTTCCGCGGGCGCGCCGCTAGCGGGATCGATGATGTGGTGCATCGTCTGTTCGCGGTGACGCCAGCGACGCACCGTGGTGCTGGATGTGGCGAGTCCGCCACCCGCGATCGAGATCGTCTGACCCGGGGCGTCAGCTGCGCTGCGGTGGTCGTCGGTGACGTGTATCTGCCAGCCTGCCCGCGCAGTCTGTCCGTGGGGTTCTTCGTTGGGCGCTGGGCCAGCGGTTGAGATGTCGCCGCCGAGGTTCACGAGCACGCCGCAGCCGACCGCCTCGTGGATCGCGACGGCGGCTCGATCGGCCGCCCAGGCCTTGGCGGTGGCGCCGAGGTCGAGCTTCACGCCGCGTGGGATTCTGAGTGTGCAGCGCTTACGATCGAGATCGACGGCTCTCCATCCCGCCAGCAGCGTGGCACGGACGCGTGGCGCCACTGCGGGGGGAGGGCAAGGCCTTGTGTGGGCGTTCCCTATCGCAGGCGAAATGCAATCGAGCAAATGTATGTCGCGGTCATAACCGGCGAGCACGAGCGCCGCCCCCACTGTCGGATCGACATCTCCATCGGTCAGCTCAGCGGCGCGTAGGGCCAGTTCGACCGCCTCGATCAAGAGCGCACCGACTTGAACGGTGCACCCGGCTCGAGCGTTAACGCGCATCAGTTCGGAGTCATCGCGGAAGCGGCTGCAAGCTCGATCGACTTCGTCGAGCTGGAGCTCAAGGATCGCGCGCGCCTGTGCCAAGGCGTCACCGTTGCTCACCAAGAGTTCGACGCTTGTGCCCAGGGCCTGCCATTTTGTGCGTGCAAGTTGGGCACTCATCGGATTACGACCCCCCCGAGACGACCGGCTGCGCCGTTTCTTGTGACGGCGCCGCTTCTTTGGCGGGCGCAGGTTCTGGCGCGGGCGCCGATTCATGCGATGGGACCGCTTGCTGTGAGGGCGCGGCTTCTTTGGCGGGCGCGGCTTCCTGAGCTGGCGCCGATTCCTGTGACGGGGCTGTTCCGTGACTGGGAGCCGATTCTGGCGGAGGCGTTTCGTGGGGAGCGGTCGGTTCCGGGGTGCTGCTCGCCTCCGGCGCCTGTGCCGGCGGTTGAAGCGATTTTGAAGTGGTACTCGACGAGCTTTTGTGAGTGTCGTGAGTAGGGCTGCGCGTGGTGCTCGATGCCTTGAGCGTCTTGCCGGGGAAGGCTTGAGCGGCGACCTCGGCGAATATGCCCGTGAACGCCACCGAGCCTGCGACCAGCCAGCGGTTGGCGGTGCTCAATCTGCGCAGTGCCGCGTCCCTGGCGTTTGTCGGTCTATGTGGCATGGCTAGTGGTGATGGCGAAAGGCCTCGAAGTGCGTCCAGGCGCCGAAGTGAGGGATCAGCACTATTGCCAGCACGACGCCAGCAACCAGCGCACTTGCGATCGAGATGATTCGTCCGCTGGAGCCAGCGGCATGTCTGTTGTACTCGACACGACCGCCGCTCCTGGTGAGAAAGGTCTTTTGTATGTCAGGCAGGTGACCGATAAGGTGCAGTGCCATGAAAGCGACCCATGCGATGAAGCTCGCCTTGTGCAGTAGGCGCAGCGTGCCAGAGGATTCCGGTCCGAGGAACAGCAGCGCGACCCCGGTGGCGAGCACCGCGACGTTGGTGGCCACGACGATCGGGGCGCTCAGGCGCAGCAGGATTGGCGGTGCGCCTCGCTCCCGATAAACAGGGTCTGAGGTGTAGTAGCGCACAAAGCGATAGCCGGTGCTCGCGAGCTTCAGTCCAACGACTGGGATCAGCACCAGCCCTACGAACAGGTGCACGGAGATGAGCGTGCGCAATTGCAGGATCGTCACGCCGATCACGGCAAGCAGTGCCACCAGCAGGATGCCGGTGGCCGCTGTCAGGCGCTCGTTGCCGAACGTCCCTCCGCCGATGATGCGTCCGCCACTTGGCCCGGCGGGGTCAGGCATGCCGGTGCGAGCGCCTGAATCGTGCGGTTCGTGCTCTAGCTTCCCGAGGGGTGGGGGTTGGCGCCGGGCGGCATCCCGAACCGGGCTCTGCGGGACGACGGGCATGAAGCGAGTGTGTGCTTGCTTACTAAGCGGCCCATAACAGAGTGATGAGAAAAGTCATCGAAACTGCAGGCAGGGATCGGCCTGCGGGAGTCGAGGGCCTATCCTGAGTCAATGCCCGATATGGCCGAGCCTGGCGTGGACGCGGCGTTTGCACCGTCGATCCTGTTGGTAGAGGATGAGCCGGGGATCGTCGATTTCCTCAAGCGCGGACTGGAGGCCGAAGGGTTTGTGGTGCAGGCAGCGCTGAACGGTTTGGACGGGGAGCAGCGGGCACGACGCGAGAGCTTCGACATGGTGGTGCTCGATCTGATGCTTCCTGGGCTTGGTGGCATGGAGTTGCTGGTCAAGTTGCGAGATGTCAAGCCGGAACTGCCGGTGATCGTGCTCACCGCCCGCGCGGAGATCGAGGACCGCGTGGCGGGCCTGGACGCCGGCGCGGTCGACTATCTGGTGAAGCCGTTTTCACTTGCCGAGTTGCTGGCAAGAGTGCGCGCGCAATTGCGCGTCGCGGCGCAAACCTCGACCACCACGCTTCAGAACGGGGACATCGAAGTGAATCTGTTGACTCGCAAGGTACGCCGCGCGGATGTCCAGGTAGCACTCTCCACGACTGAGTTCGAGTTGCTCATCTACTTGATGCGTCACGGTGGGCAGGTGCTCTCGCGCGAGCAGATTCTCAGTGCCGTGTGGGGCTACCAGCACGACCCTGCAACGAATGTGGTGGATGTCTACGTCGGTTACCTACGACGCAAGCTTGCGCGCCCGGACAGTCCGGCTCCAATCTTCACGGTGCGCAGGGTCGGCTATCGCCTCGACAACGGTGGCTAAGCGCTTCGACCTCAGGCGTCTGCTGCCGGGCGACTTGCGCTGGCGCTTGGCCGGTTGGGTGGGGCTTGTAGTGCTGCTCGCTTCCGCGGTGACATTTCTGGTCTTTTTCGTCCATGTCGGCGCCCAAGGGCACGACCCCGATTTCTCGAGCGACATACGTACGTTCGTGCTTGCCGGGGTCCTTACCCTAATCGGCGCTCTGATTGGGGCATGGTTGATCGGTACACATCTCTCGAGACCGCTGCGCCGTATGGCGGAGGTCGCGGCCAGAGTCGACGCCGGCGACCTGCATCCTCGCATCCGCTGCGTCTCCGGCGAGGCGGAGGAGCTGCGGGTGCTGGCCGATGCTTTCAATCACATGCTCGACCGGCTCACCGAGGCGTTTGCCGGCCAGCGGGCTTTTGTGGCCGACGCCTCGCACGAGTTGCGCACGCCCCTGACGGTGATCAGTGGCCAGCTGGAGGTGCTT
>DATHMQ010000003.1:0-6033 GCA_035486935.1 Solirubrobacteraceae bacterium
AGAAGGCGGAGACGATGATGGCCCTCGGTGACGCAAACACGCGCGACCGCGACTACGGCGATGTCTACCTCCTTTCGGGTACCTACGCGCTCGAGGGAGAGTCCCTATGGGACGCTCTGCAGGCAACCGCCAAACATCGCGGCCGAGAGATCCGGCCTCTCGGTCCATTGCTTGTGACACTGCGGGAAAGCCGTCAGCAGCCATGGGAGGCGTTTCGCGCCCGCGCTGGCCTCCCTGCACTACCCGAGCGTTACGCTGATGTCGTTGACTCGGTGGTGGACTTCCTCGATGGCCTCTACGCAAATCGCGGCGCTCACTGGGAGCCCGCCAAACGGCGCTGGGAGTAGCAAGCCTGGGCGGCGCACCATAGACGTCACTGTCTACTTGGGGGTATGTCTCATCCCCGAGGCCCGCTTCCGAAAATTATGCATCGCGACGCTGAGTATTGAAACCGCGTGGACTGCGGCTCGTTCATTGGAACATGCGGGTTTGTCGCACACCGGGTTGGAGGCGCCCCTCGACTAGGTCTTGTAGGCGGGCGGGCTCTCCGTCTCGTTGGTTCATCTGGCGAGCGTAGATTTCGAGGGTGAGGACCGGGGTTGCGTGCCCGAGCTGGTTGATGACGTAGGGCGGTGACTCCCCAATCGCGAACAGCAGCGAGGCGAACGTACGGCGCAGCGCATGTGGAGTGATTCCGTCGGGCAGCTGGGCTTCGTCTCGCTGTTCGAGTGTTCTGTTGGCGCGGGTTATCGCTGGCTGCAGAATCCGTTTACGGACATTGGTGGCGGTGACGGCTCGCCCGGTGCTGGTAGCGAACACCAGCTGGTTGGCCGTGTGTTCACCACGACCCTTGTGTTCACGGAGCTCGTCACGGAGGACGGGCAGGAGGTTGATCGTGCGGACCCCGGCGTCTGTCTTTGCTTGATCGATGCGCAGCGTCCCGCGGGCGAGATCGATCTCGCCCCAGCGCAGAGCGAGTGCCTCACTGATGCGTAGCCCGGCGAACACGAGCGTCGCGATCAACACACGGCGATGGCCGTACCTCGGCTGGGCTTCTCGATCGAGCTCGCCGGCAGCATCGAGCAGCGCGACGATGTGGTTGGTGCGATCGAGCCATACACGACGGGGCTTACTCACGGGCAGGCGCCTACGGCGGCCATGCGTAGGGTTTTGCGCGACCAGCCCGTACTCGATGGCCAACTCGAAGATCGCTCCAAGCGTCAGCAGTGTCTTGTTGATCGAGTCAGCGGACAGGGTTCCTTCGCTGAGCTTGGTCTGGCGGTAGCGGTCGACGTCCATGACCGTGATCTCATCGAGTCGGGCCGAAGCGAAGAAGCGCAGCAGGTGCCCTAGGCGCCATTGCAGGCTGGCGTAGCTGGCGGGCGACAGGCCGGTCCCGCGCCGTCCTCCTTGGACCTTCTCGCCCGCGAGCCAGTCCTCCGCGAAGTCGGCCAACTTCGGTGGACGGGGCCCGGGAGCGTGTCGACGGTGCTTTCGCGGCGGCTCCCAAATCCCCCGGCGGACCCTGAACATCAACAGAGCCATCTCCCGTACTGCCTCCTCGCGCGATTCCGCTTCGAGCGTCAGATACCTTCGCTGCCCTTCGTAGCGAAAGCGCGCACCCCAGGACGTGACATCTCCCGTGACACGCGAGCGGTTCTCGCACAACTGCCCTGTCGGACGCCTCATCTAGCGTGATCGTCATTCTCTCCGCTGGCGGCAGACATCCCCTGGGAGACGGGGCGCGCGCCGCGCGCGCCGCCGGCGACTGGCGGATGCACCCGTTGAGCGCAGCGGACGCTGACCGGAAATCGCGGCCAGTGGTGGCTAGAGGCGGGACAAGGTTGAATCAGCGAGAGCGGAGGTCTGCCCAAAAACTGGATGTGGAGCTGTGGGGGAGGCCAGCCGGCCCCCCCACAAGTAGCTCGTCGAGGTTTGCATGCAACCGATACCCGCGGACGTTTGCGCCTTTCGACTCTCGCATCTCCTCGATGACGACGCTGTGCTTGATAAGCAGGTCCCTGAGTTCATCCCAGAGCTGCGAAGAAAAGATAGCTTGGTATCGCTTGTCATCTGTTTCGTAGAGGATAGAAATTCTCTGGTACGCGCGAGCGACACGTTGGAGGAGTTGAATGAGCCTCTGGGCGTGTTCCGAGTAACTCGGTTGATCGGGTGTCGGCCGTTCAACGGGTGCACCAAGGCCCTCAAGCAATGTCGCAATCTCGGCCGGATCGTAGAGATCTCCGGACGGATCGTAGTGAACGCGGCGAAGGTTAAGGCCGGGATGCAATCCGGTCACATCCAGCCGCGAACCTGTGTTGAGGCGGATACCGTCAAACGTAGAAGTGTCAGCCTCGCAATGATCAAAAGCCACGTCGCGAAGGTCTACGTCGATGAACTGGCAGTCGTCGAACCGAATCCCGGTAAGCTGAGCGGCACCTGACTCAACGTCCACGAACGCGAGGTGCTGAATGGTGGCGTCAGTCAGCGGCCGGATGTCGCGGGCATACGCAAATGCCAAGCTCCCGAGATTGCGTCTTCGGTTGTCGAAACTCGCCCCTGGGGCGCACCGAAGCAAGGAGCGGTCGAGGGCTCCGTCAGCGCCCAGCGCTTTTATAGTCGCGTGAGCCACGGAGTCGGAGATCACTCCACGATCGAGGGAAGACATCAGCTCATCGAGACGCGAATCGTGCAGCAGGCGACGCATCGCCCTACCAAGGAAGTGATCGAAGTAGACCTCATGCTCGAGCGCAAAGGTCGCCTGCGACGCATGACTGCCACGGCGAGAGCGAAATCCGGCGTAGCTCGTGACCTTGGTAACCAACTGCTTTGTCTGATCCGAGTCAAGATTGAACTCTTCAGCGGCAAGTTCGGCGATGGATTGCAGATCGCCTTCTGAGAGCTGGCGCACCTCGTTATCCCACATCTCCCGAACCGCAAGCTCGAAGATGTAGCAGTGGCCGTCTGGTGGTAGCACAGGGTCGCCATTCTGGTTCACGATCTTTCCGGCCTCGCGAGCGATGTACGCAGTGATGAGGTGATCGAGTAGGTCGGCTGATGCCTCCTCAGCTTTGAGGACGAAACCCTCGAACTGGCTTGCGAAGAACGGCCGCCTGAGCAGCTCGCGATCAGTTGGCGCTAGTCCCTCGAGGCCGGCGCGAATCCTGGCGACATCTTCGTCTGCGCGGTTGCGGGTCAGGTAGTCGTCGAGTTGCGCATCTGACCACGGCTGTATGTGCGCCGTGACGATTCTCATATCTCCATCTACGCGCCGGGTGCGTGACCGACGAAGGAACTCGATGTCGTAAAACGCCGAGCGCGCCGATACGACCAGCGTGCCGAAACCATCTAGTTCAGCTAGAAAAGCCTGCAGCGAGCTAAACGCACCGCCATACCCGGCCGTTCCGAGGAGCTCATCAAAACCGTCGATCACTGGTACAAGAATGCCTTCGCGAGCGAGTGAGGCGATCGCGTCGTGAGTAAATGCGGCACGGAGCTCACCCAACTCGCCTGCAAAGGCGTCACGCAGGTTGGCCAGCTCTCGACCTTGCGCCGGAACGTAAAGACACAAGAACTCACTTTCGCCGGCGAGATATCGCTGGGCCTGAAGGATCGTTGCCTCGCGAAGAAGTGTCGTCTTTCCAGCTCCCGCGTCACCCTTCAGGAAGAAGAGCTGCGTTGAAGTGACTTCGGCCTTTTGCCTCGCATCATCGACCAACGCCGTGAGGTCATGCGGGGTGAGGATCGTTGTCTGGACGCCAAGACCGTCGTCGAGGATGGCTTGACTCGCGACGAAGTCAGCCTTAGAGGGGATTGTGGCAATGCACGCCGATGCGAGCGGCCGAAAACCCGCCATCGAGTCGGACGCAAGAAACGCGAAGTAGGGCTCGTCACTGGACGAGCCGGAGTCCGGCGTCCAGCGCAGCCTATTGCCTGGCTTGAGGCTGAAGAGGGCCTCCCGTTGCTGCCCGCGCACTTGCCAAACAACCCTCAGCATGTTTTCAGCATCTTCAAACACTGGCTCAGCGCCCCGGTCGGCAAAGCCGCGAAGGTCCTCGGTCAGGACAGACTTCCAGTAGTCGAGTCGGCCGTTCATCGACGCGAGTCTACGTATCTACGGAGCGGTTGTATGCCCAGGCATGTGCAGGCGTCAGGCGACATCGCCGAGTGCTTCCTCTGCGCAGGCTGAGCATTGCGGGCGGCGCGAAGGCATCTCGCATTGGTCGAGCTGGCCCGTCCGCCCTTCGTACTGCCAGAAGACCGTGGACTCGCGTCGGCCGCCGCTATAGCCGGTGATTAGATCGAGCACGCAGTTGCAGGCCTCGGAGGCGAGCACTCCGTTCATCGAGATGACCTGCGGATCGCCAGGAGTGTCGGGGTTGCGGTCGTATCCTGGTGGCTTCTCCTGTCGCTCGCGCGCGAGGAGGGGGTCGGTGATGAACCAGCATCGCAAGCAGGGCTCGCCGGGACGCGAGACGATGACCTGCCCGTTGGCGATCGCGAGATGTTCGCGTGCGGAGCGGATCTCCATCCCGATGTCAACGAGTGGAATCAGATAGCGGCGACAGAAGGCATTGACGCCCTCTCGTACATCGAACCGATCTAGGCACGCAACCACGACGTCCGCATCCTTCAGAGCGTGAATCGCTGCCTGTGATGGAAATCGCTCTGGAACGCAGAGGACCTCAATCGACGGTTCGATTCCCTTGGCAACGCGGTACGCGATGTCAACCTTCAGGGTTCTGTCAACGTCGCTATGGATTGCTCCCACCAAGCGGCCCAGATTGCTCTCGTCAACGGCCTGTTCATCGATCGGCATCAGCGTTCCGACGCCCTGATGGGCGAGCTGTTGGATCACATGAGAGCCCCCGCCGGAGACGCCGATGACACCGACCTTCGCGTCCGCCAGCTTGCGATCGCTCTCGGGACCGATTGCGACGCTTTGCCGATTGAGCCGCTTACGCAGCGGTCGCCCGGACCGGCGCTCTGTGCTTGGGTACCAGTTCTCGATCGTTTCTCCGAGGATCACGAGCCGCCTGAATCGGAGGTCGTTGCGGCCGTTCAGCCAAAATGACCCAGCTGCATCGCCGCGCCCGAGGAGCAGAGTTCCCGTGGGCAGCGGCTCCACGATTCGGCTGAAAGCACCAAAGAGAGGGCGCTCTTTCGCTCGGTCATCGGGTGAGAATCCCGGATTTGGGGTCCCGTGAGAATGGATCAAGATAGGAGTGCAGCCGAGCTCCATCGCCTGCGCGAGCACGTCGGAGTTGAAGTCGGCCGACCACGAGAGGACGGAGCCGTAGGCTCCCCTGGCGATGGCTGTCTCGGGCACCGGCAGCCACTTGCGGGCCAGTAGAACGTCCCGATCGTCAAGTCGGCTGAGCCCGCAGAGCAGGAACCCGGCCTCCTCGCCGCGACTGAAGTCCTCGACGTGGGCACGCACTCGCTCGAAGAGGCTGGCGCCGATACGAACGTCGACCTGGCGTCGGGAAGGTGCGGAGCCCTCAGCCTCCGGTTGGGGTGGCACGGTCCGCCAAAGCTTGCGCCACGAAGTTGAGAGGCTCATCTAGATCGTCTCAACCACGAAGCGGGTCAGCCAAATCTGAACGACGCGCACCGAATCGTCTCCCTTCCAGTCGAAGCTGAAGCTGAAGCTTCGCCACCCCTCGCCCACGAGGTACACGAGATCGCTGCTCCGCGGTGGCTGGCCGGCTTGGCCGACAACGCCCGCATCGATCACGAACTGCGGCCGCTCAGCCGGCCAGTTTCGCCACACAGTGAGAGCACGCGTCGGCGACGGGGTCCACGGGTTAGGCAGCTCCAGCTCAGGCAAGAGGACGTGTACCGGCTGGTCCGCGGCCGGCGTCACGTCCTCCGCGCCACCGAACGCGGACGACAGGTTGCTCACGAGGTGGCTGCGTTCGGCCGCATCCATCTAGCTCACCCCGCCGCGCACAAGGGCCTGGTAACGGTCACCCTGCTTGACATCGTGCGTCTCGTGGTCGCCGAGCGGCTTCTTCTTGCCGTCCTTCTTGA
>DATHMQ010000004.1:0-4746 GCA_035486935.1 Solirubrobacteraceae bacterium
GATCGCCTCGTGTAGCCGCACGACACGAAGCCTAGATTCTCACCGCACCGCGATTTGGTCCTTGCGCGACGAGTGGACTGGTTGACTCCTCTGAGTCGCCCCTGCGACATCAAACACTCCTACACGCCTACTACCAAGGCGCCATCCCCCTCGACCTCCTCCATCAAGAGCAAGACCACATCACCACCCAGACGACCGGCGCCGAAACCCAACTCGCCACCGCGCAGCGCTCCGCGACAGACGTGCAAACCACGCTCGACAAGGCACTCGACCTCCTCGCCAACTGCCAACACGCCTACACCCGCGCGCCCGGCCACCTGCGCCGCCAATGGAACCAAGCCCTCTTCCTACAACTCCACGTCCACGACGACGCCATCCAGCACGCCGACATCGCTGAGCCCTTCGCCACCCTCACCACACCCACCCTGCCCGACGCACTCGACCACCACGCAGCAAGCGCGAGCACGCGCACCGTCGCTTCCAACGGACGCGGTTCAAATAAGAATCAAGTAGTCGGGGCGGCCGGTTCGAGTTGGCTTGCTAGAGGCTGTCGCGTAAAGGGTTATCGCTGGTTCGGCGGAGCGTTTTGTGGTAGACGGGGGCTTGGCGGTGTGCGGGGCGACGGTGGAGTGCGGTGGTGTGGGTGGCCGTGTGTCGTTCAGGTGGCTGCGGGGGCGCTGGAGGCTCGCCAGAGCTTGAGGATGTTGTGGGTGGTGGCGATGAGTCGCCACTCCGATCTGCAGGCAGTGATGCCTCTGCGCTGGAATCGAGCGATGCGCCGGTTGTGCTTGATCTGGCCGAAGATCGGCTCGATAGCGTGTTTTCGCTGACGGTAGAGGGCATGTCCGGCGTCGCTTTTGATGACGCGGCGCATGAAGTCATAGCGCGGGCCTTGGCGGTTGGCGCCCTGGCTTCGCTTTTTGGTGCTGCTGTCTGGCGGCACGAGTGGCCGCATACCGGCGGCGGCGAGATTCTCGATCTGGTCACTGTCCCAGTAGCCAGCGTCGGCGAGCACAACATCGATTTGTTCGCTCACGCCTGCCGTGGCCAGTTCCCCGATGGCGGCGTTCGTAACCGATTCCAGCATCCCGTAGTCGTTGGCGTTCCCGAGGATCTCGGCCGCGATGATGATCTGCTCGCTGGTCGCGGCTGCCAGCGCGTTATAGCCCTGGAGAAACCCCTGCTGCGTCTTGACCGACCGTGAATCGGGGTCGGTGATGTTGAGCTTCGTGTGTGACGGAACTCGCTCCGGCGGTGCCTTCGGCGGACGCCCGGCCAGCTTGTGCCCCAGCTCGGCCTCCCGTTCGGTGCGCCACGCAAGACGCTCACAGTGAGCATCGATCGCTGCTTGGTGCTCAGCCTCCATCTCCTGTTTGGCCAGGCGCAGTCGCTCACGACGGGACCGCGGATCAGCCAGATCGCCGGGGAGCTCATCGCCACGAGCCTCCCCGAACCGCTAATCCTCAGCCGCGTCGATCGCTGCCGCGTCGGCAAGTCTGCTGGAAACTCGGTGAGGCCCGGCCGCCAGACAGCGGCCACTCGCCGTAGGCGGCGACGCCCTCGGCCACGGTGACAAGCACGCCCCACGGAACTCCGCCGTGGCTCGCGGGCGCGAGGAACTGGCCGATGTGGTCGCGGGCAATGCGGATGGCCATGTCGACGCCGCGCACGCGCGTCGGGCCGGCGTCGGTGTTGACGACGATGCCGAGACCGTCAGCTTCGGCGCTCGCATGAGCCTGAAAGCCCGCCTTCTGGGCTTCGAGCGAGAACAGTTGAGTCATCTTTGAGTCCTTTGCTTAGCTGTTACCGGGCCCCAGTTCTGGTCCAACGCGTGGTGGTGAGCCGCTCAGCACCCGAGCTTCTCCGAGGATCCCACCGCGGCCGGACGAACTTGCGTGCGGACGGGGCTTCCGGGGGCCCCCCGGAAGCCGGCCGTCGCGATCAGCTAAGCGGGGAGGTTCTACCCGATCGGCCGGCGGCAGTGCGTCAGCGCGCGCGCCCGTCAAGCAGGAATGCGTGGCGGACCTCGGCGACGAGATGAGTCACTAGCTCGGGGGACCCTACGTCCTCTCGTCGCGCGATCCGCGGAGGGTCTGGCGCGATGACCACCGCGGGCGAGCCAAACGCGCCCCCCGTGCTCAGCGAGCTCCCGGTGAACTCGGTGTCGCTATAGACCTTCATCGAGGCGTCGGGGATCGCGACGGTCGCTACGACCTCGCGTATCTCGTCCCGGCGGTCGATCCGCGTCCACGCGCCGAGGGCGAACGCGCAGCTCTGCTCGACGACGCGGCGCACGTTGGGGGCCTCGATCACCGAGGAGCCGAGCATGCCGGAGCCGGAGACCGCGCCTTCCGCGAGGATCGCGCCGTCCGTGGCTATGAGGAAGCGCAGTTGCTCATAGCCGCGGGCGTTCGTGGCCTCGAACTCAACGCCGTCGGCGGTCAGCTTTTGCTTCATGGCCATGTCGTGGCGAACGAGACCGCTGGTGCGCACGCTCATCCCGAGTTCGTCGCCAAGGCTTGCCTCGCCGAGCATGACGGCGTCCATGATCGGCCGGCTCGAGATCGGCACGATCACGACGCGCGCCTTCGCACCCGTGTGGCTCTGCCCGGCCCGCCCCGACCCCAACGCGAGCGAGCGGGCACGCTCCAGCGCTGCACTCTGGTTCTCGTTGGTCGCGCCGTGCTGCCGCCAGGCGTTCAGTGCGCGGACGACCGCGAAGCCAACGTCGCCGACGTCCTTGAACTCCGGCGCGAACCGGCCCTCGCTCCATGTCCCGCGCACCCGGCTCACGAACTCATCCTGCTCGGCTGACCTCGCAACTTCCTGCACCAGCGCGACAACGGGGATGCCGCGCCTCACGGCCTCGTTGAACTCGTCCTCCGTCGCGCTGACGCCGCGCTCGGTTCGCTCGCCGTACTCGGCTCCGAGCAGCAGCACGACGACGTCGCAGCCGCCGAGTTCGTCGAGCAGCGCTCGGCGGGAGTCGTCGCGGCTCGCGGGCGCGGTCTCGAACATCACGGGACGCATCTGCAGGGATTCCACGGCGGCCTTCGCCGACGCGCGGATCGCGCCCATCTCGTCTCGAGCGAGCGAGCTGATGAAGACGGGCTCCACAACCAAGCGGCCTAGGACTGCGGTGGGATAGTAGACGGGAAGGGCCAGCCCGCCCTCTCGGCAATCAACCGAGCGAATTCGGCGCGCTCCGACTCGTCGCGGAACGGAGCGGCGACCCGGCGGTGCGAAACGGTGATCGGCTGCGCATCGGCCGGCGTGAACGTCCATGTGCGCTGCCGCGGGCTGTCGGGTTTCCCGGGGCTCTCAAACCGCTCAACCATCGTGACCATGATCGCTGGCAAGCGTGCTGGCCACAGCTCAGCGGTGATCACGGGCTCTGCGGGGGTGCCGGAGATCGTCATGTTCAAGATCGCCTCCCCGGCGATGATGACCAGCGTCAGAGGGGCCACGGCGAGCGCACGGGCGTCGTCCTTCACGAGGTCGGCGAGGACCTGCGCCACGTCGTCTCTGGCGTTCAGGAAGAGCGTACGCGTGTCTATCCCGCCTGCCGCGTGTTCCCACTGCATGACGAGCTTCCTGACTGCGGTGTCGTCCACAGATCCAAAGGCTACGCCGCCGATCGGCTGCATACGGCACGCATCGGAGCCCGTAGCCCACACAAGCTGTTCGCCTTCGAGCTAATCAAGATTTCTTAGATTCATGCTACCATGCCACCATGACTAAGAACCTGACTGTTCGACTCGACGACGACCTCGCGTCCGACACCGAAGCGCTTGCACGGGCTGAAGGCAAGAGCCTCAACGAGACCGTCAAGCACGCCCTCGCCGAGGCCGTCCAGCGCCGCCGCGAAGACCCCGAGTTCAAGACGCGCATACACCGCATCATCGAAGAAGACCGCGAGCTGCTACAGCGACTCGCCAAGTGAGCATCCGCTACGTCGAGCTCGCCGACTACCTCGCCATCGCCGCCGAGATCACCGGACTCGACCCCGCCACCCTCACAAGAGTCGCCAAGCTCGGGCTCGCCGAGTCAGCACTGCACGCCCCATCAGCCGGCTTCGGCGAGACTGAGTTTTATCCTAACTTCATTGACAAGGCCGCCGTCCTCGCCGTGCACCTAGCAAAGAACCATCCCCTGCCCGATGGCAACAAGCGCGCAGCTTGGGTAGCACTCCGCCTATTCATCGAGACCAACGACTGGACATGGCAAACCACACCAACCGTCGATGATGCCGAGCAAGCCGTCCTCGCAATCGCCGCCGGCACCTGCAACCAAGACGACATGGCCACATGGCTGCGCAGCCACCTGCGCCGCCGATAGCGCTGTCATTGCCATGCTCACGCTCGGATCGAGCTTCGCCGACGCGCTCCGCCGTGGGGTGCGCGCGCAAGTAAGCGACGAGCGTCGAGACGTAGCCGACAGCCTGCGGCAGTGGCGAATCGTCTTCGGTGACGAGTTCCCTGCCTGCGGGGCCGATCAGATCCTCTGCCTCAGCCCGAGGTGCAGCGCCTAGATCGGCGCTGGGAGTCATGGCTGGCGACTTGCCTGACTTGCTCGTGACGTCTGGGTGGCAGGACTCAGACGATGAGCACCCACCGGGCGAGGGCACCCCGGCGTATCGCGTCGTTTACAAGTCCCTGAAGACGTTCCTACCGGAGTTCGAGATGTTCTGGCCCAACCTCGTGATGCGAACGGGTCACGGTGGCGTGAGGCGCGGCGGCATCAGGC
>DATHMQ010000005.1:0-16073 GCA_035486935.1 Solirubrobacteraceae bacterium
AACGCCCAGTCGTCGCTGGAGGCCCAGTCGCCGCCGAACGGCCGGCCGTCGTCGGAAGTCGAGCCCACGCCGGACGTTGAGGCGCCTGCCGTCAAGCAGGGCCCTCGCGGCGGGACTCGGCGTGGGAGCGTGCTTGTCGGCGACTGTGGGGGCCCGGAAGAGGTGGCGGCTGCTTGCGCCGATCGCCCTGTTGTCGCGCATGACGCGAAGGCGCTTGGCTTGGTTCCACCGGGTCTCGTGCACGACACGCTGCTCGGCGCCTACCTGCTCGAGCCCGCTCGTCGCGGTTACCCATTCGACGAGCTGTGCGAAGAGCGCGGGTTGGTTGCGGATGTCGAGGACCCTGTTGCCGCCCAGGCGCTGTTGCTCGGCGCGCTGGCCACGTGGCAGCGCGAGCAGATCGCCGAGCGCGAGCTGCAGGCGGTGATGGGAGACATCGAGCTGCCGCTGGTGTCGGTGCTGCGCGAGATGGAGCTGCTCGGTGTGCGCTTGAACGTGGAGCGCTTGCGAGAGATCACGGAGCGCGTCTACGAGGAGATCGCGGCGCTCGAAGCGCGTATCTTCGCGCTGGCTGAGGAGGAGTTCACGATCGGCTCGCCCCAGCAGCTGGGCGAGATCCTGTTCGTCAAGCTCGGTCTCTCGCGCAAGCGTCGTGGCAAGACGGGCTTCTCCACCGACGCGCGCGTGTTGCAGGCAATTCGCGAAGAGCACGAGATCGTCCCCTGCATCGAGCGCTGGCGCGAGCTTTCGACCCTGATCAAGACCTATCTGGATGTGCTCCCCCAGATGGTGGACGAGCGCTCGCGCATCCACACCACCTTCCTGCAGGCCGGAGCGCAGACCGGACGCCTGGCATCCACCAACCCGAACATGCAGAACGTCCCGATTCGCACTCCACTGGGGCGTGAGATCCGCGGCTGCTTCGAGGCGGAGGACGGCTGCGTGCTGATCTCAGCCGACTACTCCCAGATCGAGCTGCGCGTGCTTGCGCATGCGGCCGAGGAGCCGGTGCTCGTGGAGATCTTTGAGCGCGGCGAAGACGTGCACACGGCCACCGCCTCCGAGGTGTTTGGCGTCACCGCCGAGCAGATCGACCCGGGGATGCGCTCGAAGGCCAAGATGATCAACTATGGGATCGTCTATGGGCTCTCGGATTTTGGTCTGGCCGACCGTTTGAACATCCCGCGCGAGGAGGCCAAAGCCTTCATCGACGCATACCTCGTGCGCTTCTCGCGTGTGGCGAAGTTCATCGAGGAGACGATCGAGCAGGCCAAGCAGGAGGGCCACGTCAAGACGCTGTGGGGCCGGCGCCGCCAGATCCCGGAGCTGCAGGCCCGTAATTATCAGGTGCGTTCGCTCGGCGAGCGCTTGGCTGTCAACACGGTCATTCAGGGAACCGCGGCCGACATCATCAAGCTCGCGATGGTGCGCTGCCACAACGCACTGCGGGACACGGGTCTCGCCACCAAGCAGATCCTCACGATCCACGACGAGCTGCTGTTCGAAGGTCCGCCGCAGGAGCGGGAGACGGCGTCTCTGCTGATCGAGGAGGAGATGTGCGGCGTGTGGGAGCACTCACCGCCGATGGCGGTCGATATCGGCGTGGGGCAGAACTGGCTGGAGGCGAAGTGAGTCGCGCCGACATCCGACACGCGCTCAAGCTTGGCCGCACGCGCGGGTCGATGCATGTGCCGCAGGATGCGCCAACGGCCAGGCGACTCTCGTGAGCCGGCCGCTGGCGATCGTGCTGGTGGCCGTCGCCGGTGTGCTCGTGGGGATGCAGCCGGCAGTCAACGCGCGCCTGGGCCAGGCGGTCGGCTCGGTGCCGGCCGCGACGGTCTCCTTCCTGGTCGGGACGGTCGTGCTGATACTGGTCACTTCGCTCACAAGCGAAGGCTTTGGCAGTCTGGGCAACGTCGGCAAAGCGCCTTGGTGGGCGTTTTTCGGGGGCATCTTGGGCGCCGTCTTCGTGACTGTGGCGATCCTCACGGTGCGTACGCTTGGCGTATCGAGTCTCACGGCGATCGTCATCTCCGGCCAGCTCGCCGCCGCGATCCTGATCGATCGCTTTGGCCTGCTGGGAATCGCCAAGCAGCCGATCGGCGCTACTCGCGTGCTCGGCTTCGTACTACTCGTGGCTGGTGTTGTGCTGGTCGTGAGGCGCTAGACGCAACGCTCCGGCGCGCGCAGACGTTCATGTGCGCGAAACACTCGTGCACAGAAAGCCCCTGTTTATGAACACTCTGTGTGGAAGGTCCACGCGCGAGCGGCGCCGACTGCTTCGCGGCGATTCTCCCTATAGCACTTGCGCTTGCCTGTAAGCCTCGCCCAGCAGTCGCACACCTTGCTCGATCGCCGGCTCGGAGAGGTTGCCGTAGCCAAGCAGCAAGCCGGGAGGCCCAGCGGCCGCGAAACGGTGCAGCGCCAGCCCCTCGGCACCCACGCCACGCTCGGCGCCGGCGCGAAGCAGTAGCGACTCGTCGAGCCCGTCGGGCAACATCAGAAGCTCGAAAAGTCCGGCGTCGGCGCCACTCACGCGCGCTTTAGGCAGCCATCGCTCCACTGCTTGCAACAGCGCCTCGCGGCGTCGCTGGTAGCGCAGGCGCATGCGACGCACGTGGCGGTCGAGCTCGCCACGTGCGATGAAGTCGCGTAGGGCCAGTTGGCCGACGACCTCCGAGCCGCAGTCCTCGATCGTCTTCGCCGCGGTCAGCTCCCAGGTCAGCCAGGACGGCAACAGCATCCAACCAAGTCGCATCGCGGGTGCCAGCCGCTTGCTGGCGGAGCCGATGTACACGATCTGCTCCGGGGCCAGCCCTTGCAGCGCGCCGACGGCCACGCGGTCGTAGCGAAACTCGGAGTCGTAGTCGTCCTCGACGATCAGCCGCTCGTCCTCGGCCCACTCGACCAACGCGGCCCGTCGCTCGGGAGCAAGTACGGCACCGGTCGGGAACTGGTGGGCGGGTGTGAGCAGAACCGCCGAGGCCCCGGTCGCGGCAAGCACATCGACGCGCAAGCCGCCCTCGTCGACCGGGATCGGCACCACCTCGAGACCGGCTTGTTCGACGATCAGCCGGTGCAGATGCCAGCCAGGATCCTCGAGCGCCACCTGCTCGACGCCGTGTCCGCGCAGCGCACGGCAGAGCAGTGAGAGCCCTTGCATGAAGCCGGTGCACACGAGCATGTGCTCGGGGTCGGCGTCGGCCCCGCGCACACGCCCGAGGTAGCCGGCAAGTGCTTCGCGCAACGCTGGCACGCCCCGCGGGTCGCCATAGCCGAGCGAATCCAGCGGTGAGTCGCGCAGCGCGCTGCGCAACGAGCGCAGCCATGCCTCGCGGGGAAAATCGAGCAGATCGGGCAGTCCGGGATGGAAGTTGTAGGAGAAGCTCTGTAGCAGTGAGCGCGCCGGCGGTCGCTGGCTGGAGGCACGTACCGCCTTGGCCACGCGCACGGGCGCGCCTTGACTGGTGGTGAGATACCCCTCCACCGCGAGTTGTTCATATGCCTCGGTCACCACGCCGCGTGAGACGCCAAGCTCCTGAGCAAGGCCACGTGTGGAGGGCAAGCGCGCCTCGGCCGGCAGCACCCCGGAGCGAATCTGATCGCGCAGTGCACGCTCGATCTGCTCGTGCAGCGGCAGCTCGCCGTCGCGGTCCAGCTCGACAAGCAGTTCCGGTCCTCCAACTGGCCCTCTTTTATTTGTCACTACTGGAACTGTAATCGAGACCAGTATCGGCGTAACTTTGATCGTCGGAGCGATATCCGCTCCAACCCGATCACTCCCAATCCACAGCCCGCCGAGCCAAACCCCGATCCCCGATTTCCAGTTCCATCCTCCGTCGTCACACGGCGCCTGGAACAAGTGCGATCTTCTTTCAAGGAGGCAGTCACCATGAGCCCAAACAACGACAGCGCCGGTAAGTCACAGATCACGATCGTCGGAGGCGGAATCGCGGGACTCGTGGCGGCGATCGCCTGCGCCGAGGAGGGAGCCAAGGTACGCCTCGTCGAGGCTCACGAGCGCCTCGGTGGCAGAGGCCGCAGTACCGATGGCCCCTACAAGGCGAATCTCGGCCCGCACGCCATGTACAAAGACGGCGCGTTCTGGAGGTGGATGCGCGAGCGCGACATCCTGCCCGAGCACAACGGCGCGCGTCTGACCGGAGTTCGGTTGCGCATGGGCGGGACATTGCGACGCACGCCGCCACTTGGATCCTTGCCCGCGATCCTGCGCTTGCGCGGCCGCGAAGCGCCGGTGGCGACCGATTTCAGGACGTGGATGGCCACACATGTCGATGACGACACCGCGGCGATGCTCTCCTCGGGCGCGGGTGTCTTCACTTTCCACCACGACCCGGGCGAGCTCTCGGCGGCGTTCGTGTGGCCGCGCATGGTGCGCCTGCTGTTGACGGCTCCATCGATCGTGCGCTATCCGGTGGCCGGCTGGAGCACGCTGGTGGAAACGCTTGAGAAGCGCGTACGCGAGCTGGGAGTAATGGTCGAGACCGGCACACGTATGGAGGAGTTGCCGGCCACGCCGACGATCGTGGCGACCGAGCTCGAGCAGGCCCGTGAGCTGCTCGGCGACGACAGCTTGCGCTGGCAGAGCGGCCGCACGCTCTGCTTGGACGTCGGCGTGCGCCACCGCCGCGGAGACCCGACGATCGTCGCCGACCTGGACGAGTCGGGCTGGATCGGCCGCTACTCCGGCGCTAACCCGACGATCGCCCCAGACGGCGAGGAGTTGATCCAGGCGCAGATGCCGATCCGCCCGGGAGAGACCGCGGACCTGGCGGCAGCACGCCTGGAGCGTTTCCTCGACCTCAGCATTCAAGACTGGCGCGAGCGCGAGACATGGCGGCGGCGTCAGGTGATGGACGCGCGCTCGGGCGCCCTCGACATGCCCGGCTCCAGCTGGCGCGACCGCCCGGCTGTCGATCGTGGCGACGGCGTATTTCTGGCGGGCGACATGGTCGCCGCCGAGGGAATGCTTGCCGAGGTCTCGTGGGCAAGTGCGATCGAGGCGAGTCGCCTGGCGCTTCAAGCGCTCAGCACGACCCGCCCGCAGCTGCGCAAGGTCGCTTAGGTTCTTGCAAATTCGGCGATGCCCCCCCGCGCGCGCGGGGGGGCATGCTCAGTTTCGTAAGGTCGGACCTCAGGCTGTGGTCGTGGCTACACGCGCTCGGGGCGAGCGGACGTCACGACCAGGACCGCCCGCCACGAAGGACGGTGGGGCGATCTCCAGGTAATGGTTGAAGGACCACGCGCAAACACGCTCTGAGGCGAGTGTGCGGGCCAGCAACGTGATCGCGCGAGTAGGAGTGAGGCGCCCGACAGCACGCTGGGTGTTCAGCAGCCAGCGGTACTTGCGCTCGTGCGCATCCGAGAATGCGCCGTAGCGGCTCAGCGCCTGCTCGCGTGTGGCGTGGCCGGCGAGCACGGGCGCCAGCTCGCGAGCGCAGGCAAGACCGAAGTAGAGGGCAGTGCGAATCCCCTCGGCCGTGAGCGGCAGGCAGTGCCCGGCCGAGTCGCCGACGAAGAAGACGCCGTCCTCGATCGCGGGCCGCAGTTGGTGGGGAATCCAATTGCCCTGATATCCCTCGGGTGGCAGCCCAAGATCGCCGGCAAGACGCACGGTCGGCTCCTTGACGTGGTGAGCAGGCCAGAACGAGCCGACGCCCACACGCAGCTCGTCGCTCGCGGGAAAGCTCCAGGCATAGCCGGCCCGGATGTACTTCTGGTCGATCCACAGCTCGAGCTCCTCGCCGGCGCCATGCGGGTGGACCTCCAGGCCGCGCGAAAGGCGCGCGTTCGGGGGTTGGATGGGTGTGTTGTTGGAAAGCACGCGACGCCAGCCAAGCGCGTCGACGATCAGCGGCGCCGTCAAATCTCCGCGGTCGGTGTGAACGGTGTTGCCATCGCGGCCGCTGACCGTGGCCGTCTCAAACTCGGCGTCGCCGGGATGGGCTTGCCCCCAAAGCAGCGCGCACAGCTCGCGGTAGTCGAAGGTGGAGAACGTCCAGGGCAGCTGCCAGCGCGCCGTGGTCCATGGCGTGTGTACGACAAGTTCGTCGAAGGTCTGGCGCAGCGAGCCTTCCAAGGACATCGCCTCCAGCCACACGGTGGGGATCCCGCAGGCAGAGGTCTGGCGCTCGCCGATCTCGTAGCGGTCGATCACGAGCACACGCGCCCCCGTGTCGGCCAGCTCGCGCGCGATGGCCAGCCCGGCGAAGGAAGCACCGCAGACGAGCACGTCGCAATCGCGCTGCAGCGGCGTGCGCTCGACCCCGCGCTTGGTCGCTCTCACAGGCATAGGGCAGCCAATGATATGTACCCAACCAATTCCCATGGACCCTACGCCGTGGGCGCGGGGGTCTCTGCCTCGGGCTCACACACCAATTCCAATGACCCCGCGCCGTCAGGCGCGGGGTCTCAGCCTGGGCCGCGTCCCTGCGCTAGGCTTCGACCGGTGCAAACACTTATAGAGAATCCCCAGGCCCACGTGGTCGAGGGGTCCAATGGACTCCTGCTTGAAATCGACGGGCAGATAGTCCCCAACTACGACGCCACGATGCAGCCCTTCGAGGAGGGCGAGGTCGTGACGGGCAATGTCGTACGCATCGACAAGGACGAGGTGCTGGTCGACATCGGCTACAAGTCCGAGGGCGTCATCCCGGCCAACGAGCTGTCGATCCGCAAGTCGGTCGATCCACGTGAGGAGGTGTCGCTCGGCGAGGAGGTCGACGCGATGGTCCTCACCAAGGAGGACCAGGACGGTCGCCTGATCATGTCCAAGAAGCGCGCCCGCTTCGAGAAGGCATGGCGCCGCATCGAGGCCGCCGCCGAGTCGGGCGAGCCGGTCATGGGCTCCGTCATCGAGGTCGTCAAGGGCGGCTTGATCATCGACCTGGGCGTGCGCGGCTTCCTTCCTGCCTCGCTTGTCGACATCCGTCGTGTGCCCAACCTGGACGAGTACCTCGGTACGCAGATCGAGACGAAGGTGATCGAGCTGAACCGCTCGCGCAACAACGTCGTGCTCTCGCGTCGTGCGGTGCTCGAGGAGGAGCGCAAGGAGGTGCGCCAGCAGATTCTCGACCGCCTGCAGCCGGGCTTGGTCGTAGAGGGTCAGATCTCCAACATCGTCGACTTCGGCGCGTTCGTCGATCTCGACGGGATCGACGGCCTGATCCACATCTCAGAGCTTTCCTGGTCGCACGTCAACCATCCGAGTGAGATCCTCAACATCGGTGACACCGTGCAGGTCAAGGTGCTCGACATCGACCGCGACCGTCAGCGAATCTCCCTGGGCCTCAAGCAGACCCAGGAAGACCCGTGGCAGCGGATCGTGGACACCTACAACGTCAACGACGAGCTGGCCGGCAAGGTCACGAAGGTCGTCACGTTCGGCGCGTTCGTCGAGGTGCTCGATGGCGTTGAGGGCTTGGTGCACATCTCAGAGCTCGCCGGCCACCATGTCGAGAGTCCGCGCGAGATCGTGCATCCGGGCGACGAGATTCGTGTGAAGATCCTCGAGATCGACTCCGAGCGCAGGCGCCTGTCGCTGTCAGCAAAGCGGGTGGAGGATCAGATCCTGCCGCTGCCGCGACCGGACGGACCGGCGGCCTCGCCGGCCGAGCCCGAGGCCGTGGCCGACGAACAGGTCGTGCTCGAGGACTCGCTCGACGTGGCCGTCGGGGAGGACGCCGGTGAGCTGGCAGCCGATCAGGCCGCGGCCGAACAGGCGCCCGTCGAAGCTTCGGCGTCGGCGGCTACTGTCGCCGAGCCCGCAGCTGAGGCCGTCGTTGACGAGCCGGCTGAGGAGGCCCCCGTCGCGGAGGAGCCCGTTACCGAGGCGCTCGTGGAGGAGCCGGCGGTCCAGGATCAGGCGGTAGAGCCTGTTGCCGAGGAGCCAGTCGCCGAGCAGCCTGCCGGCGAGCCAGCCCAAGACTGACGAGTTCGAGCCGTGCAGCCGGTGGTGCCGTTCGTCGGGCTCACCGGCGGCATGGGTGCCGGTAAGTCGACCGCGCTGAAGGCGCTCGAAGAGCTCGGCGCGCAGGTGCTCTCGACCGACGCCGTCGTGCACGAGCTCTATGGCGAGAGTCAAGTCAAGGACGCGGTCGTCGAGCGCTGGGGCGCCGAGGTGGCACCTGGGGGAGTCGTCGACCGGGCCGCCATCGCCGCCAAGGCGTTCGCCGGCGGGGAACAAGAGCGTAAGTGGCTGGAGGGCCTGTTGTGGCCGCTCGTTGGAGCTCGCATGGGCACGTGGCTCGAGCATGCACGCGCGTTGCGACCGGCACCCAGGGCGGCCGTGGCCGAGGTGCCATTGCTGTTCGAGGCCGGCATGGAGGCCGGCTTCGACGCGACGATCGCGGTTATCGCCCAGGAGGACACACGTCGCGCGCGTGCCGCCACGCGCGGGCACGCGCTCGCCGAGGAGCGCGCCAGCAGGCAGCTTTCCCAAGAGGAAAAGGCCGCACGTGCCAGCTTCGCCATCCACAACGACGGCAGTGAAGCCGACCTGCGGCGCGAACTGGCCGACGTACTTGCCAAGCTGTCTCGATGAGTTACACCCAAACGGGGCATGCCCCCCGTGCGCGCGCGGGGCATCGGTCTCCGCGGCCATTGCACCCGGTTCGCGTCTTTGTGCGGATGCTGCTGGCATTCGCGGTCCTCGCGGCGCTCGGGATCGTGATTGTCTCGCGTATCGAGCACATGTCAGACAACGCGGGGCTGCCGCTGAGCAATGCGACCGTGATTCGCGAACAGGCAGCCGAAAAGCACCTCGACCCGGCGCTGATCGCCGGCGTGATCTACGCGGAGACGAAGTTCGATCCGCGCCCATCCTCCGCCGGCGCGCTCGGCTTGATGCAGATTCTGCCCTCCACCGCCCAGTACATCGCCCATCTCTCAGGAGGCACCGCCTTCACGACCGGCGATCTGGCAACGCCGAAGATCAACGTGGCCTATGGCAGTTGGTATCTGCGCTACCTGCTCGATCACTACGAAGGCAACGAGATGCTTGCCGTTGCCGCATACAACGGCGGGCTTGCCAACGTCGATGCCTGGGTGGCGAAGGCGCGCGAAGCGGGCAGGACGCTCAGCGTCTCCGAAATACCCTTTCCCGAGACGCAGGCATACGTACAGAAGGTGATGCGCGCCCAGGCGGAATATCGCGCGGTCTACCCGCGCCAGCTCGGGCTTTGAGCTTGCTCGCGGACATCAGACGTCTCGCACCGCCTGGCTTGATGCAGGCTCTAACGTAGAGGCCTGTGCCTGAGTTCAAGCTCGACCCCGTGTTCACGCCGACGGCCGACCAGCCGAAGGCGATCGAGTCGCTGTCCGAAGGCGTGCGCGAGGGCGAGCGCTTCCAGACGCTGCTCGGGGCGACCGGCACCGGCAAGACGATGACCATGGCCGGTGTGATCCAAGAGGTGCAGAAGCCTGCGCTTGTGATCGCTCACAACAAGACGCTGGCGGCGCAGCTGTGCAACGAGTTCCGCACCTTCTTCCCCGAGAACGCCGTCGAGTACTTCGTCTCCTACTACGACTACTACCAGCCCGAGGCCTACGTACCCAGCCGGGACCTGTACATCGAGAAGGACTCGGCGATCAACCAGGAGGTGGATCGTCTCAGGCACGCCGCCACCGCGGCGGTATTCGCACGGCGCGACGTGATCGTGGTGGCTTCCGTGTCCTGCATCTACGGTCTCGGCTCACCGGAGACCTATGAGATGAACATGCAGATCCTACGTCGTGGCGAGGAGATCGACCGCGACAAGCTGCTGCGCAAGCTCGTCTCGATTCAGTACACGCGCAACGATGCGGTGCTCTCGCGCGGCACCTTCAGGGTCAAGGGAGAGACGCTGGAGGTTTTCCCCGCCTACGCCGAGACGGCCTTTAGAGCGACCCTGTTCGGCGACGAAGTGGAGCGCCTGCAGCACTTCGACCCGCTGACAGGCGAGATGATCGCCGACGATCTCGAGCACGTGGCGATCTGGCCCGCCACGCACTACAACGTCAAGGAGGGCACGATCGAGGACGGCGTGGCGGCGATCGGCAGGGAACTGAACGAGCGCTGCGAGCAGCTCGAGGCCGATGGCAAGCAGCTCGAGTCACACCGATTGCGCCAGCGCACCCAGTACGACATGGAGATGCTGCGCGAGATGGGCTTCTGCTCGGGGATCGAGAATTATTCGCGGATCCTCGACGGACGCAAGCCGGGCGAGCGTCCGTACTGCCTGATCGACTATTTCCCCGAGGACTTCGTCTGCTTCATCGACGAGTCCCATCAGACCGTGCCGCAGATCGGGGGCATGTTCGAGGGCGACCGCTCGCGCAAGAGCACGTTGGTGGACTACGGCTTCAGGTTGCCGAGCGCCATGGACAATCGTCCGCAGACGTTCGACGAGTTCCTCTCGATCACACCGCAGCTCGTGTTCCTGTCAGCCACGCCAGGCGAATACGAGCGGACTCGCTCACAGCGGATCGTGGAGCAGATCGTGAGGCCCACCGGGGTCGTGGATCCGGAGATAGACGTGCGCGAGACCCGTAATCAGATCGACGATCTGATGAACGAAATCCGCAAGCGGGTGGATGTGGACGAGCGCGTGCTCGTGACCACGCTCACGAAGAAGATGAGCGAGGACCTCTCTCAATACCTGATCGAGATGGGCTTCAAGGTGCGCTACCTGCATTCGGAGATCGACACGCTCGAGCGCATCCAGATCATTCGCGACCTGCGTCTCGGCGAGTACGACGTGCTTGTCGGCGTGAACCTGCTGCGCGAGGGACTCGACCTGCCCGAGGTCTCGCTGGTGGCGATCCTCGACGCCGACAAGGAGGGCTTCCTGCGCGGGGAGACCTCGCTGATCCAGACGATCGGCCGGGCGGCACGTAACGTCAAGGGCAAGGTGTTGATGTACGCCGACAAGGAGACCAAGGCGATGAAGGCGGCGATCGAGGAGACCGACCGCAGACGCGAGATCCAGGTTGCCTACAACGAGGAGCACGGGATCACCGCTTCGAGCATCGTCAAGGGCATCTCCGACATCGCTGAGTTCCTGCAGGCCGAGTCGAAGGTGCCGAAGGGGCGCCGGCGTACCCGAAGGGCACAGGCAAGCGCGACCAGGGCCAAGGCAAAAGAGATGCCACAGCACGAGCTCGAGCGCATGGTCGTCGAGATCGAGGAGGAGATGATCGCCGCCGCCGACGACCTACGCTTCGAGTACGCGGCGCAGTTGCGCGACGAGATCAGGGAGCTGCGCCGCGAGTTGAGGGAGGTGCAGGTCAGCGAGGCGCCGGTAGGGCAGAGCGCTGGAGGCGAGCCTGCCACTGAGCAAGACGAGGCAAGCGAGACTCCCGCGGGCGAGGTGGCATAGGATGAGCGCTGTGGAACTGGACCGTCAGGGGATCGAGCGGCGCGACTTTCCGATCGTGCGTCGTGGCTATGACCCGGCTAGCGTGGACGCTCACCTACGAGCGCTTGCCGCCGAGATAGATGAGCTACAGCGCGAAGCGTCGAGTCGCGGCGGAGAGTCGCTCGCCGCGACCGCCGCTACACAGGTTCAGGGCATCCTCGAGGCCACCCAGGCGACGGCCGAGGCGATCGAGCACCAGGCTGCAGAGCAAGCGCACCAGGTGCGCGAGGCCGCCGACGCGGATGCGCGGCGTACACGCGAGGAGGCGGTTGCGCGGGCGCGCGAGCACGTTGCGGCGGTTTCGCACGCCACCGAGGCCTTGCTCGGGCACGTCGGCTCGCTCGACGGCGAGACACGCGCCTTGGTCGACAGCTTGCGCAGCGGTGCCGGGCGCTTGGCGGGCGACCTGTCGGCTGTCGAGGGCGAGATGGAGGCGCTCTACGACGCGGCTTCGGGGCGTGTGAGCACACAGTCGTTGGGGGAGCCGGCAGCTGCCGCCACCGTCGGATACAGCGACGCGGATCGGCCAATCCCCGCTCCGGCGCCCGAGACCCATAGCGAGCCTTTCGTGGAGACACTCGCGGAGTCGCACGCGGGTATGCAAGGCGATCCCTACACCGAAGCCCCCGACGCCAGGGCCTACACCGAAGCCCCCGACACCAGGGCCTATGCCGAGGAGCACTTCGAGGCGCCCACGGCGTCTGCGGGACCTTCGAGCGAGTCCGAGTTTGACGAGCGGCCGCTGTTCTCGCAGCCGGCGGCCGTGAGCGATGCCATGCCGGTCAACGGCGACCTCGACGGGGCCCGCCTGGTCGCGCTCAACATGGCGCTCAACGGCGACTCGCGCGAGGACACAGCACGCTACTTGCAAGAGAACTTCGCGGTCCCCGACAGCGAGCGCCTGCTCGACGAGGTTTACGCGGCTATCGAAGGGTGAGTTGGACGTCGCTGGGTCCAGCCTTTAGGCTGAAGCTGTCATGCAACCAATCGGTTGCATAACACCCGTTTACTAGGCACGTCTCAACCGGACTACATCAACCTGTACTTGTACTTCTTCACACGTCTCGACCGCTTGGTCGAGCGGGGCGCGATTCCGCTCAGTACTTGCCGGAGATGAGGTTCCAGGCGCGGTGCAGCTTGTCGGAGAAGCCTGGGGCGCCCTCGGTCGGGTCGTCCTTCATGACCCCGGGATTCTCGGTCGGCGCGGGTAGCGCGCGGCAGGCGTTGGCGTCGAGCTTGAGCGTCACTCCGCGCTCGTGGATCGAGTCGACGTCGTCGGCGTCGGCGAAGCGGTGGTCTCCGTGGCCCTCGTGCTCGTCGATCACGATCCCGTCGAAGACGTCCTCCTCGGGGACGCTGAGCACATGCGTGACCTCGCCGATCTTCTCACCGTCGCTGCTGTAGACAGGCGTGCCGGGATCCAGCACCTCATAGGAGATCGGTAGCCCGTGGTCGTCCATATGGGCCAGCATACCGGTCCAATAGGGCAGGCCCATTCGTCGTCAGACCGACTCGCCAAGGCGAACATCTGTTCGCGTCAATACAATGACAGGCGAATGGCCCAAAGCAACAAGATCGTCGTCAGCGGCGCGCGCGAGCACAACCTGAAGGACGTCTCGCTAGAGCTACCCAGGGACGCCCTGGTTGTCATCACCGGCCTGTCCGGCTCGGGCAAGTCGAGCCTTGCGTTCGACACTATCTACGCCGAGGGTCAGCGTCGCTACGTGGAGTCGCTGTCCGCGTACGCGCGTCAGTTCCTCGGCCAGATGGACAAGCCGGACGTCGACTCGATCGAGGGACTCTCGCCGGCGATCTCGATCGACCAGAAGACGACCTCGCGCAACCCGCGCTCGACGGTCGGGACGGTGACCGAGATCTACGACTACCTGCGCCTGCTGTGGGCGCGCGTGGGCAAGCCGCACTGTCCGATCTGCGGACGGCCGATCGTCGGCCAGTCGGCCGAGCAGATCATCGAACAGGCGATGGGCTTGGCCGAGGGCACGCGCTTCATGGTGCTCGCCCCGGTAGTCAGGGGCCGCAAGGGCGAGTACGGCAAGCTACTGGAGGAGCTGCGCGCCGACGGCTTCGCGCGCGTGAAGATCGACGGGCGCATCCGCATGCTCGAGGAATCGATCGTATTGGACAAGCGCTACAAGCACGACGTCTCCGTCGTCGTCGATCGCCTCGCGATGCGCCACGACATCCGCAAGCGCCTGGCCGACTCGATCGAGACAGCGGTCGGGCTCGCGGACGGCCTGGTCGAGGTCGAGATCGTCGGGTCTTCGCGAAGCAATGATGGGGATGGGGATGGCGTGCCCGCAGCGGGAGACGGCCAGTCCCATTCATCCGGCGCCCTTGGTGTAAAAGCGGCGAATGCCCAGATCGTTCCGGGCGCGAAGCCCACGCCCGGAACCGTGTTTACGTTCTCCGAGAAGTTCGCCTGCCCCGAGCACGGACCGTCGCTGGTCGAGCTCGAGCCGCGCATCTTCTCCTTCAACTCCCCTCATGGCGCCTGCGAGCGCTGCACGGGGCTCGGCTCGCAAATGGTGATCGACCCAGACCTGGTCGTGCCCGATCCAACCCTGTCGGTCGGGGAAGGTGCGATCGCGCCTTGGGCGAACAGCGCCTCCAACTACTACGAGCAGGTGACCGAGGCGATCGCCAAGCGCTACAAGGTCGACCTGGGTACGCCGTGGGAGGATCTGCCGCAGGAGCATCGCGACCTGTTTCTGTCGGGAACGAACGGCGAGCCGCTACAGATCACCTACCGCAACCGCTTCGGGCGCACGCGCTCCTATGGCACGCGCTTCGAGGGGGTGCTCGCAAATCTGCAGCGGCGCTATCGCGAGACCGACTCGGAGTGGACGCGCGAGAAGATCGAGGAGTTCATGTCCCTACGCGCCTGCCCGGAGTGCGGTGGCGCTCGCTTGCGACCTGAGTCGCGCGCCGTGCTCGTAGCGGGCACACGTATCGAGGACTTCTGCGCGCTCTCGGCGCGGCGCGCACTGGCCTGGCTCGAGGAGGTTGAGCTCTCGGAGACCGACAAGCACGTGGCTCGCCTGATCCTGCGCGAGATCTCAGAGCGCCTCCAGTTCCTCGAGAACGTGGGCATCGGCTACCTGTCGATGGATCGCGCCGCCTCGACGCTGTCGGGCGGCGAGGCGCAGCGCATCCGCCTGGCCACGCAGATCGGCTCGTCTCTGGTGGGGGTGCTCTACATCCTCGACGAGCCCTCGATCGGGTTGCATCAGCGCGACAACGAGAAGCTGATCGCGACGCTCGAGCGCCTGCGCGACCTCGGCAACACGGTGATCGTGGTCGAGCACGACGAGCAGACGATGCGCAGTGCCGACCATCTCGTCGATCTGGGGCCCGGCGCCGGCGAACATGGCGGCTGGATCGTGGCGCAGGGGACCGCCGCGCAGGTACAGAAGGTCAAGCAGTCGTTGACCGGCCAGTTCCTGGCGGGCACCCGCACGATCGAGTTGCCGGAGAAACGGCGCACTCCGATCGGCTATGTCGAGATTCTCGGCGCAAGCCAGCACAACCTGCGCGACGTCGACGTACATATCCCCCTGGGAACGCTCACGTGTGTCACCGGCGTCTCCGGTTCGGGCAAGTCGACACTCGTCAACGAAGTGCTCTACAAGGCGGTGGCCAACCGTCTGCACCGTGCCAGGCAGCGCCCGGGCGCGCACCGCGCGATCCACGGCCTCGATCAGCTCGACAAGATCATCGCCGTGGACCAGTCGCCGATCGGGCGCACACCGCGTTCGAATCCAGCCACCTACACGGGCCTGTTCGACGTGATCCGCGACCTCTTCTCAAAGACGCAAGAGGCGCGAGCGCGCGGATACAAGCCGGGGCGCTTCTCTTTCAACGTCAAGGGCGGGCGCTGCGAGGTATGCAGAGGTGACGGCCAGATCAAGATCGAGATGCACTTCCTGCCAGACGTGTATGTCCCTTGCGAGCAGTGCGACGGGCGCCGCTATAACCGCGAGACCTTGGAGGTCAAGTTCAAGGGCAAGAGCATCGCCGAGGTCTTGGCGATGCCCGTGGAGGAGGCGCTGCACTTCTTCGAGCACATCCCCAAGATCCGCCGTCGCCTGGAGACGCTCGACGCGGTCGGCCTCGGCTACATCCGCCTCGGTCAGCCCGCGACGACGCTCTCCGGCGGCGAGGCCCAGCGCGTGAAGCTCGCAACCGAGCTCTCCAAGGTCGCCACAGGCCGCACCTTGTACATCCTTGACGAGCCCACGACGGGCCTGCACTTCGCCGACGTGCAGCGTCTGCTGGAGGTCTTGCAGCGCCTCGTGGACGCGGGCAACAGCGTGGTCGTGATCGAGCACAACCTTGACGTGATCAAGTGCGCCGACCGGCTGATCGACATGGGCCCGGAGGGGGGAGAGGAGGGCGGCATGGTGATCGCCGCCGGCACCCCCGAGGAGGTCGCAGCCGAGCGCGGGTCGCACACGGGCGAGTTTTTGCGCGACTTGCTCGTGGCGAAGCCGAAGGCCAAGCCGCGCGTGCGTACCCTCAAAGCAAAGAAGGTGAGCACGAACGGCGCCTCGTCCAATGGCGCATCCGTCGCGAAACGCAAGGCGAAGTCGGCGGCGCGCGCGTGAGCGATCTGGGCCGCAAGGCCCGGCTGTGGGC
>DATHMQ010000006.1:0-15627 GCA_035486935.1 Solirubrobacteraceae bacterium
CCAGCTCGCGTAGGCGCCACGCGTGCAGCTGTGAGAAACAAAAAGCGCGTTGTGGGACTCGCGCGCACATCCACTGCACGAGCTCGCCCACACGCCCGCCAACGCCGCCCAGATAACCCCGCCAATACTGGCGCGACCACACCTCGAACCAATCGACGACGAGCCCGTAGCCCCCGAGCGGGCGTGCCAGGGCAGCGCTCAGCAGCGAGAAGTAGGGGAAGGCGCAGGTGTGCACGATGTCGTAGTCGCGGCCGTGGCGCAGCAGGTGCCAGAGCACGCCGGCGCCGAACACCAGCGGCGGCAGGATGCGCCGGCGCGGGCCGGTGTACAGCGCCATGCGCGGTCCCGCGACGACGACGCGGATGCGCGGGTCGATGTCCAGACGCTCGCCACGCGGCCACTGGCGCAGCGTCAAATACGTGACTTCGTGGCCCTCGGCCACCAGGCGCTCGGTCAGGTTGCGGTACCAGCGCTCGGCGCCGCCCACCGTATAGGGAAACAGGCAGTCATAGATCAGACAGATGCGCATGCGGGCCGCCGCCAGAATAACCGTCTGTCCCGGCCCGCGAGAGACCAGCTGCCCCGGCCGCGAGAGCGGCCGTTATGGCGCCTCCGCAGTGTCCGGTAGGATCTGGAAGCGAAAAGCGTGCCGTTTTTGGGATCTCGGGCGCTGCTTTTCGGCTCGTGGGGGGTTATCTCCGCGAGCCCGAACCCGCAAAGAGTGGGCGCTGGACGAACTAGACCATGAGCACCGCACAGAAGAGCAGGTCTTCGCTTGGCGAGGCCGCCGAGGAAAACACATCGATGCTTCTGTCGGTTGTGATCCCCTGCCTGAACGAGGAGGAGAACATCGAGGAGTGCGTGCGCACCGCGCTCGGAGTGCTCGAGGAGAAGGGGATAGACGGCGAAGTGCTGGTCGTCGACAACGCCTCGGAAGACGACTCGGCCGCGCTTGCCGCCGCCGCCGGGGCACGCGTGATCTCAGAACCCCGTCGTGGCTATGGCAGTGCCTACCTGGCCGGCTTCGCCGCTGCACGCGGGCGCTACATCGTGATGGCCGACGCTGACTTGACCTACGACTTCAACGAGATTCCCCGCTTCGTAGCCGAGCTCGACGGTGGCGCGGAGTTGGTGATGGGCGATCGCATGGACAACATCCAGCCTGGAGCGATGCCCTGGCTGCATCGCTACATCGGCAATCCGATCCTCACCGGACTGCTCAACCTGTTCTTCCGCACGGGCGTCAAGGATGCCCACTGCGGCATGCGTGCGTTGCGCACCGACGTGTTGCCGAGGCTCGACCTGCGCACGACAGGTATGGAGTTCGCCTCGGAGATGGTGATCAGGGCCTCCAAGGAGAAACTGAAGATCGCCGAGTTTCCGATCGAATACCACCCGCGTGGCGGCGAGTCGAAGCTGTCGAGCTTCAGCGACGGCTGGCGTCATTTGCGCTTCTTGCTCGTGCACTCGCCCACGCATCTGTTCATCGTGCCTGGCACTGCGCTGGCGGGTATCGGCACGCTGATCGTGGCGCTCGTCGGCGGCGGCCTGGACTTCTTCGGGCGCTCGTGGGGTATCCATGCGCTGATCGGCGGGGCGCTGCTGATGGTGGTGGGCACGCAGGTGCTGGCACTTGGGCTTTGCGCGCATGCGTACGGGACCTATTACATGGGCGAGCGCGACCCCTGGTTCGACAAGATGCGTGCTCGCTTTCGGCTCGAGCATGGCCTGGCGCTCGGCGGCTTGGTCATGCTCTTGGGGGTCATCCTGGGTGGCATCATCGTGGGCACGTGGATCTCGCACGGGCTTGGCACGCTTGCCGACGAACACATGGCGGTCGTGGCGGCAACGCTGATCATCGTCGGCATCCAAATCTTCTTCTCCTCGTTCTTGCTGAGCATTCTCGGGTTGCGTCGCGGCTCCTAGACGGGCCAAGTACTGAACGTGCGTAACGACCTGATGGCCGTCGTCGGAGCGCCCGTGGTCATTTGGCTGGTGTGCCTGGGCTGCGGGCTGGCGCTCGAGCGTGCTTTGCGCATTCGCCTGAGCAACGCGCTGCTGTTGCCGCTCGGGCTCTGCGTGGCGCTCGCGCTGATCTATCCCGGCTATGCGGCTGGGGCGGGCGACGCACTCGCGATCGTGCTGCTCGTCGGCGTCTGCCTGGCAGGGCTCGTGTTCGCCAAGGACGGCTTGCGCGCCCGCTTGAACCCCGGCTGGGCGGGCGCTGCCGGGTTGGGCATCTACCTGCTTTACATGCTGCCGGTGATCGCCTACGGGCACTGGACCTGGTCGGGCTATGACTTCGTCAACGACTCGGCCTTCGAGATGCTGCTTGCCAGCCACATCAAGGGCTACGGGCTGATGCAAGGCAAAATTCCGCTGACGAGCGAGCAGCAGTTCTTGATGTCGTATCTGAACAGCGGCTACCCGTTGGGCACGCAGTCGCTGCTTGGCACGCTCAGCGGGCTGACCGACACCGACGTCGCCGTGCTCTACCAGGGGTTCATCGCCAGCATGGCCGGGCTTGCCGCCGTCGCGCTGGCAAGCGCGACGCGCGGGCTGCTCGACGCGCGTCGGGCGGCGCTGGCAGGGGCGGTGGCGCTGGCGGCCAACCTCACCTACCAGTATGCGCTGCAGGGTGCCGTCAAGGAGATCGGCCTGCTGGCCACGCTGTGTACCGGTGTGGCCGTCGGGCGCGAGGCGATCAAGCTCGGGCGTCCATACGCCGCCGCGGTCATGCTGGCTGTCGTAGCAGCCGCGGCGATGGCGACCTACGACGCCGTGGCGGTCCCGTTCCTTGGTGCGCTGCTGCTCTTCTTGGGATTGGGATCGATGTTCGTGCATCGTCTGCGCCCCCGCCTCGACTGGAGCGGACCGCTTGTCGTCGGCCTGGGCTTGGCTGTCTTGCTGTCGATCCCGTCGCTGGTTTCGTTCAAGACCTTCTTCAACGTAGCCAGCGCCGGGCAGGGGACGACCGGTGTGGGGGCGACCCAGTTCGGCCAGCTGCTGCGCGTGCTGCCGTTGAGCCAGCTCAGCGGCGTGTGGCTGGCCGGCGAATACCGCCTTGCGATCGCTTCCCACCACGCGGGGCTGTTGACAGCACTGGCGACGCTAGTGGTGCTGCTGGCGATCGTGCCCTGCATTGTCTGGGCGCTCAGGCGCCGCCAGGTGGCGGTGCTCGTTGGCCTCGGAATGGTGGGGCTCGTGCTGCTGGTGGTGTTCCCGCGGGTGAGTCCCTATGCGCAGGGCAAGCTGCTGGCGGTGTGCAGCCCGCTGGTGGTGCTCGGTGGCATGGCCGGGCTGCTTGGCATGCGCGACCTGCCGGGTGCAGCAGGGCGGCGTACCGGGTTGGTCGGCTTGCTGGCAGCCTGCGGGGTGTCGCTTGCGATCCTCGCCTCCGACGTGCTGGCCTACAGTCACGGGCGCGTCGCACCGATCGCGCGCATGGAAGCGATCCGCGAAACCGGCGATCACTTCGCCGGGCGCGGGCTGGTGCTTTGGAACGAGTTCGAGGAGTACGCCAAGTACTTCGCGCGGGCCGCCAAGATCAGCGTGCCATTCGAGGCACTGACACCGCAGCAGGTGCAGCTGCGCGTGCCGAGCCCCTCCTTCTACGGACACTACTTCGACCTCGACGAAGAGTTGCTCTCGTTCGTGGA
This sequence comes from Solirubrobacteraceae bacterium, assembly GCA_035486935.1. Classification (GTDB taxonomy): domain Bacteria; phylum Actinomycetota; class Thermoleophilia; order Solirubrobacterales; family Solirubrobacteraceae; genus Palsa-744. The sequence goes on from DATHMQ010000006.1 coordinate 3,660, forward strand.
GGGCTATCCGATCGTCGTCACGCGCCGCTCGCCCTCCGCCAGCCGTCCGCCCGCCAACTACAAGCTGGTCTACGAAAACGCCTACTACCTTGGCTGGGAACGCATGGCAGCGCCGCGGGTGCTCGAACATCTGCCGCTCCAGCAGCAGTTCAGTCCCTCGCTTCAGCTCCAGTGCAGCGCGCTCGGACCGATCGTGGCAAAGGCGCCTCACGGCTCTGAGCTGGTGGTCGCCACGGCACCTGAAGTGAGCTGGTTCGAGCCGATCTCAGACTCGAGGCGCTCAGGCGGCTGGGTGCCCGATCCCAATCTGCCCGGAGTCGTGGAAACGCGCACCGGTGGCCATGCGGAAGGCGTGCTCGACGTCAAGCACGAAGGCACATATCGACTGTGGGTGCAAGGCGACTTTCCGCGCCCGCTGCAGGTGCAGATCGACGGGCACACGGTGGGGTCGGTGTCGGGCGCCAACACGCCCGGGCAGTGGCTGCAAGCCGCGACTTTGCACCTGCGTCCTGGCAGGTATCACTCGCGTGTCGTGATGGTCGCCGGGCACAGGCACTTCGGGCCCGGTGAATGGTGGCCCGGTACGCTCGGAGCGGTGGAGCTGCAGAGCGAGACGCCGGAGCGCATGAGCACGCTGCCCCTGTCGCACTGGCGCTCGCTGTGCGGCAGGGAAGCCGACTGGGTCGAGGTCGTGCGGCCGTGAGTGCCAGGGTTGGCGATCGGAGCGCCAACGATGGTGAGGCCGTGGCAGCCGGCGTTACCAGGGCGATCCTCGTGCAGGCGATGTGGTTTTGACGGCGGGCGTCACCGTTGCGATCCCGGTGCGCGACGGCGGAGCACTGCTCGCCCGGACGCTTGCGGCGCTTGCGCACCAGAGCGTCGAGCACGAGCTGCTTGTGTGCGATTCCGGCTCGCGCGACGGCTCCGCGGCGCTGGCGCGCTTGCATGGCGCGCGCGTGCTCGAGATCGCGCCGGCGCGCTTCAGCCATGGCGGCACGCGCAACCTGCTGATGAGCGAGGCGCACGGGGAGCACGTGGCGCTGCTCACCCAGGACGCCGAGCCGGTGGATGAGCAATGGCTCGAGCGGCTGCTCGGCGGCTTCGAGCTGGAGCGGGATGTCGGCATCGTCTATGGGCCCTACCGTCCGCGCGCGGATGCGTCGGCTGCCGTGCGGATCGAGCTGGAGCGCTGGTTTCGCTCGCTCTCGCCCGACGGCACGCCGCGGGTCGAGCGGCTGGCCGCATCTGGGACGGGCGAGTCCGCGGCAGGCGCCGGCGGGACAGAGCGGCGCGCAGGACCGGCGTCGGCTGCTGACCTGGCGTTCCCCGCCGAGCCGGCGTCCCTCGCCGAGCTGATCGGCCGGCGCGGCTTCTTCACCGACGCCAACGCCTGCATAGCTCGTCGGGCCTGGGAGCGTGTGCCGTTCCGCGATGTTGCCTATGCCGAGGACCGGGTACTGGCGATCGACATGTTGCGCGCCGGCTACGCGAAGGCCTTCGTGCCAGGGGCGGCCGTGTTGCACTCTCACAACTACAGCTCCGTGCAGCAGTTGTGTCGCTCCTTCGACGAGGGGCGCGGGCTACGCGAGGTCTACGGCTGGCGCGAGCCGGCCTCGCCGCGGCGGCTGCTTCGCGGACTGCGCGGCGAGCTTGGTGCGACGCGGCGCGAGCTGAGCGCGGCCGGTGTCGAGTCGTGGGGGCGGCCGGCTACGCTTGCCGACGTGACCCGTCACCATGTGCTGCGCTCGACCGGCGCTCTGCTCGGTTCGCGCGCCCGGGCGCTGCCGGCTTGGGCGCGGCGAGCGCTCTCGCTGGAGGGCCGCGCGAGCTTTGCGCCGCTCGATCTCGACAATCCCCAACCACAATCGACACAGGACGAGGACCGCCCGTGAGCAACGAGGACCATTCTCGGCCAGAGCTCGCGCCGGGGAGCGACCCACAGCAGAGCTCCCAGCCTCCACGTCCGCCAATTGCGCGCGCGCGGCAGATCGCCGACAACGCGCTCGACGGCGAATTCAAAGGGCCATTTGCCGGCCTGCGCCGGCGCATCTACCTGACCTACCGCTATCTCGGCTGGCGCACGCTTTTGTTCCGCGTCCTTACCTTCCCGCTGCGCTTCACACCGCTGCGCCACCGACTGGAGCTACGCTCGCGCACCGGCGAGGATTCCTACCGGCGTGCGCTGGCCTGGTATCGCGAGCACGGTCGGCCGGTTTGCATCGTGATCCCCAGCTACCGCGACGCCGAGCGCGTGGCGAGGCTGGCGGCGAGCATCCACAACACCGTGCCGGCCGGCTTGGCGCGTGTGATCGTGGCAGACGACGCGAGCGGGGGCGAGCATCTGGCGGCGCTGCGCGCGATCGAGGGTATCGAGGTCGTCGCTGGAGAGGCCAACGAAGGCTTTGCCGCGAATGTCAACCGTGGTTTGCGTGCCGCCGACGAGCAGCAGGACGTGGTCGTGCTCAACTCCGACATGGAGGCACGCCCCGGCTGGCTTGCCTGCCTGCAGTTCGCCGCCTCCCAGGAGGACGATGTCGCAATTGTGGGGGCGCGCCTGCTCTACCCAGACGGACGCATCCAGTTCGCTGGCACTGCTCGCAACCTAGGCGCGCCCGAGTGGTTCGACCACCGCTATCGCTTCAAGCCGGCCGACTGGGGACCGGCCGCCATCCCAGGGGCAGTGCTTGCCGTGACCGGCGCCTGCATGTACGTGCGGCGCGCGGCGATCGAGCGGATCGGGCTGCTGGACGAGCGCTACCCGATGGCCTACGAGGATGTGGACTGGTGCCTACGTGCCTGGGAGGCGGGCATGCGCGTCATGTATTTCCCCGGCGCATGCCTCTACCACTACGAGTCCCAGACGCGTGGGACCGACGTGGGCGAGCGCGAGCGCGAGTCCCAGCGCGTCTTCTGGGAGCGCTGGGGGGCGTTCTTCGATGCACGCGACGTGCGGGCTGCCAATGGCAAGCTGCGGGTCGTATACGTGACCGAGGGCACCGGCATCGGCGGCGGTCACCGCGACATCTTCGAGCATCTCAACCGGCTGGCCGAGCGCGGACACGAGGTCGCGCTGTACACGCTCGGAGAAGAGCCGGACTGGTTCGACCTACATGCGCCGGTGCACAGCTTCGAGTTCTACGACGAACTTGTCGAGGACCTTGCCCAGGTGGACGCGATCAAGGTCGCCACCTGGTGGAACACGGCGATGCCGGTTTGGTATGCAAGCGTGCTGCGCGGCATTCCCGTGTACTTCGTGCAGGACATCGAGACGAGCTACTACCCCGATGACGAATCGGTGCGCCACGCGGTGCTCGACTCCTACCGGCCCGAGTTCCGCTACATGACGATCTCCGGCTGGAACCGTGAGCGCCTCGGAGAGCTGGGGCTCGACGCCGAGCTGATCCCGCCCGGGATCGACCTTGAAACGTTTCGACCCCGCCCAGACGTGGTTCGTCGCGAGGACATGGTGCTGGCGCTGGGGCGCACCAACCCGCTGAAGAACCTGCCGCTGACGATCGCCGCCTGGCGTGCTTTGCCCGAGCCGCGGCCCGAGCTGTGCATGTTCGGGATCGAGCCGGAGCTGGCCACAGACCCAGGGATGCGCTATATCGAGTCGCCCAGCGACGAGCAGGTGGGCGAACTGTTCAGCCAGGCGACCGTCTTCATCCAGACCTCGACGCACGAGGGCTTCTGCCTGCCGGCGCTGGAGTCGATGGCAGCGGGCGGCGCGGTCGTCTGCACCGACGCGCACGGCAATCGCGATTTCTGCGAGGACGGCGAGAACTGTTTGATGCCACAGGACAGTCGCGAGGAGGTCAGCGTGGCGCTCGCGCGGCTGCTCGGCGACGGCGAGCTGCGCGCGCGTGTGGGGGAGGCCGGGATCGAGACTGCCGCAGAGTACGCGTGGGAGCGGCGCATCGACGCGTTGGAGGATTTCCTGGAGGGCGTGGCGCAGCCGCGCGAGACGGTGGCCTGGAGCGAGGTCGTGCCGGGCACGACTAGCGCGAAAGACTAGGTCTGTCTAGTGTGGTGCGCTAGTTCGATGCCTCCTCAATGGGGCCCCTCATACTCCAGCGAGTTCTGCGAGTTCTTGGCTGGGGGATTGTGAAGCCCGAGTTTGCCCAAGAGCTGCGCTGTCCCGCCTGCCTGCGCGACCGTACGCTCAAGTTGCACGCGCAGGAGAGCGACGCCCAGGAGGTGCGCGAGGGGACGCTGTGCTGCAGCGTTTGCGGTGCCGAATTCCCCATGCGTAGGGGCGTGATGGAGCTGTTGCACGAACCGCCTGGCTACGTCGTGGCCGAGGCTGCCGGCCTCGAGCGCTTTGCCGAGCAGATGCATGCCGAGGGCTGGAACCGCGAGAAGGTGCGCAAGCTGCCCGACATCGAGCACGGCTACTGGTACACGCAGTCTCGCTCGATGCACCAGCTGATGACGACGATCCCGTTTCGGCGCGGGCAGAGCCTGCTGGACATCGGATCCAACACATGCTGGGCGGCAAATCGCTTTGCCGAACGCGGCCTGCAAGTGACCGCGCTGGACATCGCCACGACCGAGCTGCAGGGCCTGTACACGGCTGAGTACTTCATCGACGAGGGTGAGGTGTTCTTCGAGCGGGTACTCGGTTCGATGGCGGCGATCCCGCTGGCCTCTGCCAGCCTCGACTACGTGTACTGCTGCGAGGTGCTCCATCACAACGATCTGCAGGGCCTGCGTCGGACCTTTCAGGAGATCTTCCGCGTGCTGCGCCCTGGTGGTCGGCTGCTAATGGTCAACGAGACGCTCAAGACGCTGAGCGATCCCAATGGCGTGCACGTCGAGGGGGTCGAGCAGTTCGAGGGCTATGAGCATGCGCACTGGGCTCTCGGCTATCGCTGGGAGGCGATCCGCGCAGGCTTCATGACCGAGGTCACCGAGCCCCACTACCGGCCGTTCTTCGGCGATCCGACGCTCTCGCCTCGAGGTGCCCGCGCGCCGCTGGTGGGACCGTTCGTGCGCAGAGGCGCGAGGGTGCTTCGCTCAAACCAGATGGTGCGTCACGCCTACCTGTCCTGGCTGAACCATGTCCAGGGGGGTGTGCAGATGAACATGATCGCCACCAAGCCCGTTCGCTATGTCGGCACGCACGAGCCGATGAGCCCTTTGCGGCGCCTACCGCGCACGCTCGCGGCTGCCACCCACCTACGTACCGATCGGCGCGAGGGCAGGGTCGCGTCCAAACCGCCGCGCACGCCCGAGCAGGTGGCCGCTGGGATGAGGCGCTCTAAAGATTCTCCGCGACAAATGGCGCCGAGCGGTTGAACACCCAGAAGCCAAGCGCGAAGGTCGCGGCGGCTACTCCCACAGGCTCCAGCAGGCCGGCCCAGCTGCCGAGCGCTTCGCCGGCGCTGATCGTGGCGTGAGTGACGATTGCATGGCGGAATTGCTGGAAGACCGTGACGAGCGGGTTGAGCATGTAGATGTGGTACAGGAGGTGGCCGTGTTGGTGCAGGAAGCGATCAAAGCTCGTCGAGTGCTTGGGCAATTTTGGGTAGAGCAGAGCTTCGCGCACCTTCGTCAGCGGGATGATCACCGGCGAGCCGTAGAAAATGATCTGGCTGACGACTTCCCAGATCGGTGAGATGTCGCGGAAGCGCACGAACAGCGCGGAGAGCAGCATCGCGAGGCCCGTGGAGAACACGACCAGGAGCGTGAGGATCAGCGGCAGCTCAAGCCAGCTGAGCATCGGGCGCACTCCGGAGATCAGTGCAAAGAGGAATACGACAACTAGGTTGAGCAGCAGGTTGAAGAAGGACAGCAGCACGATCGCAAGCGGTATGACCATGCGCGGGAACTGGATCTTGCGCACGAGGTTCTCGCGGTCAAAGACGCTGCGCACGGCGCCGCCTGTCGCTTCGGCGAAGAACGTGAACAGGATGATCGAGCCGAGCAGCTGCACGCCGTAGAACTGTTCGCTGGGCTTTCCGCCTCCCCCGACTTTGGCGATCAGCACGAAGAACACGTACAGGACGCCGAACAGCAAGAGCGGGCGCATCACCTGCCACACGTAGCCGAGCACCGAGCCGAAGAACTTCAGCTTGAATTCGTTGCGCGCGATGTTGTACGTGAGATGCCAGAAGCGCCGCCAGTCGTCATTGAGCGCGCGCGGGCCCTTGATCGGGCGCCCGAGGCCCTCGTAGGGCGGCGGATCGGTACTCGTCGCGTCCGGGGGGATCATGGTCTCGGTACTCATCGCACGAGCCCCGTGCGTTGGGCTACCTCAACGGTGTTCGCGGCTGTCCTGTGCCCAGGACGAACTATGCGTGTCGAAGTTTTGCGGGTGGTGCTCACAGCACGACCTCCCGAGAGCCGGTCTCGGTGCGGCTCATCGCTACCTGCACCGGCAGATCGACGGCGCCACCCAACGCTTCAGGGCCGGTGACGACGAACGAGAAGGCGCCCTCGTAGCGGTCGATCAGGTCCATACCCGTGCCGCGATGGGCGAGCGTGAACAGCGGGTTGTAGCGACCAGGTGCAAGTACATTCTGGAAGGCAAACGAGCACAGGACTTCCTCGCCGGCGCGAAAGCGGCCGCTGCGCTCGTCAGCACGCGAACTTGTGGCCACGACGATCGCCAGGTGGTCTTCGTTGAGCACGTACAGGCTCGCGACTGGATCCTCGACTTCGACCTCGAAGCGCACCAGCGCCTTGAGCACGATCCGCTGGCCCTGGGGCAGCGAGGCGGGGCGCTCGCCGTGCTCGTCCTCGATCCATGCCTCCAGTACGCGCGCGTCGCCGTCGCCACCACGGTCCTCGCTATTCCCGTCGCCGCTGGGGGCCGCTTCGCGGCCGAAGTTGATCTCCAGGTAGCGGTCGGCGACTTCGTGCGGCTCGCCCAGCAGCACGGTCTCGCCGCGCTCGAGCAGCAGCGCGCGGTGGCAGAAGCGGTTGAGCGAGCCCATGTCATGGGTTACGAACACGATCGTGCGGTTCTCCTCGCGCATCTTGTAGAAGACGTCGAAGCACTTCTGTTGGAAGGCGGCGTCGCCGACGGCCAGGACCTCGTCGACGAGCAGGATGTCGGCGTCGACCTGGATCGCCACGGAGAAGGCGAGGCGGACGTGCATGCCCGAGGAGTAGTTCTTGAGCTTGAGCTCCTCGAACTCGCGCAGTTCGGCGAAGTCGATCACCTCGTCCACGCGTCGGCGCGCCTCGCGCGGGGTCAGGCCCATCATGATGCCGTTGAGGATCACGTTGTCGCGCGCGGCCAGGTCCTGGTTGAAGCCGACGCCGAGCTCGATGAAGGTCGAGAGGCGGCCATCCATCCAGATCTGGCCCTCATCGACGCCGTATATGCCGGCTAGGCACTTCAGCAGCGTGCTCTTGCCGCTGCCGTTGCGCCCGGCGATGCCGAAGAATTCGCCGCGGTTGACCTCGAAGGAGATGTCGCTCAATGCTGAGAACGATTGATGGCTGGAGCGGCGCAGCGGGTGCAGCGCCGTCTCCTTGAGCGTGTGCGTGCGCTCCTCGGGCACGCGGAATGTCTTGCTGACCGAGCGGGCGACAATCGGCGGGGTGCTGTGGCTTGACAGTTGTGGCATTGGGGAAGGGTATCGGTGGGGCCACCGGCTCCGGGCGGTTGGCCTCGGAGCCGGATCCATTCCGCGCTTGCAAGAGGCGCTACTCCGTGTTTGCAGACCTACTTTCCGTATCTGTTCGGTTGAGGCGCTTCTCATTTGCACCGAACACTTTCGGGCCTCGGGGGGCACTCTCGCCGGAGTCAACTGCCGTAAATGCTCTTGTCGATATCAACCGGCTCGAAGCTGGCGCTCCCGGATCAGTTCGTCTTTCGAGCCTTCATAGGGCTCGTCGGCGGGCGCTCTTGGCGACCTGCGATATCGTCCAACTTGCGGTTGGATTCAGACATCCGTCGCACCCCGAGCAATGATCGAGCGAGCCTGCCAACATAACCTTGACCGGCTACCAAGCCGCAAGGGGAAGGTGTGAGCTTACGTCGCCGCGCGGGTGCTCCGCGCCTGATCGAGTGGACCGGCGAGCGCTGCGTTCCCTGGGCGCCGGACGTGCAAGTCGTCTACGAGCACTTCCATCGCTACATGTGGGCGGCACGCGTTGTCGAGGGACGCAGGGTCCTGGATCTCGGCAGCGGCGAGGGTTTTGGCGCGGCAATACTTGCTGGGTCGGCCGGCCACGTCGTCGGCGTTGACGTCGATGAGCGGACCGTCGAGCACAGCAAGCTCAACTACGGTGGAGCCAACCTCGAGTTTCATGTGGGCACCGCGCTCGACCTCTCGACATTCGGGGACGGGTCCTTCGGCGCCGTGGTCGCGTTCGAGATCATCGAGCATGTACAGGACCAGGAGCGGGTGCTCGACGAAGTGGCGCGGGTGCTCGGAGAGGACGGGATCCTTGTCGTTTCCACCCCCGATCGCCGCCTCTACAGCGAGGCGACTGGCCAGCAGAACCCCTTTCACGAGCGCGAGCTGGCACTCGAGGAGTTCCAGGAACTGCTCGGTTCGCACTTCCCTCATGTGGCGGGGTGGGGTCAGCGAACGATCACAGGCTCGCATCTGCATGCGCTCGACGGGCCCCAACGGGAGGGCGGAACGACCGATCAGCCCGACTTCTACATCGAGCGTGCGGGTGAGGAGTGGCGCGAGGCCGGCGATCCCGCCGCGCTTTACATAGTCGCCCTCGCATCGAAGGCGCCCTTGCCCGAGATGGCGGACACCTCGACGCTCGCCGACTGTGGGATCGAGCTCGTGCGGGCCAGGGAACTGGACACGGCACACGCCGTCGGGGAACGGGATGAGGCGGTTCGTCTGAAGGACGATTGGATGGCAGTCGTCGAGCGTGAGCGGGCGGTGCACGCTGATGAGCTGGCGGCGCGTGCCCGTGAGTTGCGAGCCCGCGAGGCGCAGTCCGACGAGGATCTCAAACAGCGCGACCAGGACATCGTCGTCGGGCGCGAGCGCAACGTGCAATTGCGCGGCGTGCTGGCCGCTCGCGAGAGCGATCTTGCATTGCGCGACGCTGAGCTTGCCGCCGCCAGGGCCCTGAACCGCCGCACCGAGGAGTCGGTGACCTGGCAGGCCTTTCAGCGAGCCAGAGGCCGTCTCTATGGCGCGATCGGCGATACATCGCTACCTGCGCGCATGCTGCGTCTCTCGCTGCGACTTGCGGGCAGGTTGCTGGTCAAACGCCCGAAGCCGCAAACCTCACCCGGTGCCGAGGGTCCTGGTGCAGGTCCGGAGTCGGTATCCGAGCTGGACGTAATCTCGCTGCCTGAGTACGACAACCCAAAGGTGTCTTTGGTCATCCCCCTGTACGCGCGCGCGGACTTGACGCGGGCGTGCTTGGAATCGATCCGCGACAACACGACGCGCGTGAGCTACGAGGTTGTCCTCGTCGAGGACGACGCCGACGAGGCAACCAAGCTATTGCTCCAGCAGGTGCGCGGTGCGCGGATCGTTCGCAACGAGCAGAACCTCGGATATATCCGCAGCGTGAAGCGCGGCGCCAGCCTTGCACGTGGGCGCTGGCTCGTGCTGTGCAACAACGACATTGAGGTGAGGGCCGATTGGCTCACGGCGATGCTTGCTTGTGGCGAGTCGGCCGAGGACGTTGGCGTGGTCACGCCGAAGTATCTGTATCCAGACGGGAGCCTCAACGAGGCGGGCGGGATCATTTGGCGCGACGGCACTGGTGTCAACTACGGCCGCGGCGATCGGCCTGAGCACTTCCAGTACGAGTACAGGCGCGAGACCGACTATGGCTCGGCGGCAGCGCTGATGGTGAAGGCCGACCTGTGGACGGAGACTGGCGGCTACGACGAACGCTACCTGCCGATGTACTACGAGGACACCGACCTTTGCTTCGAAGCGCGCGAGCGCGGATTGCGAGTGCTCTACGAACCGGCGGCCGTGGTCGTACACGTTGAGGGCGCCACTGCGGGTAATGACATCGAGTCCGGCTTCAAGCGCTACCAGGAGCAGAACCGCTCGAAGTTCGTCGCCAAGTGGCGCCACCGGTTGGAGTCAGAGCAGTTGCGGGCCGCGCCGACGAATCTGCGGCTGGCCGCCAATCGGCATCGGGGACGTCATGTGTTGATCGTCGATCACCGCGTGCCGATGTGGGATCGCGACGCCGGGTCGCTGCGGATGTTGCACATCATGAAGGCACTGCTCGACGCCGACGTTCGCGTCACGTTCATGCCCGAAAACTTGGTCCCGACCGAACCCTATACCCGCCAACTTCAGGCCCTTGGTGTCGAGGTGCTCTACGGTCAGCTCCACGTCAACGCTGAGCTAGACACCATCGGCCCCAGGCTCGACCTGGCGATCTTGAGTCGCCCTCATACCGCTAGTCGCTGGTTGGACGCCGTGCGCGAGTACGCGCCGGCAGCCACGGTCGCCTACGACACAGTTGATCTGCACTGGTTGCGCGAGGCGCGACGCGGGCAGGTCGGGTCCTCGCAGGGGACGTTCATGGTGAGCAATGGCGCTCTCAAGTCGATCACGCCCAAGGCGTCGGCGCTGCGGCACTTGGAGCTCGCCATGATCAAGGCTACGGACGCGACGATCGTCGTGAGCGACTGCGAACGTGAGCAGATCGAACAGGATGTACCCGGAACGCGGTTGATCGTCATTCCGACCATTCATGACGTGCAGCCATATGTGCCCCCGCCCGAGGCCCGCAAGGGGATCCTTTTTGTGGGGGGGTTTGAGCACCCGCCCAACATCGACGCCGTGGTTTGCTTGGTGAATGAGGTAATGCCCGCGATCTGGCGCGAGCTAGGCGAGGTTCAGGTCACCATCGTCGGTTCTGCGCCACCGCCGGAAGTGACCGCGCTTGCTTCACCGTTGGTGGACGTGACCGGTTGGGTCGAGGATCTCAATCCCCTGTTCGAGACATCTCGCCTTATGGTGGCACCACTCCATTACGGCGCGGGGGTCAAGGGCAAGATCACGCAATCTTTGGCTGCCGGCCTTCCGGTGGTAACTACTCCGATCGGCGCAGAGGGCCTCGAGGGCGGGGACGGGCAGTGCATGCTCATCGCTGAATCGCCTCGGGAACTGGCGTCTGAGGCGATATGTGTTTACAGGGACGACGAGCTTTGGCGCGATCTCTCTCGCGCGGGTCAATCGCTGATAGAGGCACAGTGCTCTACGCAGGTACTCGCTGAGCGGTTGGGCGCGTTGTTGAACGGCGCCTCGGACCGTGCGTTTGCGCCGACGAATCCTGCCAGTTGAGGCTGTCGACCCGGGTAGGCTGCAGCTCAATGGATCGAGTCGTCGTCGTCGGTAACTGTCAAGCCAAGGCGCTGGAGATGATGCTCGCGACAAACGAGGAATTCACGAAGCGATTCGAGTTCGTGAGCTTCCCGGCGGTTCACGAGATACTGGCAGAGACTGTGCCCGAGTTGCACGCAGCCGTCGCCGACGCAGCGGTTGTGATCCCTCAAAAGATCGATGATGGCTACCGCGATGGGATAGGCCTAGGTACCGAGACGCTGGCAGGCATTGCGGAAAAGGCCACCGTCGTGCGTTGGCCGAGCGTGTACTGGGCCGGCTATTTCCCGGACCTCTTCTACCTACGCGACGAGCTGGAGCGGCCGGTCGTCGACGGACCATTCGATTATCACGACCGGTCTATCCTGCAGGCCTACGCATCCGGTCTTGACATAGCCGCCACCTGTCGGTTTCTGCAAGACCCGGACCAACCCTCAGACGCGCTCGCTTGGGCTGCGAACGCAACAGCTGAGCTGGACGTTCGTGGCCAGGACTGCGAGGTCAAGGTGACCTCGTTCATAGCGTCTAGGTTTCGCGACGAGCTGCTGTTTTTCACGATGAACCACCCGGCGAACAGTCTGCTCGGTTTCATGGCCCAGCAGATCGTGGATCTCACTGGGATCCCTGGGAGGATCGACTACAGCAGGATTCCAGACGAGATCCTCGGACCCACGTTTTATCCG
>DATHMQ010000007.1:0-20025 GCA_035486935.1 Solirubrobacteraceae bacterium
CGTCGTATTCCACGTCGGCGGACTTGACTGCCGTCGACGTGTTGTATTCGCTGTACAGCGCCACGCTCGTCAGATCGGCACTGTACACCTGCGGATCGTCGGAGCGCACCCCGGTAGCCGGTTGCGGAGAGCCCGCGAGCATCGACCAAGCCCCTTCTTCGCGCGAGAATAGGTACGGTGTCTGGCCCGACAACGGTCCCGTCAAATAATCGGTACCAGTCCCTTCCAGCACTGTGTGTTCCCCGTCCTCGGCCACAAGCGTCTGCTCATCAAGCTTCGGGATCGCATACACGAACGGTTCCTGCGCGCCGTTCTTATCGACCGGCGTGACCAGCTCGTAGGCGCGGCAGTCCGGCAGATGCGCCGAGATACCCGTACGGAATGTTTCGTTCGCACAACCTTCGCCGCCCGCAACCGCCGCGGCCGGCACTGTCAACGTCTCTTCGGGGCTTTCCACAAACCCGGCTTCGTTGTGCACCACCAACCGGTAACGATACGTTTCGCCTACCACAAGCGCCGGTAGATCGAGCGCGACCGACGCACTCGAATCGACAACCGCTTCGGGGCCCTGCGTCGCACCCGTCCAACCATGTTCGGCGAAGCTCGACTGGCTCACATATTCAAAATGGTAGGCCGTGGCATCCACCACACCACCCGCCTGCGTAGTTTCAGTCCTGCACCCGGCACCTACGGGCACAAGACCCAAGGCGTCGCAGCCAATCTGTGGCTCGCTCACATCCGCACTCGTGCCGATGAACCAGACCGTGTACGGGCCACCATCGGGGCCTTCCACACCCACTTTCAGACCGCCGAGCCCTTCCCCTTCCAACGCCTGTCTCACCGTTTCAGGCGAGGCATTATAGGCGAGGCCCGCCGTACTGTGACCGTCGAAGCTGAGCGTGAACGTGCCGCCCGTCGGCGCACCTTCAAGCGAGATCGTCTGTTCGTCAGACGTCACTTCGCTATTCGTTTCAACCGATCCCAACAAACGCAACGCACCACCCAGCACGCCATGCGCCGCCAACGCGCTCGCGCTCGGCTTACCCCCCGTCGTAAAACTCTGAAGCCCACTCGTCTCACTGCCACAACCAGTCGCGCACGTATTCTTCGCATAATCCCGCAGATAATACGTCGTAGACGGGCTCAACCCCGTCAACCGCGCACCATAAGCCTCAGGCACGACACCAAAATAGCCCTGCGCTTGGGCCTGCGCCTGGGAGATCGTGCCCGCAGCCCCCGGCACCACACTCCACGGGCCAGCTTCATGCTCAGCATATTCAAGACGCCATTCCGTTTCCCAACCATGCGAAGAAACACCCACCGCCGCCGCATAAGCCGAATTCGACGTCACATTACGAGCAGTAGGCGTATTCACCACTTCCGCGCTCGACCTCAGAGTCTGAAATGAGCTGTGTTCAGAGGAGGTCTCCCGATACTTGGCCTGCACCGTTTCGCCCTTTTCGTTGCTTGCTTTCACACGCACGAAATATTCCCTTTCGGGCGTCAACCCCGAAAGTCCGGCTTCCACCCACGCGTATTCTTCACTTGTGCCGACCGTGCCGCTCGCACCCGAGGTGAATTCCTTCCACGGACCACCTTCATGTTCAGCATATTCGAAACGATACGTCGCCTGCGCCCCATTCGCATCGATCTTCGCGACAAACCATGCCGTCGTATCCGTCAGCTGTTCATCCCCCTCAGTAGGTGAAAATTCGAAACTCGTCCCGACGGGTTCTGTCTCGTCGCTGTAGTCCCTGTCGATTTCGGGCTTTCCCACGGGAAGCGTTTTAAACGGGATCACCTTTTCCGCTTCACCGTCACTGTTCTTCGCCACGAAACGTGCGTAATAAGACGTACCCGGTTTTAGACCACGCAAGAAATAAGCTTCTTTTTGGCCGTTATGTTCCAGTTCATGGTCGAGGACGCCGATAGACACTTTCCCTCCGCCTGTTCCCGTAACTTCCCCGCTGTTCACATCGGTCCAGGGGCCGGTCGGACCGGTGCCGTACTGCGCCGACCACGTCGTCGCGAGATCTTCGTTGTTCAGGTTCAGCCCGATCAAGGCTCGCGTCGAGAAGAATTCTTCTCTCAAGCTACTGAAACTTGGCTGGCCCACACTCGCGCCCAACGAGGCGGGCGCGAGTAGCAACATCCCCGCCACCACAACCGCCACGCCCACAACGATACGCCGCCGGTGGCCAACCACAGACCCCTTATACTGACTGTTCATCTCTCGTGGCCTCTCATTTCGCTGTTCGCTTGACGGGTCTCCGGTGGCGAGAACCCGAGGCCCCAGGAGGACGCATAGCAACCCGGGAGCACCGGCGCGTACACGCATACGCTTGATCTCACACGCATGGGCTATTCCGCGGTCACCGCCCAAGTACCCAAGACCTGCACTACACCTTCTGTTTTGGAAGCCGTGACCAGGCTGAAACCGTACCTATCGGCGGCATGCTGTGGAGCTGAAGCAAACAGATTGAATCTTTCGGTTCCTGGAAGAACCACTGGAAACATCAATTCGCCCCCGAAGGGGTTCTGGTCGGCGTTTTCTTCTTCGGCGGCATAGATGCAAAGGTTGCCTGAGGCCGCGGTCGGTGACGCAACCGACCCCTGGCACGCCGAGGACGCCGGAACTAGTTCTTCTTTTTCCACACCCATCGCTCCGTTGTAGACAGGTTCCTTGCCGTCTGGTCTGATGTAATGCACCGTCGGCGCCGACTTGAGCGGAATTCCAAAACTAATGCTTGTGCTGTTAACGGAAAACGCGCTCGGTGCGCTGTATTCGATGCGCCAATCGCCCTTCAAGCTCTTGCCAGAGGGAAGGGTTTCGGTGAAGCCGGTCGTGCCTGCCGGACCAGTTTCGCCCTTTTCGCCCTTTTCGCCTTTACCGACAGGACCTTCTTTGCCGGCGGGACCTTCTTTGCCGGCGGGACCGCCAGCACCCGCAGGACCCTGGGGGCCGGCCGGCCCCTGAGCGCCCGGCGCGCCCGCCTTGCCCTGCAGCGACTTCAGCACCTTCGGGCTGATCTGTTTCGTCGAGGTGATCAGGTATTTGCCGGCGGCGAACGCGCCGCCGCTCATCGCGAACACGAGCGCGAGCGTCATCGCGACGTTGGCGTACGTGAGCCGCCTGCATATTGCTGAGAACATCTTCCCCATCCCCTCGATTGCTTTTCAAACATGGCCCCGGCGGGCCGCGACGTTGCGCTAGACACCCGCCGGCTAGACCATGATGTTCGATACGGTGCCGGCTATACAAGCCAAGGCTTAGAACGTTCTAAGCCTTGTGATGCTTGTGGTCATAGCTCGGCTTCGAGTTTTCCGCCGCCGGCTGCTTCGATGAGCTGACTTCCTTCAAGACTGCCAGATATTTCTTTGCCTAGAAACGTTTCCAAGAAGTTGGCCGGCTTGCAGCTCAGCTTTTCTTCTGGATTGAACGTCGCCGTCACGTCGCTGCCCGTGTTGGTGGCGGTGGCGACTAGCGCACCTATGCAAGTAGCCGCACTTTCAGTACCAACTTTCAATATAATGCACTTAAGCCTTAGCGTCAGTTTGTTGGGATTTTCAACACTACTGAGCACATCGCGCACAGTGCCTTCCTTTGTGGCGAGTTCAGAACGCCAGGGCAAACCTTCCGCAGTCAGCGTCGGCAGTTCAGTTTTATTCCCTTTATATTCGCAGTATTTGCCAGTTTCAAGATATACGCATTTCGAAAGCGATAGCGTGGTTATTTCGCCGTATGGCCTCGAGCCCGAATCCGCGTAGCCGCTCGCGGTCTCTTCGCATTCCACTTTTGCCCCAAGACCCGATACGCTGAGCTTGATCGGGCCTTTCCACGCCACCGCAACCGCTTTGCTCAAAGGAGTCCCGCCGAGGCGCCATTCGCCCAGCGGTGGTCCGCCGAAAACGCCATCCGGCGTGCCGAGGCCCGTCGGACCGTCATAGCCCACCTTTGCGGTGCACAGAATTTCGATCGCGCATTCGCCGTTCTTTCCTTCGGTGACGTCGAAGAACGACGCAGGTTTTGCGTAAAAGGCTTCGGCGCCCTCATGTCGCGTCTGTTCGCTGGAGAGCGCCTCCACACCGGCGACGATTGGCGACGCCACGCTCGTGCCCCACACGTTTTCCCAGCCGCGGTATTCATAGGTATCGTAGATCGACATGGGCGTGCCATTGGAGGAGACCGCAGAGACGTCGTTGTCGATCCTGTTCGAGCAGTCGGTCACTCCCGGTTGCCACGCCGGTTTTTTCTCATAAGCGCTGCAGCCGCTGCCGGTGCCGTTCCACGCTTCCTCAGACCAGCCACGGGAGTTTTCTTTCTTGAACAGACCGGTGCCGCCGACCGCGATGACGTTGGGAGAAGCGGCCGGATACACGACGCCATAGCCATAGCCGTAGTCGCCGGCCGCGACCGTGATCGGTATGCCTTCGTGCTTGAAGTACGTATCTCGCGAGGTCTCTTCGGAGGTCTCGGGTCTCCCCCAGCTATTGCTTATGACCGTCGTGCCGTAGAACCCAAACGGGCTTTCGGATCCTCCGCCTTCCTTGAACGAGGCCGCCTCGTCCTCGGCCAGATCCATGTTTTCGGTGCTGCTGTTGTCGGCCTCGACGAGCAGTATGTGACATTCCTGACAGATCGCCGAAGCCATGTCCAGGTCCAACGACATCTCGAGACCCCATGGGGGTTCGCCCCCCCCAAAGCTTTTTCCCCCCGTCTGATTTATCTTCTTGAAGCAGTGGTTCGCTTCGGTGCACGCGGTTTCGCTGCCTTTGTAGTACAGATCATATTTTTTGCGGTATATCTGCAGATCCGATTCCGCATCGGGGTCGTTGCCAGCGTCGACGATGGCTATCGTGTGGTCCTGTCCCCCCCTTTCGGGCAGCTTGTACGCTTCGCGAAGTTCGTGGGGGTCGATCCCGCCGTATTCGCCTTCGCCTTTTCCTTCTCCTTCGGCGTTCGGTTTGAGCTTTTCCCTGTCCCCGCGCGGCAGGGCTCGCAACTCGCACTGGTAGTGGCCGGCCTGCAGCGGACAGACGACGTCTTCTTCCGCCTTCCCCGCGGCTGCCCCCTGCGGCAGGATGCAGCCCGACAGCCCGACCATGAAGATTGCGACAACAACCAGGCCGCCCGTACGGCGTGACACCATCGATAGGTAAGCGCTCACGGTTCCTCCCTTTGCCTTGTTGATGCTCTTGGCGAGCTGCAGGCGAATCCACGTTTCGCCCGCGCGGACGTTTTGGCCATCCTGTGCGGCCGACGCGACCCGTACAAGCCAAGGCTTAAAAGGTTCTAAGGCGCATGAGTGTGTTGGAGACGCCTAGGCGTCTCCGCACGGTGCGGCGGCCGTCAAGCGCCAGCGTCTATCACAAGAGTTACAACGTTATAAGACTTGTGAGTATTGGAGACTTGACTGCGTTCCCAAAGCCCATGACTTTCGGATGTATACGAGTCCCTAGAAATCTACTTGTGATTGCGGTACGGTGAAGTTATGAAGGCGGGGAAGGCCTCTGGGGATCAAGCTGAGAAGCACGACACGACGCCGATGCGCTCGCCTGTCAACTGGGCGCTGCTGGGCCTTGTGATCGAGCGCCCCAGCTACGCCTACGACCTCGCGCAGCGCTTCGAGCGCCGCTACGAGGAAGTGCTGCCGCTCAGCAACATCGGCCACATCTACACCGCGCTCGGTGTGCTCGCCGGCCGCTCGCTGGTCGAAGAGATCCCCGGCACGCGCGCCGGGCGCCAGCCCAAGCCTCACTACTGCGCAACCCCGCTTGGCACGCTGGAATACCGCGACTGGCTGATCGGTCAGGTGGGCGAGGACCGCCGTCGCAACCAACTGTTCGTACTAGCGCTGGGCGCCTTGACGAACGAGCCCGAGCATCTGCGTGAGGTCATGACCGGCTACGAGCGAGCCTGCCTGTCGGAGGGCATGCACACCCCGATCTCAGGCGCACCTGAGACCGCATCCGACAGCGCGTCGGCACTGCTGGGCCGACTGGGCGAGGAGGAGAACCGCCTGGCGGTCGGCGCCAAGCTCGAATGGGTCGAATATGCGCGCCAGGAGCTAAAGAAGCTGGACGGCCGGAGGCGGGGATGAGCCTGCTCGAGCTCGAAGCCGTCCACAAGCGCCACGACGAGGAGACCGCGGGACGCACAGTTCTGCGCGACGTGTCGCTGCAGGCCGACGCTGGCGAGCTCGTGGTCATCTGGGGCCTGCGCCGCTCGGGCCGCTCCACGCTGTTGCGTGTGGCCGCCGGGATCGAGCCGCCGGACGCGGGTGTCGTGCGCTTCGATGGCCACAACCTGGCCGATAGGGGTGAGCGCCTGCTCGGCAAAGGGATCGGCTACTGCCAGAGAACCCTGCGCTTCGCCGACGGGCACAGCGCCCTCGATCACACGATGGTGGGCCTGCTCTCGCGCTGGGTCCCGCCCGCCAAGGCACGCCTGCACGCGCACGCCGCGCTTGAGCGCACCGGCGTCGCCCACTGCGCGCGCATGACGCAACGCGAGCTCTCAAGCGCCGAGGTCGTGCGTGTCCGCCTCGCCCGCACGCTGGCGCTGAGGCCGCGCATGGTCGTGATCGACGAGCCTGTCAAGGGCGTCGAGCTGGGCGAGCGCGACCCGATCCTCGCGCTGCTGCGCTCGCTTGCCGACGAAGGCCTGACGGTGCTCTCAAGCACGGGCGAGTCCACCGGCCTCTCGCAAGCCGACCTCGGGCTGGTGCTCGGCGACGGGCAGCTGCGGGGAGCGCCCGCGCGCGAGCTGGCGCCCGTGGTGCCACTGCACCCTGGGGTCGAGCGCCAGGCGAGCGGGTGAGCAGGCGCGTGCGGGGGGCGCGCGACACACACGCGTTATGAGCCTGCTGGAGCTGGAGGACGTTGTGAAGCATTACGCCGGCACGGGGGAGCAGGTGCGCGCCGTCGACGGTGTCAGCTTCACCGTTGCGGAGGGAGAGATGATCGCGTTGCACGGTCCAAGCGGCTCGGGCAAGACCACGCTGCTGCTGCTGATCGCGACGCTGCTGAGCCCCGACCGTGGCTCGATCCGCTACCGCGGCCTTGCGCTCTCATCGCTGTCGGAGAGCGCCACTTCCGAGTACCTGCGTCGCGACGTCGGCTTCGTCTATCAGAGCTTTCAGCTGATGCCGGGCGTCTCGGCGCTTGAGAACGCGTCGCTGAAGCTGCTGCTCAGCGGCATCGGCCCGCGTAAGGCCCGCGCCCAGGCAAGGCCGTGGCTTGAGCGCCTGGGCCTGGGCGAGCGCCTGGCGCATACGCCCGAGCAGCTCTCCGGGGGCGAGCGCCAGCGCGTGGCGATCGCGCGCGCGCTGGTGGGCGATCCGAAATTGATCCTGGCCGACGAGCCGACCGGCAACCTCGACAGCAAGCGCAGCCTGCAGACGGTGGCGCTGCTGCGCACGCTCGCCCACGAGCAGGGCGCGAGCGTCGTACTCGTCACCCACGACCGCGAGGCGGCGGCACTCGCGGACCGCGACTACATGCTGCGCGACGGCAGGCTCTCGCCGGCACGCGACCACGACGCGGACCCAGGGACCGGCGCCGGCGCGGACCCAGACACAGAGATGGACCCCGACGCGGATGCCCGCTACCAATTGCCGGTGAGCTGATGCGCCTCTCCGCGCTCTTGTTCATGTACCGGCGACGGCTGAAAGCCCACCACGCCCAGGAGCTATTCGCTGCGGTCGGTATCGCGACCGCCGTGGCGCTCGTGTTCGCCGCGATCGTCGCCGAGGGCAGCATCTCGAGCTCCGCCGGACGCGTCGTGCACACGGTCATCGGACCGGCCGACCTGCAGCTGCGCGCACGCGGCGACGAAGGCTTCTCCGAGGCGACGAGCGCACGTGTCAAGCGGCTGCCCGGCGTCAAGCAGGCCGCACCGCTGCTGGAACAGCCGGCGACCGTGACGACCTCCGACGGACGGCAGATCTCCATCGAGGTGGCCGGCACCGACCTGCGTCTGGCCGTGCTCGACGGGCTGGCCGAAACGCTGCCGATCGGCTCGCTCTCCAAAGCAGGAATCGCGCTCAGCCAGGCGAGCGCCCAGGCGCTCGGGATCAAGCGAACCGCCAACCACACGAAGGTCACGCTGAAGCTGCGCGGGCGCGCATTGACACTGCCCGTATCCGCGGTGCTTGGCCCGGAAGCCGCCAGCGCGCTTGCCGGTGCACGCGTGGCCGTGATGCCCTTGAGTCATCTGCAGCAGCTCGCGGGCCTGCCCGGCAGGGTCACGCGCATCTTCGTGCAGAGCAAGCCCGGACAGAAAGCGGCGGTGCGCGCTGAGCTTACGCGTCTGGCGGACGGGCGTGTGGAAGTGGCCGCGGCCGACGCGGACGTCGCGCTGCTAGGGCAGGCGCTCGGCCCCAGCGATCTGGCCAGCGGCTTGTTTGCCTCGATCGGCGCGGTGCTCGGCTTCCTGCTCGCCTTCAACGCGATGCTGCTGACCGTGACCGAGCGGCGCCGCGCGATCGCCGACCTGCGCATCGCCGGCGCGCGGCGCGTGACGATCGCCGAGATGATCCTGTTCGAGGCGCTGTGCCTGGGCATCCCCGCCTCGCTGCTCGGCCTCGGCGCCGGCTACCTGCTCTCGACCGGCGTGTTCCACCAGTCCACCAACTACCTGGCCGAGGCCTTCACACTGTCGGGCGGCACAGTGGTGAGCACGCGCGCGGTGGTGCTCTCACTGATGGGAGGGATTCTGGCGACCTGCCTGGCCTCAGCGGTGCCGCTGCTCGACCTGCGTCGCGGACGGGCGCGCGACGCCATCTACGAGGAACGCGGAGTGCCGGGAAGCTCGTTGAACCGCCGGCTGCGGGCCCGTCTGGCGAGCGCGGCGCTGGGCCTGGTGGCGCTGGCAAGCGTGCTGTGGGTGCTGTTGCCGGCGGCCGCGATCCCGGCGACGGCACTGTTGGCGCTGGCGACCGTGCTGGCGGTGCCGCTCGTCCTCGACGCCGTATTGCGCGGCGCCGCGATCCTCGGCGAGCGCTTCCAGCGCATCTCGATCCTGCCGCTGGCGCTCGCCTCGCTGCGCGCGACGACGCTGCGCTCGCTCGCGCTGGCGGCCACCGGCGCCGTCGCGCTGTTCGGCAGCGTTGCGCTCGGCGGCTCACGTGCAAATCTGCTATCGGGGATCGACTCCTTCGCCCACAGCTATGTGGCCGACGCCGACGTCTGGGTCTCGACCCCCGGCGACAACCAGGCCGTCAACTCCTTTGCTCCCGGTGACGCGGTCGCGCGCATCGCGCGACTACCGGCGGTCGCCGCCGTGCACAGCTTCCAGGGCGGCTTCTCCCAACTCAGCAGCCGCCGCGTATGGGTGATCGCACGCCCGCCGGGCGCCGAGCGCCACGTGCTCGAAAGCCAGATCCGCGGCGGCAGCGCCTCCGTCGCGCTGGCGCGCCTCGCGCGGGGCGGCTGGGTCGCCGTTTCCCAGCAGATCGCCACAGAACATCGTCTCGGAGTCGGAGGCACGCTGCTGCTGCCCACGCCCACCGGGCCAAAGCCCTTCCGCATCGCCGCCACGACCACCAACCTCGCCTGGCCGCCCGGCGTCGTCTTCATGAGCAGCGCCGACTACAGCCGCGCCTGGGCCACGTCCGCCACTACGGCGCTCGGCGTGCAGCTGCGCCCGGGCGCGAGCCCAGCCGCCGCCCGCGCCGCCATCGAAACCACGCTCGGGCGGGCAAGCGGGCTGGAAGTGTCGCTCGCGGCCACACGCGCCACGCGCATCGAGGCTTTGGCAAGCGAAGGGCTCGGCCAGCTGCGCGAGATCTCCACGATGCTGCTGGCGGCCGCGATTCTGGCGATGGTCGCGGCGCTTGCCTCGAGCATCTGGCAGCGGCGCTCCGGGCTGGCGGGCCTGCGGCTGTTCGGCGCCAGCTCGGCCAGCCTGCAGGGCATTCTGCTGATCGAAGCGCTGCTGATGCTGAGCGCGGGCTGCCTGACCGGCGCACTGGCGGGGATATACGGCCAGGTCGTGATCGACGCCTTCCTGCGCCACGTGACCGGCTTCCCGCTCGCGAGCCCCACGACCAGCGTGCGACCACTGGAGGTGCTGCTGCTCGTGCTCGCCGTAGCGCTGACGCTCGGAGCGATCCCCGGCTGGCTCGCCACGCGCGTCCGTCCAGTATTGGCGTTGGCCGATGAGTAGCGATCCGCGCCGCGCGGCACGCGTGCTGGTGGCTTTTTCACTTGCGAACGCGCGCTACTGGACGTGCGTGGCGACACAGGCGCGGCGCGAGATGCGCCACTGGGAAGCTCGCGCGCAGGCGATCGAGGACCCCGAGCTGCGGGGACTGGCGCTTGAGAAGCTGCGCGCGGAGGGCTTCAACGCAGAGGCGGCGGCGATGGCCGCGACGATCGCGCCACGCGCGACCCGCAAGCACGCGGTGCGCGCGATCGTCGCGCTGGAGCTGCTGTTCGACTGCCTTGACGGGCTGAGCGAGCGCCCGCACGCCGACCCCCTGGGTGAGGGCGAGCGGCTGTATGCGGCATTCGTTGGCGCGCTGACGCCAGATGCCGTGCCCTTCGCTGAGCAGCGACAGGCGATCGGCTCGGGGCGGCCCCTGGCATCGCGGCGGGGGACGATCGACCCGCGCCCCCAGCGCAGCGGGAAGCAGCTTGAGGCGCTAAGCGCGGACGCCTACCTGGATGAGCTTGGACAGGCCGTGCGCGGCGCGCTGGTCCAACTGCCCGCGAGCGAGGCAATCGCACCGTTCGCCCAACGCTGCGCCACGCGCGGCGCGCAAGCACAGATCCGTATGCACGCCACACCACTGCTTGGAATCGAGCAGCTCGGCGATTGGGCGCGAGCAGAAGCGAGCGGAAGCACATTGCAATGGCGAGAATTCGCCGCGGGGGCCGCGTGCTCGGTGCTTGCGCTGCACGCCCTGATCGCTGCCGCGGCCGACCCGCGCACAACGCCTGCGGAAGCGCACGCGATCGACACCGCCTACCTGTACGCAGGCGCGATGGTGACCCTGCTCGATGGACTGGTCGACCAAGAGCTCGACGCCCTCATCGGTGAGCTGAGCTACGCGGGCCTGTACGAGGAGCCGGCACTGCTCGCCCAAGCGCTCGCGCAGACCGCGCGTGAAGCTTCACACCGCTCGGCTGAGCTTCGCAATGGCGGCCACCATCTGATGACGCTCGCCGGAGCTGTCGCCTACTGGTGCTCGGCCCCCGGAGCTCGTGCGGCGAGCGTGCGGCCCGCACTGGCGACGCTGCGGCAAGAGCTGCGCGGGCTGTTGTTCATGCCGCTGCTGGTGATGCGGGTCTGGCGAGCTTCGCGCGCGCTCCGTCCACGCGCGCGAGCACTGGCTGATCCATCCGCACGAGCGCTGGCTGCAGAGGCACAGGAGGCACTGTTATGAAAGCCCTGCTGAGATGCGCCCTTGTCGCGGCCGCGTTGAGCCTTGCTACACAGCCGGCAGCGGCCCTGGCCGCACACACAACCAGCGTGCGCGACGAAGGCAGCCTGCACTTCCTCAGCGACGAAGCCACGTTGATCGTCGACGAAGGCTCCCTATCCGGGACCCTGCCCGGCAGCGGGCGCGTGTACTTCACCTATAACGGCAGCCCCAACGTCACAGCCCGCTTCACGATCCACGCCGCCGGCGGCAACGTCTACGGCGCCGCGAAATGCCGCCTGAACAACCCCAACAACCCGACCCCCAGCTTCCGGGGAGCACTCACGATCGTCGGCGGCAGCGGCCGCTATGCCCACGCGCGCGGTAGCGGCGAACTGTTCGGCGTCTTTCACCGCCGCGGCTACGGGCTGGTCGTGCAGGCGATCGGAAAGCTGAGCTATTGAATGTCAGACAGCATCTGGCAGCGGCGACGGCGCTATGCGCGCTGGCGGCACCCGCGGGCGCCTCGGCCACACAGCTGACAAGCATCAGCGCCGGCTTCTCACCCCTGCGCCTGGGCTCCCCCACGGCGCTGTCGCTCGGCTTCGACGTGCGCACACCCGACGGCAGCCTGCCCTCGTCACTGACCGGCATCTCCTTCCACTATCCAGCCGACCTGGGCATCGGAACGAGCGGCCTCGGGCTCGCGACCTGCGCACCCGCGAAGCTCAGCTTCGACGGACCGCAGGCGTGCCCGGCGAACTCGATCATGGGGCGCGGCAGCGCTTTGGCCAAGTTCCAGGTGAGCCCCGAAGTCTCCGAAGAGAACGCCGAAATCGCGCTCGTGGCAGGACCTCCCCAGCACGGGTATCTGAAACTGCTGATCAGCGCCACCGGCGCCTACCCGGTCCAGGCGCGGATCGTGATGTCCACACTACTGCTGCCCGGGCAGCTGCAAATCAGCGTGCCGCTCGTCCCGGGCCTTCCCGAAGGCCCTGACGTGGCGGTCGTGCGCGTGCAAGCGACGATCGGCGGCAACCTCACCTACTACGAACGCTCGCACGGAAAACGCGTGGCCTATCGCCCACAAGGGATCCTGCTGCCCAAGCGCTGCCCGCCCGGCGGCTTCCACTTCCGCGCCGACTTCTCGTTCCTCGACGGCAGCCACTCCGAAGCGCAGGCCGTCGTGAAGTGCCCGCGATAGAGCGTCCCGTCGCCGCAGAAAAGTTTCGTCCCCGCTGCTGAGGATGATTGGCGTATGCCGCGAATCAGCTACTTCTACGGAATCGGGATCACGATGCACTGGGACGAGACCCATCACTCCACCCCGCACTTCCACGCCCGCTACGGCGAGTACAGGGCCTCGCTCGATTTGGCCGGCGAGATTATTGTCGGCGATCTGCCGAAGCGTCAACTGCGGCTCGTGCAGGCCTGGGTAGAGCTCCACGCCGACGAACTGAACGCTGACTGGGAGCTGGCCGCAAGCGAAGAACCGTTGCGGCCGATCGCGCCCCTGCGGTAGGATCCTTGCGATGGACAAGCTCGTCGATGTCACCCATGTCGAAGTCATAGGCCCGTACGAGCTACGCCTCACGTTTGAGGATGGACTCGTCGGCGACGTAGACTTCGCGGGCCGCGAGTGGCGCCGCGTGTTCGCTCCGCTCGCGGACCCCGCGTACTTCGCCCAAGTGCGGGTCGACTCGGAGATCGGGACCATCGCTTGGCCCAACGGGGTCGACATGGCCCCCGAGACGCTGTATACGCGGGCTTCTGAACGCCAAGTCAGAGACCCCATGCCCAGCCGATCCCGCAACATCGCGGCCGGCGTGAGCCACACCGTTTGAGCGGCGGCCACTCCGCCAACTGGAGTCAAGCTCCGGTGGAGCGGTCGTAGCCGCGACAGGAGAGCACCGGCAACCGCGGGTAGCGCGGATAAGCTGGGTCTGTCCGCGAGCGCTCGCACAGCGAGAAGACCGAGCCGCGCGTGTTGGGCACGAGCCGGCGGTGCCGGCAGGTCTCGCACAGGCCGGCGTTTGGCGCAGGCGGACGGGACGGAGACGGGTCGCTGGCAAACATGGAGCAGAGCGTAGTCACACGACCAGGCACGCACCGCGGTACACCGGGACCATGGGATGTGGAACGGGCCGCGTTCAACCGACAAGCACGCCCAACAATCCCCTGCAATAATAGTTGACTAAGCAACTATGGCTACCTTCTACCGACTACTCGGCTTTCTGCGTCCTTACAAGCGCGGCGTAGTCGTCTCGTGGATTCTCGCCAGCTTCGCGATGGCGATGAGCGTCATCCTGCCGCTACTCACCGGCGAAGCGGTCGAAACGATCAACTCCGGCGCCCGTCATTCGCACAGGCACGAACCTGTTTCGCACGACCGCCACACGTTGCTGCTGTACGCGCTGGCGATCATCGCCGTCGTGCTCGCGCGCTGGGGCTTCACCTACTGGCGGCGCATGATCGCGGGCCGGGTTTCTCTCGGCGTCGAATACGACCTGCGCGAGCGTCTCTACAGCCAGCTGCAGCGGCTGGAGCTCGGCTTCTTCGACCACCAGCAGACCGGACAGCTGATGTCGCGTGCGACCGTCGATCTGCCCGCCGTGCGCTTCTTCCTCGGCTACGGCCTCGTCTTCATCCTGCAGTTCGTGCTCACGATCGTGCTTGCCGGCATCGTGATGATCGTGATCAACCCGTGGCTCGGGCTGATCTCGCTCGCGCCCGCACCGTTCGTGGTGCTGATCTCCTACCGCTACGGCCGTCGCGCGCGCCCGGCGATCCAGGAGGTGCAGCAGCGTATTGCCGAACTGACCGCGGACGCCGAGGAGAACATCTCGGGCGTGCGCATCGTCAAGTCGTTCGCGCGCGAGCCGCGCCAGCTGGAGCGCTTCCGTCGCAGCGTCGGACGCACCTTCGAGCAGGCGATGGTTGCCACACGCCTGGAAGCCACCTACAACCCGGCGATCGGCTTCCTGCCGCAGCTCGGCATCGCCGCCGTGCTGCTGCTCGGCGGCAACGCCGTGATCCACGCCCACCTCACGCTGGGCCAGTTCACCACTTTCTACCTGCTGCTGAACATGCTTGTCGGCCCGCTGCGCTCGCTCGGTGTCACTTTGAACCTCGCCCAGCGCGCGACAGCCTCGGGCGCACGCATCTTCCAGGTGCTCGACCGCGAGCCGACACTCGCCGACCCCCCGGGCGCTCCGCCACTGCCGGCGGGCAGCGGCCATGTGCAGCTGCGCGGCGTCATGCTGCGCTACAGCGACCCGCACGACGAGTTGAATGTCGGCACTTTTGCGCAGGTAGGCGGACCGGTGGGCAGCGATGCCTCCTCGCGGAATGGACACACAGCACCGGCTCCTGCGCGACGGACCGTGCTGCACGACATCGACCTCGACGTGCCCGCGGGGCGCACGGTCGCGCTTGTCGGCGCCACCGGCTCGGGCAAGACCAGCCTCGTCGCGCTGATCTCGCGACTGTACGACCCCGTCGAAGGGGAGGTCCTGCTCGACGGAGCCGATGTGCGCAATGTCGGATTGCAGTCGCTGCGCTCCGCCGTGGCGGTCGTCAGCGACGATCCCTTCCTCTTCTCCGCGAGCGTCGCCGAGAACATTGCCTACGCGCGACCGGACGCCTCCACCGAAGAGATCGAAGACGCCGCGCGACGCGCCCAGGCGCACGACTTCGTGCTGCGACTACCCCAGGGCTATGACACCGAGATCGGAGAGCGCGGACTGTCGCTCTCCGGCGGGCAGCGCCAGCGCCTGGCGATCGCACGCGCGCTATTGGCCAACCCGCGCGTGCTGATTCTCGACGACGCCACTTCCTCGGTCGACGCCTCCACCGAGCGGTCGATCAAGCTCGCGCTCGCCGAGGCGATGACAGGACGCACGACGTTCGTGATCGCCCACCGCCTCTCGACAATCGCCTTGGCCGATGAGATCGTCGTACTCGACCACGGGCGCATCGTCGCCCACGGCGACCACGAGGCATTGCTGCAGGAATCGGACTTGTACCGCGAGATCGTGGAACGCGGCCTGCCCGAGCAGGTTTTCCTGACCACGGAGACCCGCGAGCGCGAGGTGAGCGGGATATGAGCACGACGCGCAACTTGAGGACGGAGGGCAGCTCATGACGCCCCCTGGCGGCATGGGTCGCGGTGGCATGGGCGCCGGTATGGGCGGGCGCGGCGGTGGCGGCGGACGCGGCATGGGCCCGGGCATGGGCCGAGGTGGCGCGCAGTGGGACGGCTCGCGGGCAAGTCGCGAGAGCCGTGGCCGCAACCTGCGGGGCCTGCTGGCCCTATTGAAGCCCTATCGCCTGCGCGTGGCCGGGATGTTGACCGCGCTCGTACTGGGCACGGCGGCTTCGCTCGCCCCACCGCTGCTGGCCAGAGCAGCAATCGACGAAGGCATCGATCAACACGACTTCAAAACGCTCGTGCTGGTTGTCCTCGCGTTCGTTGTTGCCGCGCTACTCGTGTGGCTGATGACCTACGTGCAAACGTATCTGGTCGGCTGGGTCGGGCAACGCACGCTTGCCGACTTGCGCATCCGCCTGTTCACACACCTGCAGAGCCAGCCGATCGGCTTCTATGAGAGCCGCCCCGCCGGCGTGCTGATCTCGCGCATCACCAACGACGTCGAGGCGCTGGAAAGCCTCGTGACCGACTCGGTGGTGACGCTCTTCCAGGCCGGCCTGACCCTGATTGGGGCGGTGGCGGTGCTGCTGTACCTCGACGTCAAGCTGGCTTTGCTCACGTTCCTGATCCTGCCGTTGATCGCCGCTGGCAGCTTCTGGTTTCGCCTGACCTCCGCCGGCGCTTTTCGCCGCACGCGCGAGACGATCGGCTCGATCACCGCCTACCTGCAGGAGACGCTCTCCGGCATCCGCGTGGTGCGCAGCTTCGGCCAGGAGCCGCGCCACCTCGCTCGTTTTGCCGAGCTCAACGAGGACAACTGCGACGCCAACATGGTCACGGTCAGGCTAAACGCCGCCTACTTCCCGGCGGTGGAAATGCTCTCCGGCGTGGCAATCGCCGGAATCGTGCTGTACGGCGGCTACCAGGCGATCTCGGGCAATATCACCGCCGGCACCGTCGTAGCGTTCGTGGCGACGCTCTCCTACCTGATCGAACCGATCCAGCAGCTCTCCCAACTGTACACCACCTACCAGTCGGGCATGGCGGCCCTGGAGAAGATCTTCCAGTTGCTCGACGTCCAGCCGGAGCTGACCGATAAGCCGGGCGCGCCTGATTTGGAGCGCATCCGCGGGGAGCTGAGCTTCGAGGACGTCACCTTCGCCTACAAACCGCGGCGCGCACGCAAGAACGTGGACAAGTCGGTCAGTGCGCCTCTGGAGGCGGGCTTGCCGGCACCGCAGGAAGCAGAGGAGGTGCTAGCGCTCGAGCACATCGACCTACAAATCCCCCCAGGCCAAACGGTCGCGCTGGTGGGCGCCACCGGCGCCGGCAAGTCAACGATGGCAAAGCTCGTCGCGCGCTTCTACGACCCCACCGAAGGGCGCGTGCTCGTCGACGGCCACGACCTGCGCGAGGTGTCGAGCACCTCATTGCGCTCACAGATGGGGATCGTGCCGCAGGAGGCGTTCCTGTTCTCGGGCACGATCGCGGAGAACATCGCCTTCGGACGCCCCGGCGCCGAGCAGGAGCAGGTCCGCCAGGCCGCAGCGGCTGTGGGCGCCGAGGAGTTCATCGCGGAGTTGCCCAGTGGCTATGACACCGAGGTCGGCGAGCGTGGCTCCCAACTGTCGGCGGGACAACGCCAGCTGATCGCCTTCGCCCGCGCGCTGATCGCCGACCCGCGCATATTGATCCTCGACGAGGCGACTTCCAACGTGGATCTGCACACCGAGGCGCGCATCGAGCAGGGTCTGCGCCGGCTGCTGGCGGGACGCACGTCGATCGTGATCGCCCACCGGCTGTCGACGATCCGGGGGGCGGGCAGGATCGTGGTGCTGGAGCACGGCAAAATTGCCGAGCAGGGCACGCACGAGGAACTGATCGCGGCGGAAGGGCGGTATTACGACCTGTACCGCGACTGGGCGATCCACGCGGCGGCGTAAAAGACTCCGGGACAGGGACTCGAACCCCAAACTCATGCTCCAGAGGCATGCGTGTTGCCAATTACACCATCCCGGAACGGCTAAGCAAGGATAGTCAAACGAGGACGCTACGCCTCTGCCCGAGTCCCGCTTGAGGCGAAGAACGCCGTAATCGCCTCCTCCAATCCCGGGTCCAGCACCAACAAGACCTCATCCCCCGCTTCGATCACCGTGTCCGCCTTGGGCACAAAACCGCCCCCCGCGCGCAGCACCGAGATGATCAGGCTGCCTTCCGGCAAGGCGATGTCCGAGACGCGCTCGCCCACCACCGGGGCGCCGGTGCTGACCTCCAGCTCGATGATCTCCAGGCGCTCCTCTTCCAACGCGAGCAGGTGCACCAAGCCATAGCGCGGGACCTCGTGCTCGATCAGACGCAGGATCAGATCGGTTGCGGAGACCGCCGGCTGGATGCCCAGCAGCTTGAAGTGATCGTAGTTGCGTGGGTTGTTGACGCGGGCGATGATGCGCTCGCACAGGTACTTCTCCTTGGCGACCTGACAGACAAGCATGTTGTCCTCGTCGTCGCCGGTGACCGCGATCACCAGGTCGGCGCGCTGGATGCCCGCCCGCTCCAGCACCCACAGCTCCGTGGCGTCGCCGTACTGGACGGCGTGCTCGTACTCTTCCTCGATCAGCAAGTAGCGCGGGCGCGAGGACTCGATGATCGTGACCTCGTTGCCCTTGAGGATCAGCTCACGCGCGAGGTTGCGACCCACCTTGCCGGCGCCGACGATGATCACGTACATGACTTGACCTACGCCGACTCGGCCGCGAGCGCGCTCTCGAACATTTCGATCGCGTGCTTGGTCGGGGAGATCGTGTGCAGGCCCTGTTCGCCATACCAGCCGGCGCGGGCTGGGTCCATCACGCGCACGAGCACCTTCTGCACGCCGAAACGGCGCTGGGCGATCTGGGCGATGATCAGGTTGGTGTTGTCGCCGTCGGTCGAAGCGATGAACACGTCGGCGCGTTCGATTCCGGCCTGTACGAGCGCTTCGGTCTCCAAGGCCGTTCCCACCGTGAACTGGCCGTCGGATTCCTCCCAGCTGCCGCTCTGGCCGGCGTCGAGGCGCTCGTGGGAGAGTGGGTCCTCGTCGAGCACCGAGACTTCATGGCCGGCCGCCAGCGCAGACTTGGCCACGGCCGAGCCGACACGGCCGGCTCCGACGATCAACACGAACATGGGAAGCGCGGCGCCGGGGTTGATGGGGGGATGGCAAGCACGGCGTGTGAGATTAGACGATGGGTCCGCCGCTCGGCCCCGCGAGTGGCGCAGCCGGAGCTATCTCAGCGGGCGCATCCTCAGCCGGCGAATCCAGACCCGGCTCCTTGCCCGCCAGGACCTCGGCATAGTCGCGCTCGGACGGCGCCGTCACAATCACACGACAGGCCGCCTTTTTCACCACGTACTTGGTGACGTCGCCGACGAAGTTCTCAAGCGGGCCACCGCGTCCACCCAGACGCGAGCCACCGCGAATCCGAGATGGCTCCTCAGCGCCGAGCACGATCGCCTCCACGCCACGTCTGCGTGCCTCCTCGAGGATCGCGTGGCCGACGCGGCGGGCCCTGATCGTTGCGGTGGCGACCTGCACGCCCGCGTACTCCTCCCCCACCGCCTTGGCTCGCGCCAGCGCTTGGCGTGCGTGCTTGACCTGAGCGTCAGGCAGACGTGCATCCAGCGGCAGCGACATCGGCATCTCGAAAATCCACACCGCCTCGATCGTCGAAGTGTCGATCTCGGCGTCGTCGGTCGGCTTGCCGGCGACCAGCAGGGCAGCCGTCTGGATGATGTCCTCGTCCAGGCGCGTGCCGCACAGCGGAACCAGGATCGAGCCGTACTCGCGCTGTGGCAAGTGTTCGGCGCGCAACGCCTCAGCGGAGACGGTCACGCGCCGCAACAGCGACGTTTCATCGGCACGCCTGTAGATGACGTACAAGAGGATCCCGGCGGCCATCCAGCCGAGGCCGACGTAGCGGGCCGTGTGATGGACGGCGATCGTCGCGATCCAGCCCAGCGAGCACACGATCGTGCCGATCACCGCCAGCAGCGGCAGCTCGCCTCCACGCACACGCACCGAGAACGGCGTGCGGTATAGGCGCTTGCGATCGGGCTCGCTGTAGCGCATCTTGACGACCGAGGCGTGGGCGATCGTGAACGCCAGCATCGCCCCAAACGCGTAGGTGCCGACAAGGAAGGTGAGGCTCTCGGGAACGACCAGGCCGGCGGCGATCACGCCGGCGAGCAGGATCAGCACGTAGGGAGTCGAGCGCTGGGCGTGCAGGCGCCCCAGCCCGCTCGGGATCTGACGATTTACCGAGAGTGAGTAGGCCAGCCGCGAGAGGCCGAGCATCGCCGAGTCGGCTGCCGCCACCAGCGTGAGACCGGCGATCGCGCCGATCGAGTAGGTCAGCACCTGCGAGAGCCAGTGCGGATGCAGCTGTTCCATGATGTCGAGCACCGGGGCGTCGGAAAAATGATGTCCTGGCACCCCGCCCGATACAAGCGGAAACGCGGTGACCGCAACGA
>DATHMQ010000008.1:0-6319 GCA_035486935.1 Solirubrobacteraceae bacterium
ATCGGCGGCTACGAGGTCGAAGTCACGCAACTGGCCAACTCCGCCCAGCGCACCTTTACCTTCACGAGCCCGGCTGCCGAAGACACACTCACGATCGACGGCAACAGCTTCACGGTCAAGGCGGGCGAGAACGCCAAGGAATTGGCCAACGCGATCAATTCAGACAGCAGCGCGACGGTGTACGCGGCTGTGCTCGAAGGCAGCACGCTGGTGCTGTCCAATCGCGCGACAGGCAACACCGGCACAGAATTCATCGCGGTCACCGACCCGGGCGCGACACTAGTCGAAAAGGCCGGCACCGCCAAGGAAGGCAAGAACGCCGAATTCTCCGTCGATGGGGTCGCTGGGACCTCGGCCTCGAACACCGTCACCAACGCGATCGCCGGCGTCACCTTGACCTTGGGCGGGCTGACCACGACGGGGCCCGTCACGATCGACGTACAGGCCCCGGGCGCCAGCGTCAGCGCCGTGGAAGCGCAGGTCCAATCCTTCGTCAAGCTCTACAACTCGACGGTCGAAGCGATCCAGAAGCAACTCTCCACCAAGCCGATCACAAAGCCCACCAGTGCCAGCGAATTTGGCACCGGCACGTTGTTTGGCGACGTCGAACTGGAGAGCCTCCTGGGCAACATGCGCCAGAGCATGTACGAACCGATCGCCGGGCTCGCCGCCGAAATGTCCAATCCGAGCAACATCGGCATCAGTACAGGCGCAGTCTCCTCCGGTGGCGCCTCTCAGGCTTCGATCGAAGGGCTGCTGACGCTCAACTCCAGCAAGCTCTCCGAAGCGGTCAAGACGAATCCGGCCGGCGTGCAGCAGATGCTCGAGAAGTGGTCGCAGGGCTTGCAGAGCACCCTCGAAGGCGTGGGCGGACCTGGGGGGACGCTCGAAGCGCGGACCAACGGGGACAACACCCAGATCACCCAGCTGACCAGCCAGATCACGACGATGAACGAAATGCTTGCCGTGCGTGAAAAGGCGCTGCAGGCAACTTATGCCGAGCTTGAAAGCGCGATCTCGCGCAACACCTCACAGGCCAACTGGTTGACCAGTCAGGAAGCCTCCCTGGCGGCCAACGCACCATGAGCAACCTGACCGCGACGCCGAATGCCTACCGTCAGGGGGCTGTGCTTGCTGCCACGCCCGGGGAGCTTGTCGTGATGCTCTACGACGGCGCGCGGCGCTTCCTGCGCCAGGCGAACGTCGCGATGCGCGAGGGTCAGATCGAGCGTGCGCACAACACGCTGCGACGGTCGGAGTTGATCATCGCCCATCTGGATGGCATCCTCGACTTCGAGCAAGGCGAAGTCGCCGATCGCCTACATGCGATCTACCAGTTCTGCCTTGCCCATCTCAACGCCGCGCGCAACAACCAGGATCCCGGCAAGCTGGAAGAGGTCAGCGAGCTGCTCGGCGAGCTGCGCGAGGCTTGGGCGCAGGTGGCCGAGGAGATCGCCCGCGCGTGAGCGAGCAAGTGGCGCTGCGGCCCTACGAGGCGATCCACGAGCACGCCGAGCTTGAACTTGAGCTTGTCGGCCGCGGCGAGGTAAGACGTCTGGCCGCACTCGGCGAACGCTGGGAGCAGCTGACGCGCGACTTGCCGGCCAGCCCGCCGACCGGGGCGGCGCCACTGCTGCGCCAAGCCCGGCTGATTCACGAGCGCACGCGCATCGAGCTGATTCGCCTACGCGAGTCGCTGTTGGCCGAGATCGGCGCCAGCGCGCGTGCGAGACGCGCCGCCGACGGCTACGCGGGGCAGCTTACGCGCCGTCCCCGCCTGGATCGCAGCGCCTGACTTCTGGCTCGAGGCTAAAGACCCAAGCGGGGCGGCCGATCACCAGGGACGGTATATGGCTCCGATCGATTCGACCCAGCAGCTGCTCGAGGCCGCCATGCGTGGCTCCTGGCAGCGCGAGACTGCCCTGACGAGCAACATCGCCAACGCCGACACGCCCGGCTACAAACGCCAGGAAGTCAACTTCGAGTCCGAGTTGCAGAGCGCGATGAACAGCGGCGAACCTCTCAGCCAAGTGGAGTTTCAGACCGAAGTGCAGCCCGAAGAGGACGGTCCCAACGGCACCAGCATCAGCGTCGATCAGGAATCGGCGAAGCTCGCCGAAAACGGGCTCGACTACCAAGCTCTCACGCAGGTGCTCGGCGCCCGCAACAGCATCCTCAGCGCGGCTATCGGAGTCACTTCGTGAGCGCGACCGATACGTCGCGTCATGGATGCCACCGCCGACGTCATCTCGTGGGCGCGACCGACACATCGCATCATCGATGCCGCAGTCGATGTCACCCGCCGAGCACGACCGACGGAAGATCCTGATGGGACTCTTCGAAGCAATCGGCATCGCCGGCAGCGGACTGACCGCCGAGCGTGTGCGCATGGACGTGACCGCCGAGAACCTCGCCAACGCTGACACCACGAAGGCCGCGGGCGGACAGCCCTACCAGCGCCAAGAGGTCGAGCTCGCACAGGCAGGCGAAGGTGGCTTTGGCAGCGCACTTTCAGGAGCCATCCAGCAAGCGGAAAGCTCGGCTTCGCCCGGCGGT
Source organism: Solirubrobacteraceae bacterium (assembly GCA_035486935.1). Lineage (GTDB taxonomy): Bacteria > Actinomycetota > Thermoleophilia > Solirubrobacterales > Solirubrobacteraceae > Palsa-744. Next base: position 2,557 of record DATHMQ010000008.1, read on the forward strand.
GTCCAGGTAACGGGGATCGTCAGCGACGCCACTCCCGACCAGCAGGTCTATGACCCTGGCAATCCCGAAGCCGACGCCCAGGGCTACGTGAAGATGCCGAACATAAGCACCGTCACCGAAATGACAGATCTGATCTCCGAGTCGCAGTCCTATCAGTCCGATGTGACCGCGATGCAGACCGCCAAGTCGATGTTCAGCGCGACGCTCGGGGTGCTCAAATGATCGTTCCGGCGGTCAGCGGACTGGCGAGCAAACTCTCCGAAGGCCTCTCCAACAGCGCCTCGCCACAGACGGTCGGCGGCCTGACCCAGGGCGGCCAAAGCGCTCAAGCGACAAGCTCGGGGCTGGGGTTGGAAGGCAGCAGCGGCCTCGAAGGGACACGCGGAGTCGAAGGAATCGGCGGGGTCGAAGGAACCGGAGGGGTCGGCGGCGCGTCGAGCGGCGGATCTGGGAGCTTTGGCAGCGAACTCTCAGAAGCGATCTCCTCGCTCGAAAGTACCCAGTTGAGTTCCGACAGCGCGGCCCAGTCGCTTGCCACCGGCACCGCCAAGGATCCCGAGAGCGCGGTCGTTACCGTCGAGGATGCGCAGATGGCGATGGACCTGGCTTCGCAGCTGCGCACCAAGGCCACCGAAGCCGCTCAGAACCTCTTCCAGACGCAGGTCTGATCGGTGGCGCTCGTACGATCTCTCTCGCGGCTCACGACTCGCGGATCGCAGGCCTAGGCCGTGCCGCTTTCCCAGCTCGCCTCGCGGCTCACCACTCGCGGATGGCTGATCGTCGGCGGTGCCGCGGTCGGCGCGATCCTGTTCATCTACCTGTTCCTGCACATGGTGTCCGCGCCGAGCTACACGACGCTCGTCAGCGGCGTCAATCCCTCCCAGACCGGCAAGATGACGAGCACGCTCAGCGAACATGGCGTCAACTACGAGCTGCAGAACAACGGCACCGCGCTAGCCGTCCAATCCAACCAGACCGCCGAGGCGCGCGTTGCCCTGGCCGGCGCGAACCTGCTCGGCAACACCCAGCCAGGCTTCTCGCTGTTCGACAAACAGAATCTCGGCGAAAGCACCTTCCAGCAAGGGGTCACCTACCAGCGCGCGCTGCAGGGGCAGCTGGACGAAACGATCGACTCGGTGCAAGGCGTGTCCGGGGCGCAGGTCGAGCTGGTGCTGCCCAGCTCACAGAACCAGATATTCGGCGAAAATCAGGGGGTCTCCTCGGCCGCCGTGCTGCTCTCGGGGACCACTTCGATGCCACAAAGCTCGGTGCAGGGGATCGCACAACTGGTCGCATCGAGCGTGCCCGGCCTGCAGTTGAGCAAGGTCACGATCACCGGCGCCTCGGGGCAGCTGTTGTGGCCGCAGGCAGCAGGCAGCGCCGCCGGCGGCGGCAACGGCGTGCAGGAAGCCGAGCAGCGCTATGACCAGAGCATGGGCGCGAGCCTCGACGCGATGCTTGCCCAAACCCTTGGTCCCGGCAAGGCCCAGGTGTTGGTGTACGCCAACATGAACGTCAACTCGACCACCCAGGAACAGCTCAGCTACGGCAAGGCCGGCGTGCCTTTGCAGCAGAGCAAGGACATCGAGACGCTCACCGGCAACGGTGCCGGTGCCGGCGGCGCCACCGGCACCGCGAATCTTCCGACCGGGGCCAGCACAGGCGGTAAGTCCAACTACAAGCACGAAACGACGAGCAGCACGCTCGGGGTCAGCAAGACGGTGTCCCACACCACGGTTGCCCCCGGGACGGTCGAAAGCCAGCATGTCTCGGTGCTGCTCGACCACTCCGTTCCCGCCGCCTCGCTGCCGGCGATCCGCGAAGCGATCACCAACGCCGCCGGCATCCAGACCAAGCGCGGGGACACGATCTCGATCGGGCAGATCCCCTTCGCGAGCCCGGCCGCCACTACCGCAAGCTCGACCAGCAGCATGCTCGGCTACGCCAAGTACGCGCTGCTCGGCATCGCTTCGCTGCTCTTCCTGTTCTTCACGACACGCTCGCTGCGCCGCCGCGAATCGGACACGATCGACGAGCCGGTCTGGTTGCGCGAGCTGGAGACGCCGATGCGCCTCTCCGAGCTGCAGCGCGAAAGCGCTCCGAGACCGGTACCGGCGATGGCAGGCGTGGCGCCTCCCAATGGAAACGGGAATGGGAATGGCAACGGGCACGCCGGCGGCGACCAGTTGCGCCGCCAGGTCGAGCAGCTTGCCGACAGCGATCCCGATCGCGTCGCCCAGCAGCTTCGTAACTGGATGCAGGAGGACTAGAGCGAGTGGCCGATTCACCCTCAGAGACGGCGCCGACACAGCCGGGCGCCCTGGCCGGGCGCTCGACGGCCAGCCCGTCCGCATCGTCGCCTGCCGCACCAAGCGAGCGTTTGCCAGGAGCGCGCAGGGCGGCCGTGCTGATGGCGGCGCTCGGACCTGAGCGCGCGGCGAATGTGATGCAGCGCATGGACGAGGAGGCAATCGAGAGCCTCTCGATGGAGATGGCGCGACTCTCCTCTGTCGGCGCTGAGACGACCGAGTCGGTCTTCGGAGAACTGGCCGCCGAGGCCGGCGAGGGCCAGGGGGCTGTCACCGGTGGGCTGGACTTTGCGCGCGGAGTGATCGAGCGCGCGCTCGACCCCGAGCGCGCGACCGACCTGCTCGGGCGCCTGGAGAGCGCCAGCGAAACACGACCTTTCGAGTTCCTGCGTCGCGTACCGCCCGAGCGGATCGCTGCGCTGCTGCGCGGCGAGTCGCCTCAGACCGTTGCACTCGTGCTCGCCAGCCTGCACACGAATCTCGCCGCCGGTGTGCTCGCCCGGCTGCCCGAGTCCGAGCAGCCCGACATCGCGCTGCGGATCGCACGCATGGGCAATGCCGGCACGCGCGTCATCCAGCAGGTCGAGCAGATGATTCGCCACAAGCTTGGGGCTACGGTCGAGCGCAAGTACTCCGCCAGCGGTGGGGCCAAGACGCTTGCCGGCATCCTCAACCATGCCGACCGCACCACAGAGCGCAACGTGCTCGAGCGCCTTGCCGGAGCAGACAAGGCGCTCGCGGAGGAGGTGCGCGGGATGCTGTTCGTGTTCGAGGACATCGTCAAGCTCGACGAGCGCGCGATCCAGCAGGTGCTCCGCGAGGTCGACCAGAAGGATCTTGTGCTCGCACTGCGTGGGGCGCCGGAGAACGTGATGGAAATCGTCCTCACGAACATGTCGGAGCGGGGGGCGGCGATGCTCAAGGAGGAGATGGAGATCCAACCGCCCCAGCGCCAGCGCGATGTGGACGAGGCCCAGAGCCGCGTGGTCGCGGTCGTGCGCAAGCTGGACGAGGCCGGCACGATCGTGATCGCCGGCGGCGATGAGGAGGAAGGCGAAGCGGTTGTCTGAGCGGACCGCGGTGGCACGCGGCGGTCAGATGGAGGAGACGTTGCCTGAGGTGGCCGTAGGGCGGCGCGGCAGGCGGATGTCGAGAGCGTTGTCTGAGAATGCCGTGGCGCGCGGCCCCCAGAGGGGCAGAGCGGTTGTCTGACACCGCTGTCAGCTACGCCTTCGAGCAGCTCGAGTCATCGGAGCCCCAGCCACGCGACGCGCCCGCGCGCGCGCTTGCCCAGGCCCAGCTCGAAGCCGAGCAGATCCGCGAGCAAGCCCGCTCCGAAGGCTGTGCCGAGGGGCGCAATGCCGGCCACGAGCAGGGCGCCACCGAGATCGCCCTCGCGGCGCGGGCGCTTGGCGAGGCCATGGACGGCATCGAGTCACTGCGCGTCGAGCTGG
>DATHMQ010000009.1:0-3942 GCA_035486935.1 Solirubrobacteraceae bacterium
CGCGCCATACGCCAAGGGCGGCAAGGTGGGACTGTTCGGTGGCGCCGGTGTCGGCAAGACGGTGCTGATCCAGGAGCTGATCCACAACCTCGCCAAGGAGCACGGCGGGCTGTCAGCGTTCTGCGGCGTGGGCGAGCGCTCGCGCGAGGGCAACGACCTGTGGCTCGAGATGAAGGAGTCGGGCGTGCTCGACAAGACGATGCTCGTCTTCGGCCAGATGAACGAGCCCCCGGGAGCACGCATGAGGGTCGCCCTCTCCGGTCTGACGATGGCCGAATACTTCCGCGACCAGGGCCAGGACGTGCTGCTGTTCATCGACAACATCTTCCGCTTCGTGCAGGCCGGCTCCGAGGTCTCGGCGCTGCTCGGCCGCATGCCCTCGCAGGTCGGCTACCAGCCGACGTTGGAGACCGAGATGGGGCAATTGCAGGAGCGCATCACCTCGACGCGCGAGGGCTCGGTGACCTCGGTGCAGGCGATCTATGTGCCGGCCGACGACCTCACCGACCCGGCGCCGGCATCGGTGTTCGCGCACCTCAACGCCACCACGGTGCTGTCCAGGGCGATCTCCGAGAAGGGCATCTACCCAGCGGTGGATCCGCTGGATTCGACATCCACGATCCTCAAGGCCGACGTGCTCGGCGACGATCACTTCCGTGTCGCCAACCAGGTCAAGGAGATTCTGCAGCGCTACAAGGAGCTGCAGGACATCATCGCGATCCTCGGTATCGACGAGCTCTCCGACGAGGACAAGCTGACAGTGCAGCGCGCGCGCAGGATCGAGCGCTTCCTTTCTCAGCCGTTCTTCGTGGCCGAAGAGTTCACGGGTACGCCGGGCGCCTACGTGCCGATCGCGGAGACGATCAGGGGCTTCCAGGAGATCATCGACGGCAAGCACGACGAGGTCCCCGAGAGCGCGTTCTTCCTCAAGGGCACGATCGACGAAGTCGTCGCTGACGTCCGATGACCTGCGCATCTCTGCGTCCTCAGTCGCTCATGTGCGGAGCACATTTCGCTCCTTGCGTCCTTGATCTGCTTGGTCCTCGAACGTCAGAGGGCTGGGGAGAGTAGATCATGGCGCATACAAAGTTCCCAGTCGAAGTGCTCACCCCCGAGGGTGAGGTCTTCTCAGAGGAGGTGGAAATGCTCTCCACCTTCACGACCGTCGGCTCGATCGGCATCCTCGCCAACCACGAGCCGCTGTTGGCTCGCCTGGAGCCGACCGAGCTGCGCTTGTATCGCTCGGAGTCCGAGATTGTCCGCTTCGCGCAAGCCGAGGGCTACCTGCAGTTCGCCGAGAACCGCGCGCTCGTGCTCGTGGAGGAGGCGATCGCCCCGGATGCGCTCGACCGGCCGACGATCGAGACACAGCTCTCCGACGCTCGCGCGTCGGCCGAGCATTCAGAGGAGGGCTCTGAGGAGCACGCACGCGCCCTGCGCGACATCAAGCGCTACGAGGCGTTCCTCGCTGTATCGGCCTGAAGCATGAGCGCTGAGCGCGAGCCGATCGGGGTGATCGGCACCGGCTACGTGGGGCTTGTCACAGCCGCCGGTTTCGCCGCCCTGGGAAGCGAGGTGTGGTGCGTGGACATCGATGCTGCCAAGGTCGAGCGCCTGCAGCACGGCGAGGTCCCGATCTACGAGCCGGGACTCGAGCGGTTGCTGGCCGAGCATTCCGAGCGGTTGCACTTCTCGACGGACCTGGGCCAGGCGCTGGAGCACTGCCGCCTGTTGTTCGTGGCCGTGGGTACGCCACCTACCTACTCGGGCGATGCTGACCTCTCGGCGGTGCACGCCGTGGTCAATGCGATCCCAAGCTCAGACAGCCACGCGCTGGTTATGAAGTCGACGGTGCCGTGTGGCACGGGCGCCGCGATCCAGCGCATTCTCGGCGAGCAAGGCAAGGACGGCTTGCGCTATGTGTCCTGCCCCGAGTTCCTCAAGGAGGGCTCCGCCGTCGAGGACTTCATGCACCCCGATCGCGTCGTCGTCGGCGACAACGGAGACTGGGCAGGCGATGCGGTCGTCGAGCTCTATCGGCCACTCGGAGCGCCGCTGGTGCGCACCGACATCGCCAGTGCCGAGATGGTCAAGCTCGCATCCAATGCCTTTCTTGCCACCAAGATCTCCTTCATCAACGAGATCGCGAACGTCTGCGAGGAGACCGGCGCCGACGTGGTCGAGGTCGCTCGCGGCATGGGCTTGGACGATCGCATCGGGCCGAAGTTCCTGCAGGCCGGCATCGGCTTCGGTGGCAGTTGCTTTCCCAAGGACGTCGATGCGCTCAAGCAGCTGGCCGGCAATTCCGGCTACCACTTCCAGCTGCTGACGGCCGTGATCGAGGTCAACGAGCTGCAGAAGCGTCGCGTGATCGCAAAGCTCCAGAAGCATCTTGGAGGCCTCGTCGGCAAGCGCATCACACTGCTGGGACTTGCATTCAAGCCGAACACCGACGACATGCGCGAGGCATCCTCACTTGTGCTCTCGGCACGGCTCAACGCCGACGGCGCGATCGTCAGCGCGTATGATCCTGTCGCGGAGAGCGAGGCACGCAGCCTGATAAGCGGGCTTCGCTTCGCGGAATCCGCTATGGATGCAGCTACAGATGCCGATGCGGTTGTGCTTGTCACAGAGTGGCCCGAGTTCCTGGAGCTCGACTGGCGCGAGGTCGCGGCCGCGATGGGTGGCAACCTCGTGATCGACGGTCGCAATGCGCTCGACGGCGAGGCCGTGCGAGCCGCGGGCCTCACTTACGAGGGAATAGGTAGGCACTGATGCAAGCTGTGATCCTGGTCGGCGGGGAGGGCACGCGTCTGCGTCCGCTCACCTCGACCGTGCCCAAGCCAGTCGTCCCACTGGTCGACCGTCCGTTCATCTCGTTCATGCTCGAGTGGCTGCACGCGCATGGGATCGACGACGTGATCATGTCCTGCGGCTTCCTTGCGACAAGCGTGCGCAACGTGCTCGGCGACGGCTCGGCCTACGGGATCAGGCTGCGCTTCGTCGAGGAGCCCGACCCGCGTGGCACGGCCGGCGCGTTGAAGTTCGCCGAGTCGCTGCTCGACGAGCGCTTCCTGATGCTCAACGGAGACGTGCTCACCGACATCGACCTGACCGAGCAGATCGCTCAACACGAGCGCACCGGTGCAAAGGCAACGCTTGCGCTCGTGCCGGTCGAGGACCCCAGTGCCTATGGCCTGGTTCACCTGGAGGACGACCATGCGGTGAGGGAGTTCGTCGAGAAGCCCAGCTCCGATCGCATCGACACGAACCTGATCAGCGCCGGCGCCTACGTGCTCGAGCGCTCGATCCTCGAGCTCGTGCCGCCGGATCGCAACGTCTCGATCGAGCGCGAAGTCTGGCCGCGCCTGGTCGGTGAGGGCTTGTACGGCTTTCCCTCGCAGAGCTACTGGCTCGACATCGGAACGCCCGCGCGCTACCTGCAGGGCACGTTCGACATTCTCGAGGGCAACGTTCGCACTGCTGTGCACGAACGGCTCGGCGACAGCTACCTGTCGGTGGCCGAGGGCGCGCAGATACGCGGCCGCGCGATTCCGCCGGCCGTGATCGAGGCGGGCGCGTATGTCGCGGAGGGCGCTCACGTCGGCAGCCTCGTGGTGCTCGGCAGCGACGTCAAGATCGGAGCAGGCTCGACCGTCGAGCGCGCCGTGATCCTCGCTGGCAGCGAGATCGGCGAGAACTGCACGCTGCGCAATTGCATCGTCGCCGCCGGCTGTCGGATAGGCGACGGCACCCATATCCAAGAGGGCTCGGTGCTGGGCGAGGGAGTCACCGTCGGGGCCGACAACACAATCGCTGGTGGTGCGCGTATCTTCCCTGGTGTCACGTTGCCCGACGGGGCGATCAAGTTCTAGTCCACTCCAAGAGAGGCGAGCAGATGAGCGAAGGCGGGGCCGCCACATCCACCGACGTGCTCTCGCG
>DATHMQ010000010.1:0-15564 GCA_035486935.1 Solirubrobacteraceae bacterium
GGCCGGTGCTCTGTACATCGATGTGCGCCTGCCCGAACGTCCGGCGGCCGGGTTGTCCACGAGCTCGGGTTCGACCACGAACTCGTCAAGCGATGCGCCTCTGCGGACCAGCTCTTGCCCTTCAGGGTGCACCTCTGAACCCACCGCGGCCGCACTCGCGGCAAGCCTCGCCAACGCCGTCGGTGGTAGCAGCACTCCTTCCTCAGGATCGACTACCGCAGAAAGCGAAAGCGCCACGAAAGAAAGCGAAAGCACCTCAACCGCTGCCGGCGCCTCGACCTCGAGCGGCGAAGTCAGCTCGTCCTCGTCTGCCGCCGGCGTCAGCTCGAGCGCGGCCCCCAGCACGAGCGAAGCCTCGACAACGCCCGGCGCAGAAGCGTCAGCGGGCGCCGGCGAAAGCGGCTAAGGCAGTATCAACCTCGACTTGAGAGTTACCATTGTGAGAGTCCAATTCTCAAGCTGTGGTCGAGGGTTGGCGGTTCTGCAACGAATGTTGCGAGAGTGAGGGTTGTCGTTGACAGGGCGAAGTTCCCTGCATAACTTGCGTATTCTGAAGGTGCGCTCCGCCATGCGGGGCAAACCTTAAACAACTACTTGAAGGCTCGGACATCATGGAGAGCGGCGGCAGTTACCTGGCGGTCATAAAGGTCGTGGGAGTCGGCGGAGGCGGGACCAACGCGGTCAGTCGCATGGTCGACGCAGGGCTTCGCGGCGTCGAGTTCATCGCCGCCAACACCGACGCGCAGGCGCTCGCGATGTGCGACGCCGACATCAAGCTGAACATCGGCCACGAGTCCACCAAGGGCCTCGGTGCCGGCGCCAACCCCGAGGTCGGCTTCGGCGCCGCGGCCGAGTCGCGCGACGACATCAAGGAGGCGCTGAAGGGCGCCGACATGGTCTTCGTAACGGCGGGCGAGGGTGGCGGCACCGGTACCGGAGCGGCCCCCGTGATAGCCGAGATCGCCAAGAACGAGATTGGCGCGCTCACCGTGGGTGTGGTTACGCGCCCGTTCGAGTTCGAGGGCTCCCAGCGCGGACGCCAAGCGGTCGAGGGCATCGAGCGCTTGCGCGAAGTCGTCGACACGCTGATCGTGATCCCCAACGAGAAGTTGCTTGCCGTTGTGGAGCGGCGCACCTCGATGCTCGACGCCTTTCGCGAGGCCGACAACGTGCTGCGCCAAGGCGTGCAGGGCATCACCGACCTGATCACGATCCCGGGTTTGATCAACCTCGACTTCGCCGACGTGCGCACGATCATGCACGACGCCGGTTCCGCTTTGATGGGGATCGGCACCGGCGGCGGCGAGGCCCGCAGCGCCGATGCCGCCCGTGCCGCGATCTCCTCGCCGCTGCTCGAAGAGTCCGTCGACGGCGCGACCGGCATCCTCCTGAACATCACCGGCGGCAAGGACCTGGGCCTGTTCGAGGTCAACGATGCCGCCGAGATCATCCAGAACGCCGCCGATCCCAACGCCAACATCATCTTCGGCGCCGTCATCGACGAGACGATGGGCGACGACGTGCGCGTCACCGTGATCGGCACGGGCTTCGACCATCGGCCCGGGCGGGCCGTGCGCGGCGATCGCAAGCGCCGCGAGGGTGGGCGCCCCGATCGCGGCCCGCGCATCGACGACCGCCAGCGCTCAGCCTTGGAGATCTCCGACGACGACATCGACGTCCCGCCGTTCTTGCGTTGATGTTGTAGTTCACCCCCGCGCATGCGCGGGGGTGCCGAGGGCGCATGCGCCCTCGGACGAGGAGCCGCATGCGGCTCCTCGCGGACGGTGCATGCACCGTCCGAACAGCAAGTAGATCTGCTGTCGATAGTCTGCGCGCGTGCGCCGCACCCCTCTCTATAACCGCCACGTCGCGGCCGGAGCAAAGCTCGTCGACTTCGCCGGCTGGGAGATGCCCGTCCAGTACCCCGACGGCGTGCGTGCCGAGCACATGGCCGTGCGCGAACGCTGTGGCATCTTCGACGTCTCGCACATGGGTGAGATCGAAACTGTCGGTCCGGACGCCGAGGCGCTGTTGCAGCGCCTGCTCTCGAACGACGTCGCGAAGATCGCGATCGGTGGCTCGCAATACAGCGTGCTCTGCGACGAGCGCGGCGGTGTGCTGGACGACCTGTTCACCTATCGCCTGGAGCCCGAGCGCTATCTGACTGTGACCAACGCTTCAAACCACGAGCGCGATCTCGCCTGGTTTCGGTCGTACGCGGGCGACTTCGACGTCGAACTGCACGACCGCATCGACGATTACGCGATGCTCGCCGTACAGGGCCCGCTGGCGCGCGAGCTCGTGCAGGCCATCTCAGATGCGCCTTTGCCGGCGCGCATGACCACTGCCATGCGCCGGCTCGCCGGAGCCGAGGCACTCGTGTGCGCCACCGGATACACCGGCGAGGACGGTGTCGAGCTGCTGCTCGCGCCCGGCGATGCGTCGGCGCTGTGGGACGAGCTGTGCCGGCGCGGCGCCACCCCGGCTGGCTTGGCCGCGCGCGACACGCTGCGCCTGGAGGCCTGCTTTCACCTGTACGGCAACGACCTCAGCTTGGAGCGCAACCCGATCGAAGCGGGTCTTGGTTGGTGCTGTCGCGAGGACACGAATTTCATCGGCTCACAGGCGATCCGTGTGGCACGTACAGCTCTTTCGTCCTCTGGTGCCTCGTCGCATGCGGAGCCGGCGGTGAGCCCTTCCGGCAGGCCACCGGAGAGGCTCATCGCATTCGAGATCGACGGCCAGGGAATCGCCCGCCAAGGCAATCCGATCGTCGGTGGTGGCACGGTCACCAGCGGCACGCTCTCGCCGTGCCTGGGAGTCGGCATCGGCATGGCCTACGTGCCCGCTGAGCATGCAACGCTCGGCACCGTGCTTCAGATCGACGTCCGTGGCAAGATTCGCCCGGCGATCGTCAAGCAGAAGCCGCTCTATCGAAAGGCCAGTTGAAATGTCGAGCTATCCAGACGACCTGCTCTACCACCCCGAACACGACTGGGCGCGGCTGGATGCCGACGACCCGGACGTGGCGGTGCTCGGCATCACCTGGTTCGCCCAGGACGCGCTCGGCGAGGTCGTATTCTTCGATCCGCCCTCGCCGGGCACGATCGTCCACAAGGACGAGCCCTATGCCGAGGTAGAGTCCGTCAAGGCGGTCTCCGACGTCGTTGCGCCACTGTCCGGTGAGATCGTGGAGGTCAACGAGAAGCTCGCCGACAGCCCCAACGCGATCAACGAGGACCCCTACGGCGAGGGTTGGCTGGTGAAGGTGCGCATGTCCGATCCGACCGAGCGCGAAGCGCTGCTTGACGCCGACGCCTACAGCGCGACGCTGGGCGCCTAACGGAGCCGTCGCGCCCAGCGGCTAGGCTCATCCTTACTTGACTCAGTACACGTCAGTCACCGACAACGACCTCGCGGCGATGCTCGCCGCGATCGGGGTCTCCTCCGTGCGGGAGATCTTCGACCGCCAGATCCCAGAGGCCGTGCGCCTCGAGCGTCCGCTCGACTTGCCCGACGGGCAGAGTGAGCAGGACGTCTACGAGCACCTACGTGCGCTGGCCGCTCGCAACACGAGCGCCGAGGACGAGCTGTGCTTCCTGGGCGCCGGCATGTACGACCACTATGTGCCGGCGATCGTGGACATGCTGATGGAGCGCTCGGAGTTCCTGACGCCCTACACGCCCTATCAGCCGGAGATCTCCCAGGGGGGGTTGCAGGTGATGTTCGAGTATCAAACCGCGATCTGCGAGCTTACGGGCCTGCCCGTATCCAACGCCTCGGTGTACGAGGGGCCAAGCGCGGTCGCCTCCGCCGGCTACCTGGCAAAGCTTCACAACGATCGCTCCCGATTCGTCGTCTCAGCAGGCCTGCACCCGCACACGCTCGCCACGCTGCGCACCTATGCGCACGGGTACGGCATCGAGGTGGTCGAAGTTCCCCTCTCGGGCGGTGTCACCGACCCCCAGGCATGGGCTCAAGCGATCGACGATGACACGAGCGCCGCGATCTTCGCCCAGCCCAACTTCTATGGCGCCGTCGAGGACGCCGCCGCCTTGTCTGCAGCCGCGAAGGCAGCAGGCGGCGAGCAGCTGGTCACGATCGCCCAGGTCGATCCAATCGCGCTTGGCGTGCTCGCCACGCCTGGCGAATGCGGTGTGGACGTTGCAGTGGGCGAGGGCCAGTCGCTCGGCAATCGCCTCGACTTCGGCGGCCCCTCGTTTGGCTTCTTCGCCGCGCGCGAGGACTACTTGCGCCGGATGCCGGGACGTATCGCGGGGGAGACGACCGACGTGGATGGCCGCCGCGGCTTCGTGCTCACCCTGCAAACCCGCGAGCAGCACATCCGCCGTGAGAAGGCCACGTCCAACATCTGCACCTCGCAGGCGCTCAATGCGCTGGCGGGGGTCGTCTACCTGTCGTGGCTCGGACGGCAGGGATTCGTGGAGCTGGGGGAGCTGTTGCTGAAGCGCACCCACTACGCGCGCGAGGCGCTGTGTGCGCTCGACGGCGTCTCACCGCTGCACTCCCAGCCCGTCGTGCGCGAGTTCGCCGTGCGCCTCGACGCGGACGTCGCCTCAGTGCGCCGCCGCTGCGCTGCCGCGGGCGTCAATCCCGGTGCAGACCTGCATGCGCTCACCGGACGCGAGCAGGATCGTGGGGGTCTGCTCGTGGCGATCACCGAGCGGCGCTCACGTGCCGAGATCGATCGCTTGGTCGAAGCGCTGGATGACGCTGTCGCCGCCGAGCGACAAGCCGGCGATGAGGCGCGGCGCCCGCTCGAGGTGGGAGCGCGAGCATGAGGCCACCCGCCCACAACATCGACGCCGCGCTGCAACGCGAGCCGGCGGTCACGATCTTCCAGCGGGGCGCCCCGGGCCGGCGTGCGTTTCAGTGCCCCGAGCCCGATGTGCCCGACATACCGCTCGATGAGCTCTTGCCCGCGCACCTGCGGCGCTCTGCGCCTCCGCGCCTCCCGGAGGTCTCCGAGCCCGAGATCGTGCGCCACTATGTGCGCCTTTCAAAGCGCAATTTCGACCTGGATTCCGGCTTCTACCCGCTTGGCTCGTGCACGATGAAGCACAACCCGCGCCTGCATGAGCGTGTCGCGGCACTCCCGGGCCACGCGCGCCTGCACCCGCTGCAGGATCCAGAGCGCGCTCAGGGCGCGCTCGAGCTGATGTGGAACCTCGAACGAGCGCTCAGCGAGATATCCGGCCTGCCCCACGTGTGCCTACAGCCCTCCGCGGGTTCTCACGGCGAGCTCGCGGGAGTGCTGCTCACGCGCGCCTACCACGAGTCGCGCGGGGAGACGCGTCACAAGGTGCTCACTCCCGACACCGCCCACGGCACCAACCCCGCGACCGTCACGATGGCGGGCTTTGAGGTGGTGAAGATCGCCACCAACCCAGAGGGCGGTGTCGATCTCGACGACCTACGCGCCAAGGCCGACACCGATGTGGCCTGCCTGATGCTCACCAATCCCAACACGCTCGGGCTGTTCGACTCGAACATCCAGGAGATCGCGCGGATCGTGCACGAGGTGGGGGCGACGCTCTACTACGACGGCGCCAACCTCAACGCGGTCATGGGCCTCTCGCGCCCCGGGGACATGGGCTTTGACATCGTTCATTTCAACCTGCACAAGTCCTTCACTCAGCCGCATGGCGGTGGGGGACCGGGCTCCGGGCCGATCGCGGTGTCCGACCGGATCGAGCCGTTTTTGCCGGTACCGCGGATCGCGCGCAGCGAGAGCTCCAACGGCTCGGGACCGACGTTTGACCTGGTCGAAGACTGGCCCGGCGCCAAATCGATCGGTCGTCTACGCGGCTTTCAAGGCAACTACGGCTGCTTCGTGCGCTCCTACGCCTACATCCGCTCACTAGGTGCCCCCGGCCTCAAGGACGCCTCTGAGACGGCCGTGCTCAACGCCAACTACCTGCTCGCGCGGCTGCGAGAGCTGGGCGTCTCGGAGCATCTGCCGCTGGCCTACTCCAACGCCCATGCCAATCCCTCATTCCCGCCCGACAAAACTCCCGCCAATGTTCCATCCCCGGACGGGGACAACCAAGCTCTCGCCAATGTTCCATCCCCGTCAGGGGATGGAAAGGATGGTGGTGGGGAGATGGGGCTGTGCCTCCATGAGTTTGTGTTGTCGGGCGGCCCGATGAAGCGCAACCTGAAGATCAAGACGCTCGACCTCGCCAAGCGCCTGCTCGACTACGGCTACCACCCACCGACCGTATACTTCCCGCTGCTGGTCGAGGAGGCCTTGATGGTTGAGCCCACCGAGACCGAGACCAAGGAGACGCTCGACGGCTTCGCCGAGGCGCTTGCCGAGCTGCTGTCAGAGGCGGCCGAGGATCCCGAGATAGCGCTGAACGCGCCTTACACGACGCCTGTGCGCAGGCTGGACGAGGTCGGCGCGGCCAAGAATCCGGTCATCCGTCAAAAGCTTTGACGCTCGCGCTCATGCCCCTGCCGGCTGGGCCGGCTTCCATGTAGCCTGGCTCGCCATGCGCATCTTCTCGGGCATCCAGCCCACTGGCACCAAGCACCTCGGCAACTACATCGGCGCGATCCGCCAGTACGTCTTGGGGCAGGAGCGAGGGGAAGGGCTCTATTGCATCGTGGACCTGCACGCGATCACGGTTGCTTACGACCCGACCGAGCTGCGTCGCAGCACGTATGACCTCACCGCTTTGCTACTCGCCGCGGGTCTCGACCCCTCGCGCTGCATTCTCTTCCGCCAGGGGGACGTGCATGAGCACACCGAGCTGTGCTGGCTCTTGTCTGGAGTGACGGAGCTGGGGCGCCTGCAACGCATGCACCAGTTCCGCGACAAGTCGCTGGCGCAGCGCGAGCTCGTCTCTGCCGGCTTGCTGCTGTATCCGGTTCTACAGGCCGCCGACGTACTGGCCTACCGTGCCGAGGAGGTTCCGGTCGGCGAGGACCAGCGCGAGCACCTGGAGCTGATGCGCGACGTCGCGCGGCGCTTCAACGCGCGTTTTGGCGGCGGCGAGGAGGTGCTGGTCGTGCCCGAGCACCGCATCCCCGAGGTCGGCTCGCGCATCATGGACCTGCAAGACCCGAGCCGTAAGATGTCTACGACCAGTGGCTCCGAGCAGGGCACCGTGTATGTGCTCGACGAGCCGGCCGCGATTCTCAAGAAGTTCAAGTCGGCCGTCACCGACTCCGGACGCGAGATCGAACGTTCGCCCGAGAAGCCCGGCGTGTCCAACCTGATCGAAATCCTTGCGGTGGCGCGGGATGTCTCACCGGAGCAGGTCGAAGCCGACCTGCGCGACGCACGTGGCTACGGCGATCTGAAGGTGGCGGTTGCCGAGGCCGTTGTCGCGATGCTGGCGCCAGTGCGCGAGCGCTACGTCGAGTTGCGCGCCGACGAGGGGGCTTTGGAGGATGTTTTGGCTGAGGGAGCTGAGCGCGCCCGCACGATTGCCGCCCACACGCTTGTCGAGGTGCGGGAGTGCATGGGTGTAGGTCCGCCGCGCCCGAGCTGAGGTTGGGATGGTTGGTTGCTTGGTTTTGACGATGCCCCCCGCGCGCGCGGGGGGCATCGTCATTTTCGATGACAACGACCGATACAGCTCACGCCGTCGGGAGCGATCGATACGGTAGGCGCATGACGCTCCCTGTGCTCGACCTCGATCTGGAGATCTTTAGCGGCCCGTTCGACCTGTTGCTTGCGCTCGTCTTGCGCGAGGAGGTCGACCTGCTCGACCTCGAGCTCGCCGACGTCGTGCTTGCCTACCTCGATCACCTCGAGGGTCGTGGGGAGCTCGATCTGGAGACCGCCACCGAATTCATCGTGCTGATCGCGGCGCTGTTGGAATTGAAGTCGCGCCTGATGCTCGCCGAGGACAGCGAGGAGCTGCTTGATATCGAGCCAGGAGAGGCGGCTGAGGAGCTGCTGGAGCGGATGCTGCAGGCGCGCCGCTACCGCTCGGCCTCGACGCACCTGCTGGAGCTGTTCAAGGCTGAGGAAGGCGTTCGCTTTCGCAGCGCGCCGTTGCCGGTCCATCTGCGCAAGTCGCTCGCCCCGCCCAGCGAAGGCTCACAGGACGCGGCGGTGCTCGGAACGGCGATCGGGCGGCTGTTGCGGATGCCGCCCACGATCAATCTGCGCCATATCTCGATTCAACGCGTCACCGTGGCCGAGCGCCTCGATTGTTTGCGCAAGCTGCTCAGGGGTGGCGACTTCTCCTTCGAGGAGGCGGTGCGCGGCGAGGATCGCATGACCGTTGCGGTCACCGTTTTCGCGCTGCTCGAGCTCTACAAGCGCGGCGAGGCGTGGTGGGAGCAGGGCGAAAGCTTCGGCGAGATAGCCGTCCACGCGGCCGCGGTCGAGCCGCAACAGGCACGCGCCGGATGAGTGGCGAGCCGGGGCAGGACGAGCCGGCGCTTGAGGATCAGCCGGCATCTGCCGATCAGGAGGATGTGCTGGCCACAGACGAGCAGACTGAACGTCCGAGCGCGCTTGACATCGAGGGCTTGCCAGATCCTGAGCCGCACGTCGTACGCACGGTCGAGGCACTGCTATTTCTGGCGCCAGACCCGCTCAGCCCCCAAGAGCTCTCAGACGCCGCGGCTGTCGAGGAGCTTGCTGTGATCGCAGCGCTCGCCGAGCTGGCAGAACGCTACGCGCCCGGGCGCAGCGGCATCAATCTGCGTGAGCTGGGTGGCGGCTTCACTTTCGCGAGCGATCCAGAGACCGAGGAGTCGGCCAGGCGCCTGTTCAGTCGTCCACGCGCCTCGGTGCTGACCCCGGCGCAAGCCGAGACGCTTGCGATCGTCGCCTATCTGCAACCGATCTCACGCCCTGAGATCACCAGGATTCGTGGCGTAAGCGCCGACTCGGCCGCCTCCACGCTATTGGAGCGTGGGCTTGTGGAAGAGTCCGGACGCTCGCAGTTCGGCGCGGTCATGTACTGCACGACCACCCAATTTCTCAAGCTGTTCGGCCTGAAGAGCCTCGAGGAGTTGCCTGACGTCGGACAGTGGGACCCGAGCCCAGATGAGGAGGCGGAGCTGCGCGATCGCCTTCTGCGCGCCGGCGAGGCCCGCGCCGGCGGCGGTCCCCAGCCCGAGCTTCAATAGCGTCGTCCAGACGAGGCGCCGTGACGCTCATTGAGTGCCGAGCTTCGGTGGCGCTCAGGCCGCGCGCGCGGCGAGTTGCCCACAGGCAGCGTCGATATCCCGTCCGCGCGTGAGGCGCACCGTGGCGGGTATGCCGCGCGCTTCCAGCGCCCCCTTGAACGCCGCAATCGACTCGCGGCTGGAACCGTCGTAGACAGAGTCGGTCGGGTTGTACGGAATCAGATTGACCTTGAACATGTATGGCTGCTCACCGGTGCCGCGCGGCTCGAGCAGCTTGGCCAACGCAAGCGCCTGCTCATAACGGTCGTTGACGCCGGCCAGCATCACGTACTCGACGAACACGCGCCGCCGCTTGCGCTCATAGAAGGCTCTACACGCGTCGATCACATCGGACAGCGGGTAGCGCTCGTTGACCGGCATCAGTTCGCTGCGCAAGGCTTCGTCGGCGGCGTGCAGCGAGAGGGCGAGGCGCAACGGCATGTCCTGTTCTGTCAGCGCTTCGATCCCTGGAATCCAGCCGACCGTGGAGATCGCGGTGCGGCGATGAGTGATGCCGACGTCGGGCAGACGCTCGCAGGCCGCAAGCACGTTGTCGAGATTGAGCATCGGCTCGCCCATGCCCATGAAGACGCAATGGTCGACGGCGGTCATGCGCCGGAAATAAAGCGCCTGCTCGACGATCTCAGAGGCGCTCAGATTGCGCCGAACTTCATCTGGCCGGTAGCGCAGAACGTGCAGGTGAGCGGACAGCCCGATTGCGAGGAGACGCAGATCGAGTTACGCCCGTCGCGATAGCGCATCAGCACGGCCTCCAGCGGCCGTCCGTCGGCTGTCGTGAACAGGGCCTTGACGGTGCCGTCGCTCGCGCGTCGCTGCTCGCGCAGTTCGAGGCTCGAGAACGGAACGTTCTCGCCCAGCCATTCCCGTAGGGGGCCGGGCAGGTTCGTCATCTGCTCGTAGCCCGAGACACCCTTGGCGGCCCACTCCCACACCTGGCGCGCACGAAATGCGGGCTGGCCATTCGCGGCCAGTGTCCGATCTAGGAGTTGGAGGTCCATATCCCTATCGTTGCACCCTATGCGCCTCGCCAAGTATCTGGCACACGCGGGCGTGGCCTCGC
This sequence comes from Solirubrobacteraceae bacterium, assembly GCA_035486935.1. Taxonomy (GTDB): domain Bacteria; phylum Actinomycetota; class Thermoleophilia; order Solirubrobacterales; family Solirubrobacteraceae; genus Palsa-744. Next base: position 10,238 of record DATHMQ010000010.1, read on the forward strand.
GCCGCGCCGCGGAGACAATGATCGCCGAAGGGCGCGTGACCGTCGCCGGGCAAGTCGTGCTCGATCCCGCACGCGATGTCGATGAGGGCGACTCACTCACCGTTGACGGGCGCGCGGTCTCCGGACCTGAGCAACCAGTCGTCTATGCGCTCAACAAGCCACTCGGAGTACTGAGCACAGCACAGGACACTCACGGTCGCCCAACAGTCGTCTCGCTGATCGGAGATGAGACGCGGCGCCTGTATCCCGTTGGGCGTCTGGACGCCGATTCGAGCGGGCTTATCCTACTCACCAACGACGGCGCGCTTGCGCAGCGTTTGACGCACCCGAGCTTTGAAGTACCCAAGACCTACCGTGTGAACGTGGCCGGGGGGCCAGTTGGCGAGAGTGCGCTTGCCAAGCTGCGCGCAGGCGTGCGTTTGGAGGACGGGATGACGGCTCCTGCACAGGTGCGGCGGGCGGGACAGGGAGTACTGGAAGTGACGATCCACGAGGGTCGCAACCGTCAGGTTCGGCGCATGTGCGAGGCGGTGGGTCATCGCGTCCTTGCGCTCGAGCGCATCGCATTCGGGCGGTTGAAGCTCGGAGAGCTAGCCTCAGGCGCGTCTCGACGGATCAGTGAGGCCGAGCTCGCGCGCCTGCGCGGTGGCCCAGAGGATCGCAGGCAATCTGTGCCACCGGGGACCGGGCCCTCGACGAGACGTCGGCCTGCGCGCGAGTCGTGAGCGGCGACTCCCTGTGCCGGCTCTTAGAACGTGTCTCAAAACCTGCGGCACCGCGAGATGCGTCCCTGGACGCGGCGCTGGATCGCCACGTGACGTCTTGCACGTACTACCAGTACGCGCTGCGACGTCCCGCGACGACCAGCTTGGTCCATGAACGCATACGCAAGCACCCCAGGTTTTGAGACATGTTCTTAGAGCGCCTATGAAAGAATCGAGTCGATGCCGCAACGCCTCTATGCCCTGCGGGGCGCGATCTCGGTATCTCAGGACGACGCGCAGGAGATCCTCAGCGCGACAACCGAACTGATGCAGGAGATCATGGAGCGCAACTCGCTTGGCCCCGATCGCGTGGTGAGCTGTATCTTCACGCTCACCGACGATCTCACCGCCGAGTTCCCCGCGGTGGCGGCGCGCGCGCTCGGCTTTGAGCGCGTACCGCTGCTGTGTGCACGCGAGATTCCCGTACCAGGCTCCTTACCCCGCGTGATTCGCGTTCTGATCCACTACTACGCGGATGAGGGACACGAGGCGAAGCATGTCTATCTGGGCGAGGCGGCGAGCCTGCGCGCGGATTTGCTCGCGGCGCAGTAGGACGGCGAGCGGTCTCACGAGCGGATGCCGAGGGTGAAGGAAGACAGCGTCACGTGCGGTCGGTCGCGCGCTCACGTCGATGAGCAAGGGTGAACCGACATTGAGTCGCGATCGCCCTGCGGACGGCAGCCGCCATGGGGGTTCGCAACAATAGGAGCCGTCATGGCACTCGAGTTCTCAGAGCGCATCGCGCGCATACCCGTCTACCCGGCCGCCGGCGGCTATGCGCAGCGCGCGCCGAAGGTGCGCCTGGCATCCAACGAGTCGCCGTGGCCGCCGCTGGCGGCGGTGATCGATGCGATCCAGGGGACGTTGCCGACACTCAACCGCTATCCGGACCCGACCAACTCACTCTTGCGCGAGCGCCTGTCCGAGCGTTACGGCGTCCCGGTGTCGCGGATCGCGATCGGCAACGGCTCGTGCGACATCCTGCTCGCCGCGGGCGAGGCGCTGCTGGAGCCCGGCGCCGAGCTCGTGTATGCCTGGCCGTCCTTCTCCGTCTACCCCCACCTGAGCGCCGCTTCAGGGGCGCGCGCGGTCACCGTTGCGCTGGATGCAAACGACTGCCACGACCTCGACGCGATGCTGCGCGAGATCACGGTCGCTACACGCTTGGTGATCGTGTGCAACCCAAACAACCCCACGAGCACCGCGCTGCCGCTCGCGGACATCGCGGGGTTCCTCGCGGAAGTGCCCAAGCACGTTTGCGTGATCGTGGACGAGGCCTACTGCGAGTTCAACCTGCTCGAGGACCCCGACGCGTCGGTCGAACTGCTCGCGCACCATCCCAACCTCGTGCTGTTGCGCACCTTCTCCAAGGTCTACGGGCTCTGCGGCCTGCGCGTCGGCTTCGCGCTGTGCGGCTCGGAGGATCTGCCGCGTGCGGTCGACCAGGTCCGCCAGCCCTTCTTCTGCAACGCCGTCGCCCAGGTCGCGGCCGTGGAGGCCCTATCCCACCAGGACGCGGTGACCGAGCGCGTGACGCGCACGATCGCCGAGCGCATCTCGGTCGACGAGCGCCTGCGCGCACTTGGGATCGAGCCCGCGCAATCGCAGGCGAACTTCTGTTGGTTCGCTTTTGGCGAGGATGACCCGGAACAGGCTGCGCTGCGAGAGCAGGAGGCGATGCAGGGCCTCGCCGAGCGCGGTGTGCTCGTGCGTGGCGGCGGTGCGCTCGGCAAGCCGGGTGCGCTGCGTGTGACCTATGGGACCTCCGAGGAGAACGCGATCTTCCTCGATGCACTCGCGGAAGTGCTGTGAACAATCCGAGATGGCGGACGCTCGGTGCTGGACTGCCGGTCGTGCGTCTGCTACAAAGCTTGTAGACGATCATGCCGACGACCGCCTCGACATCCGCTCCCGCACCCGCATCTGCGCGTGCCCGCATGTCCTATCGGTCGTTTCGCTGCGCCTGGCGATTTAGCTAGGCGCTCCGGCCTGGCCTCCACCGTGAGCGGAGGCGTCCAAGGTCGCACCGGGTCCCCTACATGGGACCGAGCGCCGTTCTCATCGGCACGTGCCGAGCGCAATCTCACGGAGACGCACGAGCACGCCACGACCAACCCGTACTTGAAAGGATGAAGCGATGATGATCGTCATGAAGGAGACCGCGAGCGATGAGGAGATCGAGGCGGTAATCGAGAGGATCGAGGGCGCCGGTGCCCTGGCGCACCCGATCAAGGGTGCGCGCCTGACCGTGATCGGCGCGATCGGCGATGTGGAGCAGGACGTCAACGTGGAAGGCCTTGGCCTGGAGGGCCAGCCCGGGGTGGATCGCGTGATGCCGATCCTCAAGCCCTACAAGCTTGCCTCGGCACAGATTCGCCACGGCGAGCGCACCGTGATCGATATCGAAGGACGCAAGATCGGCGGCGATCACTTTGCGCTGATCGCGGGGCCTTGCACGGTGGAATCGCGCGAGCAGTTGCTGGAGACAGCCGACGTCGTCAAGGAGGCGGGTGTGGCGATGCTGCGCGGCGGTGCCTACAAGCCGCGCACATCTCCCTACGCTTTTCAAGGGCTCGGCCAGGAGGGCCTGCGTTTGCTTGCCGAGGCGAAGGAGCGCACGGGGCTGCCGATCGTGACCGAGCTGATGGACGCACGCGACCTGGAGCCCGTGCTCGAGGTCGCCGACGTGATCCAGGTCGGGGCGCGCAACATGCAAAACTTCCCTCTGCTGGCGGAGATCGGGCGCTCCAAGTGCCCGGTACTGCTCAAGCGCGGCCTGTCGGCGACACTCGACGAACTGCTGATGGCCGCCGAGTACGTGCTCAAGGAAGGCAACCGCGACGTGATGCTGTGCGAGCGCGGGATCAAGACGTTCGAGAACAGCTACCGCACCACGCTCGACCTGCAGGCGGTGCCGGTACTCAAAGAGCTCTCGCACCTGCCGGTCGTCGTCGATCCTAGCCATGCGGCAGGAAGGCGTTCGCTGGTGGCGCCGATGTCGCTTGCCGCCGCGGCCGCCGGGGCGGATGGAATCATCGTCGAGGTGCACCCGAACCCCGATGAGGCTCTTTGCGACGGTCCGCAGGCGCTCCTGGCCGACGATTTCGCCGAGTACGCGGCCACTGTGGAGCGCGTCGCCGCGCTCGCGGGGAAGGTGTTCAGCACGGCGTGAGGCTGGCGGTGCTAGGGGTCGGGCTTATCGGGGGCTCTATCGGCCTGGCCGCGCGCCGTCGCACCGGCGCATACGTCGTCGGCTACGACCGCGAGGCGAGCGCGCTTTCGAGCGCAGTCGAGCTTGGCGCGATCGACGAGTCGGCGTTTACGATTTCAGATGCGGTGCGCGAGGCCGACGTCGTGTTCATAGCCACGCCAGTCGGGGCGGCGACGGACACCGCCCTGCTCGCTCTGGAGACGGCCGGTTCCGAATGCGCGCTCAGCGACGTAGGCTCGACCAAGCGCGCGATCGTCGGCGCGATATCCGATCCACGCTTCGTCGGGGGACATCCGTTGGCTGGAGCGGAGACGGCTGGAGTGGTCAGCGCTCGCGAGGATCTGTTCGAGAGCGCTACCTGGTATCTCACGCCCGCGGCCGGAGCGGCGTGGTCTGCCGCCGGCGCCGGCTCGCCCAGCGCTGCGAGCGAAGAGCCAGGGGCGGATGCCGCATCTGCCGAGGCCAGAGCCGAGCTCTCCGTCGACGCGGCACCCTGGGCGGTTGAGCGACTGCGCGGATTCATCGAGCGCATTGGCGGACAGCCGGCGGCGATCGCGCCCGATGCCCACGATCGCCTGATGGCGAACGTCTCGCACCTGCCGCACGTACTTGCCAATGTGCTTGTCGCACAAGCCGTACGGTCCATCGAGTCGCACGGGGCGACACTCGACCCCGAGGTTCCTCTCGGCTCTGGTCCGAGCTTTCGCGACGCCACGCGCGTGGCCGGGGCCAACCCCGCGATCTGGACAGACATATACCTTTCCAACCGAGACCTGCTCGCCGAGGCGCTCGATGGGGCAATCGAGGAGTTGAGCGCTGTGCGGGACACCCTACGCACGGGCGACGCACAGCGACTTGCCGCATGGAACGAACGTGCGCGCGCGGAGCGAGCGAGGCTGAGGCGAGCAGGACTCGTCTCGGGCTCGTAGGCTGGATCGCGATGGATGTGCGCTTCGAGCCCTCTGTCGGGCTGCACGGTGAGCTGAGGGCTCCCGCGGACAAGTCGATATCTCATCGTGCTGCGCTGCTCGGTGCCATGGCCTCCGAGCCGACGCGGATCGAGAACTATCTGCATGCGGCCGACACGGATTCGACGCTCGCGGCAGTGAGAGCGCTGGGCGCCCTGGTGGAGGAGCGCGACGGAGTGATCACCGTACGTGGCACGGGCTTGCGCGAGGCGCGACTGCCGGCGGAGACGATCGACGTCGGTAACGCCGGTACGCTGCTGCGTCTGCTGCCCGGCTGGCTGGCGGCTCAGGAGGGACGCTCTTTCACACTGGACGGGGACGAGTCGATCCGTCGTCGCCCGGTGGATCGCGTGGCCGAGCCGCTGCGCTTCATGGGTGCTTCGA
>DATHMQ010000011.1:0-15498 GCA_035486935.1 Solirubrobacteraceae bacterium
TCGGCATCTGTTGGTTTGCTCTCTGTATCCGCAGGCGCCTCCGCGGCGGCCGGGGCGGGCTCCTTCGCGACAGGCGCGTCCGGCTGCGGTTGAGCCGGTGCAGCTTGCTCGACGGCAGGCTTGGCAGCCTGCGCCGCCGGAGCCGGGGCCGAGGCCGCTTGCTCAGCGGCAGGCTTGGCAGGCTGGGTTGGGGCCGCTGCGGCCGGGGCCGCCGGCGCAGGAGCGGGCTCCGCTGCCTTGGCGGCAGCAGCTTGAGCTGCCACGGCGGCCGCCTGCTTCTCCGCGGCCTCCTTGGCCGCCTGCTCCTCGGCCTCGCGCTTTGCCAGCTCGGCCTCGCGCTTGGCCTGTTCCTCGGCCTCGCGACGGGCGCGCTCCTCAGCCTCGCGCTTTGCCTGCTCGGCACGTTCGGCGCGAGCCTTCTCCTCCTCGGCGCGGAAGACAGCGTGACCCTGAGCGACCACGTCGCCGATCGCTTTGGCGATCAGCGCGCACGAGCGCATCGCGTCGTCGTTGCCGGGGATCACGTAGTCGATCCCATCGGGGTCGCAGTTGGTGTCCACCAGTCCGATGATCGGGATACGCAGACGCTGGGCTTCGCGCACGGCGATCGCCTCGACGTTCAGGTCGATCACGAACAGCGCGTTGGGAGTGCGCTGCATATTCTTGACGCCGCCGAGGTTGGCCCGCAGCTTGGCCAGATCGGCCTGGGCGGCCATGCGCTCGCGGGTCGGGAGCAGTGCGAGCTGCCCCTCGGTCTCGTAGCGTTCGAGATCGTGCAGGCGACGGATACGCTGGTTGATGGTTTGGAAGTTGGTCAACAGGCCACCGAGCCAGCGGTGGTTGACGTAGGGCATGTCGGCCGCCTCGGCGACCTCCTTGATGGCGTCGCGGGCCTGCTTCTTGGTGCCGACGAACAGCACGGTGCCGCCGCGATGGGCGATCTGGGCTGCGACTTCTTGGGCCTGCTGCAAAAGCACTGCGGTCTTCAGCAGGTCGATGATGTAGATGCCGTTGCGCTCGCCATGGATGAAGCGGCGCATCTTCGGGTTCCAGCGGCGTGTCTGATGGCCGAAATGGACTCCGGCCTCCAGCATGTCCGCGATTCCAACTTGACTCACGGGTGCTCCCTTATTTTGATCTTGCTTGAATCCGGGCGGTGCGTCGCGGACCCGAGCACGCTTTGGGCGCGTGGTTCGGGCAGGGCCGCGTTGCGCAGTCGCACGGCATTGAGATTGGGTACGACGGCTCAGTCTACCGCCCGCAGCCGGTTCAGCGCCCTCCGAGCGAACTGGACGCCAGTCGGCCGATCCGGTGCAGCGCCGGCATGACCGCTAGCCGCCGGGACCGGCCTCGGCTCGTGCGAGCGCTTCGTGCAGGTCTTCAGGCAGTGGCGAGTCGACCTCGATCGGCTCTCCTGTGATCGGGTGGGGAAAGGCAAGGCGCGTCGCGTGCAGGAACTGGCGCGTCAAACCGAGACTCAGATCCCACCCACCCGTGCCGTATTCGGGATCGCCGCATACGGGGTGCCCGATCGCCTGCAGGTGAACGCGGATCTGATGGGTGCGTCCCGTGTCCAGGCGCAAGCGCAACAGCGACACACCGGGCAGGGAGCGCTCGAGCGTGAAATGGGTGCGTGCTTCGCGACTTGCCGTACCGCCGACCGCCATGCGCGTGCGAATCCGCGGGTGGCGCCCGATCGGCGCCTCGATCGTTCCGGTGCGCGCGGGCGGCAAGCCCTCGACGAGCGCTAGGTATTCGCGCTCGATTAGACGCTCGCGCAGGGCCTCTTGCAGCAGCCGGTGAGCCTCCTCGCTGCGGGCGACCACGAGCAGTCCTGAGGTGTCGCGATCCAGGCGATGTACGATTCCGGGGCGATCGGGATCGCCCCCTGCCACACCGCCGACCGTGTCGGTGAGAAGTTGAGAGAGCGTGCCCTCGCGGTGTCCGCGCGCCGGATGCACGACAAGGCCCGCGGGCTTGTCGACGACCAGCAGGTGCTCGTCTTGCCAGGCGATCTCGAGTTGCGGCGTCATTCCCGCTTCTCGACGACGATCAGCAGCAACAGCACGCCGAGCGTGATGCTGGCGTCGGCGAGGTTGAACGGCGGCCAGCCCAATGGGAACTTGATGAAGTCCGTCACCGATCCCACCCGCAGTCGGTCGATGATGTTGCCGAGCGCGCCGCCGAGCAGCATCCCTGTTGGAAGCCAGATCATGGGCTTGTCGTAGTGGCGCGCGAAGTAGACCAGCAGCACGAGCAGCGCGGCGCCGACGAGCACGCTCACGATGACATGACGACCCGGTAGGAAGCCGAAAGCCACACCCTGGTTGCGGGTATCGACGAGCTGTATGCCGGGCAGCACGCTCCGCGTTTCGCCCGGGACGATCGATTTGCGCACAGCGGCCTTGGAGAGCTGATCGAGTGCCACGACGACCGCCATCACCAGGACGGTCCACAGCCACACCAGGGCAGCCTGACGAGCATGCCCGGAGGGGCGCGTCTGGGAGAGCACAGAGAGACGGACCGGGCGTTTGGCCACTTGGCTCAACCGTGGATCAGGCTGACGAGCAGGTTGCCCACCAGCGACAGCACGATGATCGCCACGATCGGACTGAAGTCGAACGCCCCGACCATCGGGATGATGCGTCTGAAGATGCGCAGGTAAGGGTCGCACACGTCGCGCAGGAAGCTGAGAACCGCGTCGCTCGCGCGCGAATAGGGCGGGCGCACGCCGAAAGCGAACAAAAGCTGAGTCACGATGTAGAGGATGATCAGCAACGTGTAGACGTAGATCAGCGTCGAGAGGTAGCCGGCGATTTCGGTGCGCACGCTGGCGAGCAGCACGATCACTGCTGCTGCTCCCCGAGCACCGCATCGAGTGCGTCGTCGAATGCCGCTCGCAGGCCGCCACGCTCGAGTGCAGCCAGTCCGCGTGCGGTGACACCTCCGGGCGAGGTGACCTCACGACGCACCGCCAGCGTGTCGTAGTCGCGCCGGCGCAACAGCTCGGCTGTGCCGGCCAGTGTCGCGGTGACCAGTACCGAGGCTTGAGCCGGTGGGATGCCGCGACGCGTGCCCGCGTCGACCTGTGCCTCGGCCACCAGCGCCACGTAGGCGGGGGCGCAGGACATCAGACCCATCGCGACGTCCACGAGCGAGTCGTCCAGCACGACGAGCGTGCCAAGCTCGGCGAACAGTTCGCGCACTTCGGTGTCGATTGGCGTGTCGGCGAGCCCAGGGTCGTGCTTGGGATCGCTGGCCTGCACGATCGCGCCGCCGCGGACCTCTGCCGGCAGCGAGGGCAGGAAGCGATACACGGGGACCTCGGGATAGGCGTTCCTCAGCTTCTCAAGCGACGTGGCTGCCAGGATCGACGCGACCGCCTTGGCGGCGGGTGCCACCTCCGCGGCGATCCTGCCCAACTGGGCGGGCTTGTGGCAGAGCACCACCAGATCGGCGCGTGCGGCCACCTCGGCGTTCGAGCCGAGCGCCTCTCCCCCCGTCTCTTGCGCCAACGCCTGTGCACGCTCGGCCACAGGGTCGAAGCACAGCACCGGCCGACCCCATCCACGCGCCATCGCGCGCGCCATGTTTCCGCAACCGATTAGACCGATATCCATAGGGCAGTCAGGCTACCGGCCCTCACGGCTATCAAGCGTCAGGATTGGTTGAAGAAGCCCTTTTCGATCAACCTCGCCCGCTCCTCGGCCGAGATCTCGACGTTGCGTGGGGTGAGCATGAAGACCTTGTCGGCGATCCGCTGCATGCCGCCGTCGAGCGCGTATGTGAGGCCGCTGGCGAAGTCGATCAGGCGCTTTGACAGGTCGGTGTCGGCGCCCTGCAGATTCAGGATGACCGGGATCGAGTCCTTGAACTTGTCGGCGATCTGCTGGGCGTCGTTGAAGGACTTGGGGATGACGAGGTGCACGCGTACGTCGCCGTTGCCACGACCGACCGGTCGCAACGTTGTCGTCGGGCGTCCACGCGGTTCGTCGTCGGCGAAGATCTCGTCGAACTCGTCGCGGCGGCGACGCGGTGAGAGGCGGCGCACGTTGGGGCGCTCGCGATAGCGGTCGGCTATCTCCTCCTCGTGTGGGGGCTCCTCGTAGTCGTCGTGATACTCCTCGGCCAAGCCGAAGTACACGAGAGCACGGTGCCATGAGTCGCGAAATGCCATTGCTAGAGGGCGTTTTCGTGGAGAACGGGCTTTTCCCTGCTCATACCGACGATTCCAATCTTGGCAGGCCGAGTGCTTGGAACCCGTTTCCTCGAACCCTAAGCGTACAACCGCGTGCCAATCCGCACAATTGTGGCGCCCTCTTCGACGGCCACCCTGAAGTCTTGAGTGGTGCCCATCGACAGCTCGCCCAAGCCGCGTTCCTGCGCCAACTCGCGCAAAGCTCGAAACCACGACCTGCTCTGCTCGGGGTCATCGGCCAGCGGCGGCATCGTCATCAGGCCCGCGACCGGGAAAGGCGAGCGTGCGACGAAGGCGTCGAGCTGCTCGGGAACTATTCCTTCCTTTGCCGGGTCGCCGGCGAGGTTGACCTCGACCAGCACCCTCAGCCCCGGGCGCGCCCGATCGCTGTGGCGCTCGAGCTCGCGCAAAGCGGAATCGCTTGCCAGGGAATGGATCAGGCGCACGTGCGGGACGATGGCGCGCACGTGTTTGCTTTGCAACGCGCCGATGAAGTCCCATGCGAACAGGCCGCCGTGGGCGGCGACCTTCTGCTGTAGATCCTGAGCACGATTCTCGCCGACCAGCCCGATACCCGCCTCGGCGAGCACCGGCAGCTCCTCGATCGACACGTACTTGCAGGCCGCAAGTACCTCGACCTCGCGCGGGTCGCGCCCGGCGCGTGTCGCCGCTGCTGCGATCTCCTCGCGTACGGCGGCCAGGTTGATGTGGACACGCTCGACCTGCAGGCCGTGGATCAGCTGCACCATTGAGCTCCACACCCATAGTCAGGGGAGATCCCTGGTGGGAAAGACGTGGAGCTCATTGAGCGATCCATGCGAGCCCAGCCTGGCGACCGGCGCGAGTCCCTTCGCGACGATGAGAAAAGAAGCGCTCGTCGCAGATCGTGCACGCCTCGGCATCGAGCACCTCAGACACACCTGCGGCAAGCAGCTTTTCGTGGGCGATCGCGCGCAAATCGATCAGGCGACCCTCGCGATGGACACCGGCGAAGGCCGCGTGGACCTCCTCGCCGACCTCATAGCAACAGGCGCCGGCGCAAGGGCCGACGACCGCCACCACATCGCCCCGCCCGCCAACCTCGCGCAAGGCGCGAACCCCCTCCTCGAGCACGCCGCCGGCGAGCCCGCGCCAACCGGCGTGAAGCGCTGCCACAGCTCCCTGCGCGCCCAGCGCCACCGGGATGCAGTCGGCGGTGAGCACCATCGCGGCCATGCCCGGAGCCGCGAGCGCATGACCGTCGGCCTCGAATGTCGGCTGGTCGGTGGAGTCTTCGCGTTCGAAGGCGTTCTCCAAGCCAGGCTGCTCGCCGATGCTGAGACCAGCGTAGGCGCCGTCCGCGAGAACCCTGCCCACAACGGTGCCGTGCACCTGATAGCCACGCAGCAGACGTCGCACGCCAAGCGCCTCGCGCAAACGCTCGCGGGCCTCGAGCCCATGCGCTGCACCGTCTCCACCGACACTGGACATATTGCCCTGAGCGCGTCCCGTGAAGGTAGCAAGGCCGCCTCCTGGCAATTCGAAAAGCTCAGTCGCAAGCTCGCCCGATTGTGCGGCACTCATCGGTAACGGTCCTGATGGGTATCTGTCATCACAGGTGGAGTCTCCAGCCTATGCGTACGTGACGGTGGCTCATATCCTCGCCTCCAGCGCGGCGCGCAACTCGCTCTCGCGTCCAGGCTCGATTCGCTCTTCCAGCAACAGCCGGTAGGACTCCTCCAGGCGCGCGCCCACCTCCGGGCCCTCCGGTACGCCGGCCGCCAGCAGATCGTCGCCGGTGAGCTCCAAGGCAATGTGGCGCCGCCGGTTGAGCCATTCGTCGATGACCTGGACACCGTCGGAGCCGGGACCGTCGCGCAGTTCGCAGGTCGCCGCGGCGAGCGCGAGCGACTCCACGGGCGTGCCGAGCATCAGCTCGAGCACTTCGGAGAGCATCTCCACGCCGTCCACGTGATCGCTTGCGAATACCGCACTGACGGCCATGCCGAACACTCGATCGGCCTCGCCTGCCGGGAGCTCGAGGTCGTAGAGAAAGCCGCGCATCGCCGGCTCGGTCTCCTCGCGGTCGAGTTGGCGACACAGGTCGAGCAGGAGCGACGCGGCGAGCAACAGGCGCACGGAGCCGTCCTCGGGCAGCGCCTGGAGGGCTGCGCGTGCCAAAGCCTCGTCAAAGCTCACGCCCGGCTGCCATGCGCGCAGGACGCTAAGGCGCTCCAGCTCGGCCAACGGCGCGAGCGGCTCGGGTTCGGCCAGCGCCAGGCGCAGCTCCGCGCCGAGGCGCTGACCGGAGAGCGTCCGCAGGGCGCCGCCGGCGGTCGCCGCGGTCAGCAGTTCGGCGGTGTGCGGCTCGATCTCGAAGCCCAGGCGTGCGGCGTAGCGCACGAGTCGTAGGATCCTCGTCGGATCGTCGCTGAGGCTCGCGTCGTGCAAGACCCGCAGGCGGCGTGCGGCGAGATCCTCGAGGGCGCCCTCCACCGAGCGCAGCTGTCCCGCCTGCTCCCCGGCGAGCGCCACAGCGATCGCGTTGATCGTGAAGTCGCGGCGTTCGAGATCCTGTTGCGCGCTGCCCGGAGCGACCTCCGGTAGAGCGCCTGGGGCCGCATAGGTCTCGCTGCGACGCATGGCGATGTCGATCTCGCCTTCCGGCCAGCGCATGACCGCGGTGTGAAAGCGCTCGTGGTAGGTCACCTCGGCAGGCTCCAGCCGCTCGGCAAGCTGCTGCGCGAACACGCGCACGTCGCCGGCCACGACGACGTCCAGCTCACGCGGAATCCGACCGAGCAAGATGTCGCGCACCGCCCCGCCGACCAGCTCGACCTCAGCGTCGTGCTCGCGCGCGGCGTCTAGCAGCTCACCCCCGCCGGCCAGCTCGCGCAGGCGCTCCAAGACACTTTTGCCGCTCACGTCCTTGACTCAGTCGATGCGCACCGGGATGCCGGCCGCCGCAAGATGTTGCTTGGCCTGCGCCACGGTGTGCCGGTTGTAGTGGAAGATCGAGGCGCACAGCACGGCGTCGGCCCCGGCCTGCAGCGCCTCGACGAGGTGTTGCAACTCTCCCGCTCCCCCGGAGGCGATCACCGGCACGTCGACTGCCGAGCTGACGGCGCTCGTCAAAGGCAGGTCGTAGCCGTCGCTCGTGCCATCGCGATCCATGCTCGTGAGCAGGATCTCTCCCGCTCCGCGGCTTGTCCCCTCGCGTGCCCATTGCACCGCGTCGCGGCCCGTGGAGGTGCGCCCACCGGCCACATACGCTTGCCAGCTCGTCGGGGACCCGTTCTCATCGGCGCCTCCGCCCGAGCCGCTTCCCTTGGCATCGATTGCCAGCACCACGCATTGAGCCCCGAAGACCGCGGCGAGCTCGTCGATCAGCTCCGGGCGCGCGAGCGCTGCCGAGTTGACCGATACCTTGTCGGCGCCGGCGTCGAGCACCGCCTGGGCGTCTCCCACCGAGCGGATGCCGCCGCCGATCGTGAACGGCACGAACACGTCGTCGGCAGTGTTGCGCGCGAGTTTGACGATCGTGTCTCGGCGCTCGTGGGTGGCCGTGATGTCGAGGAACACCAGCTCGTCGGCACCCTCGCGGTCGTAGTGGGCAGCCAGCTCGACGGGGTCGCCGGCGTCGCGGATGTCGAGGAATTCCACGCCCTTGACGACGCGACCGCCGTCCACGTCTAGGCAGGGGATCACACGCTTGTAGTGCATCCGCCTAGCGTAGATGGTTGGGGGTCGTGCCACATGTGGCACGACCGACAGGGCCGCATGCGGCCCTGTCTGGGGACCGCACATGTGCGGTCCCCCGGTGGGCGCATGCGCCCACCGAACTACGCATCTACTCCCTCAGTGCGACTTGGGCCTCGGGAATCGTGAAGCGTCGCTCATACAGGGCCTTACCGACGATCACGCCGCTGAGCGCCGGTGCGTCCAGGCTCGCCAGTCCTTCAAGGTCGGCGAGCGAACCAATGCCGCCGGAGTAGACGAAGCTGCCGGGCACGGCCTCGGCGACGCGCTCGACTTCCTCCAGGTCGGGGCCCTGCAGCATCCCATCGCGGTCGACGTTGGTATAGACCAGCTCGCGCGCGCCGCGGGCGGCCAGCTCGCCGATGATCTCGCGCGGGCCGCCGTCGATCGTCTCGGTCCAGCCTGCCGTCGCCACGCGGCCGCCGCGCACGTCGACCGACACGAGCACCTTCCCCGGCCAGCGTCCCAGCGCTTCTCCGAGCAAGGTCTCCTCGGTGAAAGCTGCCGTCCCGAGGATCGCGCGCTCCACGCCGATCGCGAACACGTCCTCGATCGCGGCGAGCGAGCGCAGGCCGCCGCCGAACTGGACCGGCACCCCGAGCTCTTTAACGATCCGCCCGACGTGATCGAGGTTCGCAGGGCTACCGGCCTTCGCTCCGTCGAGGTCGACGACGTGCAGGCGCTTGGCCCCCGCCTGTACCCACTCGCTCGCCGCCGACAATGGGTCCTCGTCATAGACCTTCTTGGCCTCGAAGTCGCCCTTGACCAGGCGCACGGCCTTGCCGCCGAGCATGTCGATCGCCGGATACAGGTTCATGAGCCAACCCCGTGCGCGCGCGGGGTCCTCCAGCTTGCGGCGTACCTCACGAGCCGACCGGCACCGAGGCGCGCGCGCAGATGCCTCCGAAGTTCGCCAGCAGGCGCAAGCCGGCCGCCGAGGACTTCTCCGGGTGAAACTGCACGCCATAGAAGCTCTCGTGAGCCACGACACTTGCGAACGGGGCGCCGTAGACGGAGGTTCCAAGAATGTCCTCGGCAGAGCTCGGCACCGGCGCGAAGGAGTGCACGTGGTAGAAGGCGCAGCGCTCGGGCAGACCCTCGGTCAGCGGCGAGCCGCCAACCAGGCTGACCTCGTTCCAGCCGATGTGCGGCAGCTTCAACGAGCCGCGCTGCAGCTCGCGCACCTCGCCGCCGATCACACCCAGGCCCGGTGTACCGCCCTGCTCGGTCGAGCGCTCGAAGCCGAGCTGCATGCCGAGGCAGATTCCCAGCACCGGGGTGCCTACGGCGAGACGCTCGCGCAAGAGCTCGTCCAAGCCGAGCTCGCACAGCTTGGCCATGCCACGCGGAAAGGCGCCCACCCCCGGTACGACAAGGCCGGCCGCGGCACGCAGCCGCTCGTGGTCGTTGGTGACGGTCACGTTCGCGCCGATGTGCGCCAGCGCCTTCTCGACCGAGCGGCGATTGCCCATGCCGTAGTCGACGACGGCGATGTCGATGGGCTCGTCCAGCAGCCTGGTGGCATTGATCTGAGTCTCTGCTGCCATGGTTACTGTCAGACTAGCTTCACTGCGGTGCGTGGCCCGACCCTCATGCCGTCAGCGTACCCTTCGTGCTCGGCACGCCGCTCTCGGTAGGGTCGAGCGCCACGGCTTGGCGCAGGGCGCGCGCGAAGGCCTTGAACGCCACCTCGATCATGTGATGGGCGTTCGTGCCCGTCTGCACCTCCAGGTGTAGCGTGAGCTTGGCCGAATTGGCCAGCGCCCTGAAGAACTCTTCTGTCAGCTCGTGGTCGAAACCGCCTGTCGAGCCGGGCGGCAGGTCAGCCTCGAACAACGTGAACGGGCGACCGGAGATGTCGATCGTGCAACTGGCGCGGGCCTCGTCCATCGGCACGACCCCAAATCCATACCTGTAGATGCCCGCGCGGTCGCCGAGCGCGCGATCCAACGCCTGGCCGAACACGATCGCCGTGTCCTCGGCGGTATGGTGGGCGCCCGTCTGCAGGTCGCCCGTCACCTGCACGTCGAGGTCGAAGCGTCCATGGCGAGCCAGCAGGTCGAGCATGTGATCGAGGAAGCCCACACCGGTCTCGCGCGTGCCCTGGCCGCTGCCGTCGAGCACGAGCGTCAGGCGCACCTCTGTCTCAGCGGTCTTGCGCTCGATTGTCGCTTCTCGGCTCATCGGGTCTCATTCTCCCTTACTCGCGCCAACATCGACTTGGCGTGCAGGGGGAAACCCTCGGCGTTTGCGATCGGCGCGCCCGCGCGAGCCAGCTTGGCGGCGGCCTCGTCGCCGATCTCGACCACCGACATGCGGCGGCGGAAGTGACGCGGAGAGAGCGTGGAGGCGAAGCGAGCTGCTCCCCCGGTCGGGAGCACATGGTTGGAGCCGGCCGTGTAGTCGCCGAAGGCGGTGGCCCCGTTGCGCCCAAGGAAGAGGCAGCCTGCCGTGCGCACGCGATGGGCGAGCGCCTGCTCGGCGGCTCCCATCAGCTGCAGATGCTCGGGGGCGAACTCGTTGGCCAATTCGACCCCGGCGGCCGGGGTGGCGGTCTCGATCAGCACGCATGCGTCCGGCTGCAGCTGCGGCCAGGAGACGGCCTCGCGCTCGATCTCGCCGGCCACGGCGTCGAGCGCCGCGCGCGAGCTCGACACGCCCGCCACGAGGCTGCCGGCGCCGTGCTCGGCCTGGGCCAGCAGGTCCAGTGCGATCGGTCGCGGATCGGCATCGGCGCCGAACACCACCATCAGGTCGCTCGGCCCGGCGTAGCCGTCGATGCCGACGATGTGCGAAAGGCGTCGCTTGGCCTCCTGCACGTACTGGTTGCCAGGGCCGACGACCACGTCCACTCGCTCGATGGACTCCGTGCCAAAGGCAAGCGCCGCGATCGCCTGCGCGCCGCCCATGCGGTACACACGCTCGACGCCACAAAGTCGGCAGGCGGCCAGGACCGATGGATGGGCCTGGCCGTCGGGGCCTGGCGGAGTGCAGACGGCCACGTCGAGCACGCCGGCGGCGCGCGCTGTCACGACGCCCATCACGACCGTGCTCGGATAGGCGGCGCGGCCTCCTGGTGCGTAGACGGCGGCTGCGCTCACTGGCAGCTCGCGCAAGGTGACGGTGTGCCCCTGCGCCAGGTCGACGGCAATGTTGTCGGCGCCGATCGATGCGTCCGCGACACGCGCGACGTTCGCGATCGCGACCTGCAGCCCAGCGACGACGTCGAGGGGCATCTGCTCGAGCGCCTCGTCAAGCTCCTCGCCGGGGACCCGCAGCGCAGGCGGCTCTGCCCCATTCGTGTCGAGCTCGCGCGTGTACTGCAGTACCGCTTCGTCACCTTCGGCCTGCACGCGCGCGACGATTGCGGCGACGGTCTGCTCGATTCCCTCGATACCGCCGATCATCCGGCGTAGGTCGGCCACCGCACGTCTTGCAGCGTCTGGTTGCTCAGTGTCTGTGAGCGTCAGCCGCTCAATCAGCACGCAGGCGCTCCAACAGCTTGTCGATCTCCCGCGCCCGCAGCTTGTGTGACACGGGGTTCGCGATCAGGCGCGCCGTGCACTCGACGATCTCCTCGCGCACGATCAGATCGTGTTCGCGCAGCGTCGTGCCTGTGGCGGTGAGGTCGACGATCGCCTCGACCATGCCTGTCAGCGGCGCTAGCTCGACCGAGCCCTTGACCTCGACGATCTCAGCCTGCCTGCCGGTCTCCTCCAGGTGGCGTTCGGCGATGCGGGGATACTTGGTGGCAACGCGCATCACGCCGAGCCGGCGTAGGGCCTCGGCAGCCGGGTCGGGGCCCGCCTTGCTGGCCAGCACCATTGTGCAGCGGCCATAGCCCAAGTCCAGCAGCTCGTACACCTCGCGCCCGCCCTCGCCCCGCGCCGTGGCCTGCTCGAGCAGCACGTCCTTTCCGGTGATGCCGATGTCGGCGGCTCCGGACTCCACGTAGGTGGGCACGTCCGACGGTCGCATCGTGATCACGCCGATGTCCTCGAACAGCAGCTTGCGGTCGTTGGAGCGCAGCTCGGAGGTGTCGAGGCCGAGCCCGCTCAACAGATCGACCGTCTCCTTGAACAGGGCACCGCGCGGGACGGCGATCGTGAGCCCGCCGGTGGCACTCGTCAAGTCGCCGCTCGTCTTCGACGGATCTTTCGCGACGCCCATCACAACGACGCCCCTGTACCGCGCTCCTCGCCCATCAGAGCGACGTGCAGACGATCGATTTCGAGCGCGAAGCCGACGGCAGGCAACGGACGGCCGAAGCGGCCGAGCAGCTCGTCGTAGCGACCACCGCCGCCGATCGGGGTGCCAAGCGCAGGGTCATACACCTCGAATATGGCGCCCGTGTAGTAGCCGATGCTGCGCACCAGGCCAAGGTCGAAGATCACCCGTTCGGCGACGTCCGGCTCGAGCAGCCGGTGCACTTCGCGCATGTTCGCGACCGCGTCCACCACAACCCCCTCGGCGGCCTCGAGCAGCTCCGGTCCGCCGCGGCGCTGGGGCACGCTTAACAGCAGCTCCCGGTCGGCCTCGGCCAGATCCAGCTGCGAGAGTTCCTCCTCCAGCCCGACGAAGTCGCGGTCGGCAAGCGCTTCGAGCAGACGCGGTCGTGCCTGCTCGGGCACTCCAACGCCGGCCATCAGCGAGGTGAACAGCGAGGCGTCGCCGAGACCGATGCGATAGCCCTCCAGACCCACCGTGTCCAGTGCCGCGCACAGCACGCCAAGCGCCTCGGCGGTCCCCTGTGGAGCGGGCGCGCCGATCAGCTCGATTCCGGCTTGCAGCAGCTCGCGTGGCTGGCCACGCTGCGGGCGTACACCGCGATAGCAGTGGGCCAGGTAACAAAAGCGCAGCGGCGGCTCTTCGGTTGGGTAGCGAGTGGCGACCACGCGTGCGATCGGCACTGTCATGTCCGAGCGCAATACGAGCGCAGCTCCGGACTCGTCAAAGACGCGATAGGCCAGCTTGGCTTCGGCCATGTCGGCGCGGGCGAGCACCGACTCGTACTCCAGCGCGGGCGTGTACACCTCGCCGTAGCCATGGCGCTCGAACACGCCACGCAAAGCGTCGGTGATGGCGCGCACCTCGCGCGTCTCGTCCGGGAGCACGTCCCGGGTGCCGCTGGGTATCGGATGGATCATGGGTCTCGGAGCAGTCGGCTTGGAATTGGTTTGGTCATGTCTCGCCATTCAATCGGACTGCGGCGACGAGGTGCGCCACGGTGGTGCGTTTGCTTTGCAAAATCGCAATGCCCCACGCGCACCCAGGGGGCATCGAGCAAAGAGAGTAGCCGCGCCTTACGCGTGCACTGGCTCTGTGGCGACTCGCTCGATGCGAGCGCCAAGCTCGCGCAAACGCTCGTCGATGCGCTCGTAGCCGCGGTCGATCTGACGGATGTTGCCGATCTCGCTGCGTCCCTCCGCGCACAGCGCCGCGAGCAGCACCGCCATGCCGGCGCGAATGTCGGGCGACTCCACGCGCTCGCCGCGCAGGCGGCGCGGCCCGGTGACGATCGCGCGGTGCGGATCGCACATCACGATGTCGGCGCCCATCAGGATCAGCTTGTCGGTGAAGATCAGACGGTTCTCGAACATCCACTCGTGCACCAGGATCGAGCCTGAGGCCTGCGTGGCGAGGGCGACGGCAATCGAAGTCAGATCGGCCGGGAACGCGGGCCAGGGGCCGTCCTGCACCTTGCACTTGTAGCCACCGATGTCCGACTGCGCCACGAGCTTCTGTTCGCCCGGGACGATCACGTCGTCGCCGTCGAGCACCGAGCGCAAGCCGAGGCGCTCGAACACCAGCCGGATGATGCGCAGGTCGCCCGGCACCGTGTCCTTGATGCGCAGTTCGCCGCCGGTCACGCCGGCGAGCGCCATGAAGCTGCCGATCTCGATGTGGTCGGGCGCGACTGTGTGCTCGCAGCCGTGCAGGCGCTTGGCGCCGCCGACCGCGATCAGGTTCGAGCCGATGCCCTGGATGTCGGCGCCCATCTTCACGAGCATGCGGGCCAGGTCCTGCACGTGGGGCTCGCAGGCGGCGTTGCCGATCACGGTGGTACCAGGCGTCAGCGCAGCCGCCATCAGCGCGTTCTCGGTGGCCATCACCGAGGGCTCGTCCATGAACACGTCGGTTGGGCGCAGGCCGCGCGGGGCGCTCAAGACGATCTCGCGGTTGCACTCCGTATCCGCCCCCATCGCCCTGAACGCGTCCAGGTGAGGGTCGAGGCGCCGACGGCCGATCACATCGCCGCCTGGAGGTGGCATCAGCGCACGGCCGAAGCGCGCGAGCAGTGGGCCGGCAAGTAGGAACGATGCTCTGATCTGCTCAGCTAGTTCCGGGTCGATCTCGGTGTCGTGCACGTCGGCGGCGCACAGGGCCAGCTCGTTGGCACCGCGCCACTCGAACGACACGCCGAGGGATTTGAGGATCGCAAGCATTGCGTCCACGTCGCGGATGCGCGGCACGTTGTGCACGACGATCTCATCCTCCGTCAGCAGGCAGGCGGCGAGGATGGGCAGGGCGCCGTTCTTGTTCCCGGCCGGGACCATCGTGCCGGAGAGCGGGGCGCCGCCTTCGATGACGAACTTCTCCATTAGCTGAATACGCCTGCGAGGAACCTCGGTCGGTTCCTGGGTTGAGCGCCTGGCAAGCGTAACAGCCATCTCGGTGACTAGTTCGAGCGGGGCGCCTCAGACCCTCCCTCGATTCGGTGCTTTCCGTCCTGTGGACTCTGCTGGCGGCCAACATCCCAAAAGAGGCGATGCCCCCCCACGCGCGCACGGGGCATCGCCTCTTTTCGGACCACCAACCGGCCCCACCCGGGCCCAAAAGCGGACGCTCCGCGCAATTCTCGTTGCAGACGCGAAGCGCCGCAAATCCGCTTGGTTGAGCCATTTCATGAGCCCAGCCTGGGCAAATTGGGCACACAAACACCTGTTCGCTCCCGTTCCGTCCGCAGGCGTTCGTACTCTACGAACACATGTTCTGTTCATCACGCAAACCCGGAGTGCCGTTGCGTCTCATGAGGACGTTGCAGCTGGTCCGCTCTTTCCTGTTGCTCGAGGACGATTACGACGTCGACTGGGAGGTCGACCAGGACGAGTGGACCATCGAGCCTTCCCCCTTCTCGTGGGAAGGCTCCGATGACCGATGCGATGGTCGCGAGACCGTGCATCCACATCGGATGGCTCTACGGAGTCGTCTCGGTGCGCGGCGTCCGGGGGTTGTTGCGTCTGCGGAGCAGATCTGTCTATGTCCTGTCGGTGGGCGAGCTTGCGCCGGAGTGTCGCGCGGCTCCTTCTCGCCGGAGAGATCTTGCGCGGTGCTGCCGCGCGGGACGGGGTCTTCAAGGAACCCCTAGTACCGAATGGGCCTGGTCACGAGGGCCATAGAAACGCCACGAGCCGCCCAAAGGGCGGCTCGTGTGCGTAAAGAAACCGGCGGCGTCCTACTCTCCCAGGCCCTTGCGAGCCAAGTACCATCGGCGCTGAGGGGCTTAACTTCTCTGTTCGGAATGGGAAGAGGTGTTTCCCCCTCGCTAAGGCCACCGGAAA
>DATHMQ010000012.1:0-20671 GCA_035486935.1 Solirubrobacteraceae bacterium
TTTGGCGGGCGTGCTCGGCGGGACGCAGTCGCTGCATACGAACTCCTATGACGAGGCCTTGGCACTGCCGACCGAGGAGGCCGTGCGAATCGCGTTGCGCACTCAGCAGGTGATCGCACACGAGTCCGGCGTCGCCAACACGGCAGACCCGCTGGGCGGCTCCTACTTCGTGGAGGCGCTGACCGACGAGATGGAGGCGCGCTGCTACGAATACTTCTCAAAGATCGACGAGCTCGGCGGGATGGTTGAGGCGGTCAAGCGCAACTACCCCCAGCGCGAGATCGCCGACGCGGCGTTCACGCTGCAGCAGGACATCGACGCGGGCGAGCGCGTCGTGGTCGGAGTCAACCGCTTCTGCGAGGGCGACGAGGAGGAGCCTGAGACCCTGCGCATCGATCCGGCCTTGGAGCGCAAGCAGATCGACCGTCTGCAGTCAGCACGCGCGCGGCGCAGCGGCGCCGAGGTGGAGCGCACACTCGCTGAGCTGCGGAGCACGGCAGCGGGCAAGGCCAATTTGATGGGCCCGCTGATCGAGTGCGCCCGCGCCTGCGCCAGCGAGGGCGAGATCATCGAGTCGCTGCAGCAGGTCTTCGGCCGCTACACGGAGTCGCCAGTCTTCTGAGTGCGTTCTGACCGCTCGATTTCATAAGTTCTTACGCTCTTTCCTCGCAACTTCTTAGGTTCGGCCAGGGTTTGCCGCGATAGGGTCGTACAAGTCTAGGGGAGAGACAGACCCGCGCCCGCAGGAGACGCCCGTAATCGCATGCCGCGCCGCCCATTCGCTCAAAACACGATCAAAACGCACCTGCTGGGCAGGGCGCTCGTGCTGCTCGGAGTCGCGATCGCCACCGGCTCGGTCGCGGCCTTGGCCTTCGGGGCGAAGCGGATCGCCGCCGAGAACGCCGCTTATAAAGGTCCGTCGGCGCCCCTCTGCGTGCCCTCGCAACTGAACCGCTCAGACCTCCTGCCTGGCACCAACATGGCGGTTTCGCCTTTGCCGGACTCGCTCGACGCCTCCGACGACACCCAGATCAGCCTGCTCGGATACCCGGTGAGCGACCTCTCGGCGGTTTCTGTCAGCGGCTCGCGCAGCGGCAACCACTCCGGGCGCCTGGAGGCCTATTCGCAAGGCGACGGCGCCAGCTTCGTCCCCGCCAAGGGCTTCAACGCCGGCGAGCTCGTGACCGTACGCGGCAAGCTCGCAAGCGCCGGCAAGCGCTACCCCTTCCAGTTCCACTTCACGACCTCCGTGCCCGACCCGCTCGGACACCCGGCGTCGAGCCCCAACCCGGCCGCCAAAGCCGGCGAACTGAATGTGTTCCATTCGCGCCCCGAACTGCAGGTCCCGGTGATGACCGTCACCGCCTCCGCCGCGGGGCAGCAACCCGGCGACATCTTCACCGCCCCGTACTCCGGCGCCGGCCAGGACGGACCGGCGATCTACGACGGTGCCGGCAACCTCCTGTGGTTCGACCCGATGCCGCCCGGCACCGAGGCGACCAACCTGCAGGTGCAGTCCTACGAAGGCAAACCGGTGCTCACCTGGTGGCAGGGCTACATCCCGCCGCAGGGCTTCGGCCAGGGCGAAGAGGTGATCGCCAACGGCAATTACCAGGTGATCAAGAAATTCCCAGCTGGCAACGGGCTGCCGGCCGACCTGCACGAATTCCGCATCACCGCGCAGAACACGGCACTACTGACCTCCTTCGACCCGGTCCGCTGCAACCTTTCGAGTGTCGGCGGTCCCAGCAACGCCGCCGTGACCGACAGCCTCTTCCAGGAAATCGACCTGAAGACACACCTCGTCCGGCGCGAGTGGCATCCGCTCGACCACGTCGCTCTCTCCCAGTCCTATGCGAGCCCGACCGGCTCCACCACGGAATGGCCTTTCGACTACTTCCACATCAACTCGATCGACCCCAATCCCGACGGCTCCACGTTGATCTCCTCGCGCAACACCTCGGCGCTATACGAGCTGAACACGAGCACCGGGCAGGTCAGCGCGCAGATAGGCGGCAAGCACCCCACCTTGACGCTCGGCACTGGCGCCGCCACCGCCTATCAGCACGACGCCCAGGAACTGCCCAACGGCGAGGTCACGGTGTTCGACAACGGCGGCGTGCCGATGGTTCATCCTCAGTCGCGCGGTGTGATCCTGGCGCTCAACCCGACCGCCAAGACCGACACGCTCGTCGGCGAGTTCGAGCATCCCACGCCGCTCGCCGCGGGCAGCCAGGGCAGCGTGCAGGCGCTTGAAGGGGGCAACATGTTCATCGGCTGGGGAGCCGAACCGTACTTCTCGGAATACACCTCGACCGGGACGCTCGTATTCGACGCGCACATGCCCAAAGGCGCGGAGTCCTATCGCGCCTACCGCTTCCCGTGGACCGGCTACCCGACAGGCGCACCGTCGATTGCGGTGGCTGCTGGAAGCGGCGGCACGACGACCGTCTACGCCAGCTGGAACGGCGCCACCCAAATTGCCAGCTGGCAGGTATTGGCCGGCAGCAGCGCCAGCAAACTGACGGTCACAGCCAGCGCGCCCAAGAGTGGCTTTGAGACATCGATCTCCACCCCTGGCAAACCCGCTTATGTGGCGGTACAGGCGCTCAGTGCCGAAGGCACTCTGCTCGGAACCTCGCGCACGATCAAGGGATAGGCCTCAGGCGCGCGCCATCGCCCGCTCCAGATACGGAGCGAGCAGCGCGGCGGCCTCGGCGGCGGTCTGCGACGGCGAGTCGCGCGGCATCGTGACGTAGCTGATCGCGAGCCGCACGAACGAGTCGGCGAGCAGCTCGACGTCCTCGTCGCTCGCGTGCGGCCAGCCTGCGCGCATCGCCTCACCCAGGCGCGCCGAGGCCCACACGAGCACCGGGCGGCTCTGCGTGGTGATCAGTGGCAGCATCCCACCGGTGCCATCGTCTGCGAGCAGTAGCGCCACCAGCGGGTCCTCGGCGGCAGCGCTCAGGAAGACCTCGAGACCGGCAGCTACCGCGGCACGCGGATCGTCCAGGTGCAGCTCGATCGCGCTCTCGACCGCATCGAGGAAGCGCGCGCCCTCGCGAATCACGAACGCTTGCGCAAACTCATCGCGCGAACCGAACTCCTTGTAGAGCGTCTGGCGGCTGACCCCGGCCGCGCGGGCGACCTCGGCCATCGAGATCTGCGCCCACGGCCGGTCTCCAAGCAGCTCCCGCGCGCCATCGAGCAGCGTGTCGCGCAACAGCTCACGCGCAGCAACACGGTAAGGCGTGCTCACGAGCTCGCCGCGGGTGCCTCGTAACGTGCCAGCACCCGCCGACGCGTGCGCGGGTGAATGTTCATCTGCGAGAAGTCGCCTTCGTAGTGCTCGATCACGCGCCGGTCCATGATCCGCCGCCACAGCGGCGGGATCGCGGCGGCCACGATCATCCCTGCATAACCGGTCGGTAGCTGTGGCGCCTCGTCGAAGTGGCGCAGCGACTGGTAGCGGCGCAGCGGATTGGCGTGATGATCGGAGTGGCGCTGCAGGTGGTAGAGCAATACGTTGGAGGCGACGTTGTTGCTGTTCCAGCTGTGCTCAGGCTGCGTGCGCTCGTAGCGACCGTCCTCACGCGTCTGGCGCAACAGGCCGTAATGCTCGAGGTAGTTGACGACCTCGAGCAGCGAGAAACCGATCACCGCCTGGATCGCCAGGTAGGGCAACACGACCGGCCCGAAGACGATCGCCAGCCCGCCAAACAGCACAATCGACATCAGCCAGGCGTTGAAGATATCGTTGCGAATGCTCCAGAAGCGATGGCCGTCGCGCTTGAGGTGCTCGCGTTCGATCTCAAGCGCCGAGCGCAGACTGCCGACCACGGTGCGCGGCAAGAACTCATAGAAGCTCTCCCCCATGCGCGAGCTGGCTGGATCCTCCGGTGTGGCGACGCGCACATGGTGGCCGCGGTTGTGCTCGACGAAGAAGTGCCCGTAGCCGGTCTGCGCAAGCGCCACCTTGGAGAGCCAGCGCTCGGAGCTGGCGCGCTTGTGGCCGAGCTCGTGCGCGGTGTTGATCGCCACGCCGGCAACCATCGCGACCGTCAGCGCAAGGCCAACCGATTCGAGTATCGAAAGACCGCCGCGCGACCACATCCAGCAGGCGAAGAGGAGGCCCGCGTACTGCAACGGCAGGAACAGGTAGGTGCACCAGCGGTAGTAGCGATCCTGCTCCAGCCACTTGATCACGCTGTCGGGCGGGTTGGAGGCGTCGAGCCCGACAAGCAGGTCGAGCAGCGGAAATACGCCGAAGATCAGCACGGGGCCGTAGAACCAGAAGACACCGAGACCGGTCGCTTCGACCAGCCCCCAGGAGATGAAGGGCAGCAGCGGCACGATCAAGCCGAGCAGCCAGGCGTAGCGCTTGCGGTCGCGCCAACGTGTACCACCAGCCTGTACGCCCTGTCCTGGCGAGTGAGCCTGCACTGGCGCTGCTTCTACGGAGCTCATCTCGCCGTACCTCCATCGAGTCGAAACATCATGGGATATCGAGTTTACAAGATTAGCACATCTGTAAAGAGAAGGCACGCCAAATCCATATATGTCCTAAAAACGGTCGTCCAGCAGTAATCTGTCGCTCGACCGCCTGGTCTTACTAAACCTTCAAAACCAGCTTGCCCACGTTCTCCCCCCGGAAAAGCTTTTGCAGAGCGTGCGGGAAGCTCTCGAAGCCCTCGACCACGTCCTCGCGCGCGACGAGCTTGCCCTCGGCGATCCAGCCGGCCATCTCACCCACAGCCTCCGGGGCGCGGCCCATGTAGTCGATCACGACGAAGCCCTCCATACGCGCACGGTTGACCAGCAGCGACATGTAGTTGGACGGACCGCTCATCGAGGTCATTTTGTTGTACTGGGAGATCGCCCCACATATGACTACGCGCGCGCCGCGCGCCAAACGCGCCAAAGCGGCGTCAAGGATGTCCCCACCGACGTTGTCGAAGTACACGTCTACACCCTCCGGGCAGTGCTTGCGCAGCGCCTCGCCAACATCCTCGCCCTTGTAGTCGATCGCAGCATCGAAGCCGAGCTCCTCGACGATCCACGCGCACTTCTCTGGCCCACCGGCGATGCCGACGACGCGACAGCCCTTGATTTTGGCGATCTGCCCAACCACGCTGCCCACAGCGCCGGCGGCGCCAGAGACGACGACCGTCTCACCCTCTTTGGGGGCGCCCACGTCAAGCAGGCCAAAGTAGGCGGTCAGGCCTGGCATGCCCAGCGCCCCCAGGTACGTGGTCAGCGGGATCTCGCCGGCATCCACTTTGAAGACCGCGTTCTCGTCACACACCGCGTACTCCTGCACGCCGAGCCAACCGGTGACTTGATCGCCCACGGCCAGCTTCTGGCCCTTTGACTCGAGCACCTCGCCAACCGTCCCGGCACGCATCACTTCGCCGATCTGCACCGGCGGTATATAGGAGCGCCCCTCGGCCATCCAGCCGCGCATCGCGGGGTCGAGCGAGATGTAGGCCGTCTTGACCAGCACCTGTCCATCGGTCAGCTCGGGGAGTGGCTCCTCGACGTAGTCGAAGTGCTCGGGCCCGACCATCCCGTCCGGGCGGGCGGCTAGACGAAACTGGTGGTTGACGGCATCCATTGCATCTCCTCGGTTGGGGGCTCGCCGGTTACTGTACGCTCGCGCCGATGGACTTCGCACACTCCCCCCGCACGCAGGAGCTGCTGGAGCGTCTGATCGCCTTTCAGGAACGGGAGGTCTCACCGCGCGAGGAGCCCTATATGCGCGAGCTGCTCTCGCGCGAGGACCCGTGGGTCGTGCTGCCGGCGATCGAGGAACTCAAGGAGATGGCCAAGCAAGAAGGCCTTTGGAACCTGTTCCTGCCCGACGAGCACTTGGGAGCAGGCCTATCGAACGTCGAGTACGCGCCGCTTGCCGAGCGCATGGGGCGCTCGCTGATAACCGCCGAGGTGTGCAACTCAAGCGCGCCGGACACGGGCAATATGGAGGTGCTTTGGCACTTTGGCTCCGACGAGCAGAAGCAGCGCTGGCTCGAGCCCCTGCTCGACGGTCGCATCCGCTCGGCCTTCTGCATGACCGAGCCCGAGGTGGCCTCCTCGGATGCGACCAATATGCAGGCGACAGCCGTGCTCGATGGCGACGAGGTGGTTGTCAACGGCACCAAGTGGTGGAGCACGGGTGTGGGGCATCCCAACTGCCAAGCATTGATCTTCATGGGACTGACCGACCCGCAGGCCGACCGCTACCACCAGCACTCGATGGTGCTCGTGCCGATGGAGACACCCGGCGTGAAAGTGGAGCGGATGCTCGAGGCGATGGGCTTCCTCGACGCCCCGGGTGGCCACGGCGAAGTCTCCTTCAGCGACGTGCGCCTACCGGCAAGCGCGATCGTCGGCGGCGCCGGTCAAGCGTTTGCGATCGCCCAGGCGCGGCTCGGCCCAGGACGTATCCACCACTGCATGCGCCTGATCGGCCTGGCCGAGCTGGCGCTCGAGTTGGCTTGCACGCGCGCGAGCGAGCGCACGGCCTTCGGCAAGCCGCTGGCCAACCTCGGCGGCAACCGCGAGCGCATCGCGGACGCTCGCATCGCGATCGACCGCGCGCGCTTGCATGTGCTGCACGCGGCGTGGCTAGTGGATCAGAAGGCACCCGAGGCGATCGGCGCTGTGTCGCAGATCAAGGTCGCGACTCCAAACATGGCACAGCGGGTAGTTGACATGTCGATGCAGCTGTACGGGGGCGCCGGACTATCGAACGACGTGCCGCTCGCCGGAGCGTGGACCGCCGCGCGAGCGTTGCGCCTGGCCGACGGCCCCGACGAGGTTCACCGGGGTGTCGTGGCACGCCTGGAGCTGGCGCGCTACGGCAAGGGGAAGTGGTCGGGATGAGCCCACCGACGGAACCAGGGTCTACGGTCTGAACGATGGGCGAGCGCGGCGAGAAGGCGATGAGCACCGGCGGCCGCGGCGCAAGCGAGCCTGAGGTATCTGGCTCCCCTGAGCACCCGCAGGCGGTGCTCGCCGCACTGATCGCGGTGGCGGCTGTCGCCAACCTCAACCTTTCGGTCGCCAACGTCGCCCTGCCCGACATCGGCAAGGCGTTCGACGCCTCGCAGACCGGGCTCGACCTGATCGCCGTCGGCTTCTCGCTCGGGTTGGCCGCCTCGGTGCTCTATCTCGGCGCGCTCGGCGATCGTTATGGGCGCAAGCTGATGCTGATGCTCGGCACGACGCTCGCGATCCCCGCAGCTCTGCTGGCGGCGTTGGCGCCGTCGATCACGGTGCTGTTCTTCGCACGCCTGATGGGCGGCCTGGCGGCAGGCATGGCCTTCCCGACCACGCTCGCGCTGATCACGGCCCTGTGGTCGGGCCCGGCACGCACGCGCTCGATCGCTCTGTGGTCCGGACTCGGCGGAGCTATCTCCGCTTTGGGTCCGCTGCTCGCGGGCGCCTTGCTCACGCAGTTCCACTGGGGCTCGGTGTTCTTCATCACGCTGCCGCTCGCATTCGCGGCCCTATACGGGGCGTGGCGCTATATCCCGGCGCACATCAACGAGACGACCGGTCCAGTGGACAACCTCGGCGGGGCGCTCTCTGTGATCGGTATCGCGGCCCTGATCCTGGCGATCAACTTCGCGCCTGTGCCCGGTGAGAAAACGATCATCCTCGCCACCTCGATTGTCGCGGTAATCGCAGGGGTGGCGTTCGTGTTGCGCCAGCGGCGGGCCCGGGCCCCTCTATATGACCTGAAAGTGGCGAGCCGCAAGGTCTTCTGGGTCGCCGCGCTCGCGGGGATCATCGTGTTTGGTTCGCTCGTGGGGGCGATGTTCATCGGCCAGCAGTTCCTCCAGGACGTGCTTGGCTATTCAACGCTCGACGCGGGCCTCTCGATCCTGCCGGCCGCCGTGTTCATGGTGCTGATAGCGCCGCGCTCGGCCAAGCTGGTTGACGCCAAGGGCGCGCGCTTCACCTTGCTCGTCGGCTACGGGTTCTGCATGCTTGGCTTCCTCACGATGCTGCTGCTGTGGAAGCAGGGCATCGCCTACTGGAAGGTCGGGCTCGGCTATGCGTTCATCGGCGCCGGCGTGGGCTTCGCGGGCACGCCGGCCTCGCATTCGCTGACCGGCTCGGTGCCTGTCTCGCGCGCTGGCATGGCCTCCGGCACCGCCGACCTGCAGCGCGATCTCGGCGGGGCGATCATGCAGTCGATCTTCGGGGCCCTGCTCACAGCGGGTTATGCCGCGGCAGTGGCGACCGCGATCGCCAGCTCATCCGACAAGGCACGCGTAACGAGCAGTGTCGAAGGCGAACTGGAGAAGTCCTTCTCGAGCGCCGCCGACACGGCCTCACGTTATCCGCAGTACGCCAAAGCAATCGCCGCGGGCGCCAAGGAATCGTTTGTGAAAGGCGACCAGTGGGCCTATACGGCAGGCATCGTCGCGATCGCGCTCGGCGCCACGCTCGTCTTCTTCATGTTCCCGCGCAAGGCACGCGAGG
Organism: Solirubrobacteraceae bacterium; assembly: GCA_035486935.1. GTDB lineage: Bacteria > Actinomycetota > Thermoleophilia > Solirubrobacterales > Solirubrobacteraceae > Palsa-744. The sequence goes on from DATHMQ010000012.1 coordinate 8,491, forward strand.
AAGAGCTGCTTGCCGAATACCACACGCTGGACACCGCATCAGCCGCGGCCGAGTCAGTCGGCGGTATGCAAGCGGCGCCCTCGGGTGCATAACCGCGTAGCACCTACCTAGCAATCAATGTCATGCAACCATCTGGTTGCATGTATCTAAAGCTCTAGCACCCTCTATCGCGCTATTTAGTCGCCCGCGTTACTGAGATCGGAGCGGTTTCGTTACATGGCGGCAAAGCATTGTGGGGAAAGTCGAAGTGAACGCTGATCGTGCCGCCGGCATGCGTGGGCGAGCTGAAGGTGCCCCTGATCGAATATTGGGGGTTGATGCCCCCGCCATAGCTGACCGAGGTCGAGCCATGGAAACTTCCTTTGACGACGGCGAGCGTCGGGAAGTGCACGAGCGGAGGGTTTTCCGCCGGTGGCCCACAATTGACAGTGGCCTCGAAGTGAGTGCTCAGATCAGTGATCTTCGTGCCTTTCGTGGTCACCTTGAAGCCGAGGTCTGACGCCCCGGCGGAGCCGGCGTAGTTGCCGGTCTTTGGCGTAGCCGCGGCTTTCCCGGCCAGCGCGTAGCCGCTCTCGCCGAGCATCGCGACCACTATCGGTAGAGCTGCCGCGAAGCGTATCTTTCTGGACTTCAAGGTTCCCCCTTGTTGCTTTGTTGCTCGGCTGGGTCGGCGTACGGCGGCAAACGCTAGCAAGGAGCCGTCATGCGCAGAGCTCAGAAAGCACGCGAGAAGATTCGTCGGCAGCAAACGCACGCGAGATGAACCGTGGCGCACAAACCTCGTTGGCGCAAACGCATGCAAGAAAAGATTCGTCGCGCACAAACGTTTCTTTGGGGTGGCCGTACACGTATGGGGGCGATCTAGCGAAAGCGACCAGATGAGTTCGTCGTCGCACAACTACCTGCGCGGCGCTCGCGGTACGTGGTCGATGGCACTGCTGGCGCTATGTTTGCTCGTCGCGCTGTGGGCCGGACGAGACTCGCTCGGAACCGCCAGAGCGGGGACCGTCGTCCCCGCGTTCGTGCAGGCCTCAAGCGCCCACTCCAGCTCCGTCACCAGCCTGACGGCCACACCCACGTCGAACGTGACGGCCGGCAACACGATGGTGGTCGAGGTCGGCGTGTGGAGCGAAAAATCGGCTACCACGGCCAGCGTCACCGATTCTGCCGGCAATAGCTATGTGGAGCTACTGCACTTCACCGCCTCCGACAAAACCGAGATGAGCATCTGGGCAGCGCCGATCGGCGCCGGCGGCGGGACTAAACCCACGATCACGGCCAAGCCTTCGGCCAAGGCCGACGTCGGCTTGGTCGCCCTCGAATACTCGGGCGTCGCCACAGCACAAGGAAAGACCGTGCTCGACCGCTCCGCCTTCAACACAGGCACAACCAAGACGGCCGGCACAGTTTCCCCTGGCGCCACCCAGCCGACGACCGGCGCCGAGGACCTGGCGATCGGCTTCTACCTGGACTCGGGCTTCGAAGACAAACTCGGCGGCGGCACGGGCTACACCACGCGCGCCAACGTCTCGCCCGAGGAAAACATCGAGCTGCTCGCGCAGGATGCCGTCGTCCCCGCCGGCTCGACGCCCAACCCGACATTCAGCACCGGGGCCTCCACGATCTGGCTCGCCTCGACCATCGCCTTGCAGGGGGGCGAATCTGGGCCGGCGGGCGAAACTGGGCCGGCCGCCGAAGGCGAATTCACCCCACTGGCCAGTTGGCCGTTCGTGGCGATCCACCTGATCCAACTCGCCAACGGCAACGTGCTCGCCTTCGACGGCTGGCAGCAGCCTGAGCCCACCTACGTCTGGAACCCGACGACACAGGCGTTCACCTCGACAAACGCCCCTGACAGCATCTTCTGCTCGGGCATGGCTCAGCTTCCAAACGGCGAGGTGATGACCGTCGGCGGATATGGCGGGCTCACCACCGGAAAGATCGGCATCGTCGACACCGCGGTCTTCAACCCGGCCACCGGCACCTGGTCACGCGTGGCCGACATGCACACACCGCGCTGGTATCCCGACGTCACCGAGCTAGCCAACGGCGACTACGTTGCCATCAGCGGCAACTCGACCAACGCCAACACGTGGGCCAACACGCCGGAAGTCTATGACCCCACGACCAACACTTGGACCGAACTGACCAAAGTCTCCACTTCGCAGATCAAAGAGGAGGAGTATCCGTTCTCCTACCTGCTGCCGAGCGGAGAAGTCTTCACGATCGGCCCCTCCGAGGATCTGTCCTTCGAGCTCAACGTCGCCAACCAGACATGGACGCAGGTCGGTGGAGCCAGCGGCATCACCAACGGCTCCTCGGTCATGTACCGCCCGGGCAAGATCCTCTACAGCGGCGGGGCGCCGAGTGTCATCAACACGACCAACTCCGTCGCCAACACGGCGGTCATCGACCTGACGGCCGCCACACCCAAATGGCGACAGATCGCGCCAATGCACGACAACCGCGTCTACCACACGCTGACGATGCTCGCCAACGGTGAAGTGTTGGCCGTCGGCGGCGAGGCCTCAAGCGACCAGGAAATCGTCACAAGCGGCGTGCTGCCGACGGAAATCTGGAATCCGACGACTGAAAAGTGGACCGCAGCGGCGCCGATCGCCGCCGCGCGCAACTATCACTCGACGGCAATGCTGATGGCGAATGGCAAGGTGCTGATCGCCGGCGGCGGACACCCCAACGGTCTCGGCGACCCTGGCGAGTTCTCCTCGCAGATCTATTCGCCGCCCTACCTGTTCGACGGCCCCCAGCCGACGATCGCCTCCGCGCCCGCGGCATCGACATACAACACAAGCATCACCGTCACGACGCCCGAAGCCTCTTCGATCGGCTCGGTCAACCTCGTCTCACTCGGCACCGACACGCACCAGAGCGACATGGCCCAGCACTTCGTGCCGCTGTCGTTCACCGCCAACTCGGGTTCTTTGACGGTGCAGACGCCGGCCAACTCGGCCCTTGCGCCCTACGGCAACTACATGCTCTTCATCGTGAACAAGAAGGGCGTGCCATCGATCTCCACCCCGCTCAACCTGAGTCCCACGCCCACGGCGCCGGCTGCCCCCACCGGTGTGAGCGCAACCGGTGGCGAAGGCAGCGCCACCGTAACTTGGACGGCGCCCTCGCCTGGAACGAGCCCGATCACCAGTTATACCGTCACGCCCTACATCGGCAGCACCGCCCAGTCCAGCACCGTCGTCAACGGTTCGCCACCGGCGACCAGCACCACGATCACTGGCCTGAAAAACGGCACCACGTACACATTCACCGTGACAGCGACCAACGCTGTCGGCAGCGGGCCTGCCTCAGAAAAGTCGAACGCTGTGACGCCGTCAGCTCCCACGGCGCCGGCCGCCCCGGCGGCCCCAACGGCCACCCCCGGCAACGCGAGCGCGACCGTCACCTGGAGCGCACCCGCCAACAATGGCAGCCCGATCGTCAGCTACACGATCACGCCCTACATCGGCAGCACCGCCCAGACCGCGACCACGATCAACGGCTCGCCCCCGGCCACAAGCGCCACGATCGCCGGGCTCACCAACGGCGACACCTATACGTTCACCGTGACAGCGGCCAATGCCATCGGCAGCGGACCCGCCTCGGCCGCTTCGAACGCCGTCACGCCCTCTGGCACGGCCTCGCCGCAATTCATTCAGCAGGCCTCGGGGCATGCCCACAACGTCACGAGCCTGGCCGTGACTCCAGGGGCCACTCTCGTCACTGGCAATCGCCTGGTCGTCGAGGTCGGCGTCTGGAGCAGCGCCAAGGCGACCGCTTCGAGCGTGAAGGACTCGGCTGGCGACACTTTCACCGAGCTGCTGCACTTCAAGGCATCTGACAACACCGAAATGAGCATCTGGAGCGCACCCGTGACGGCCGGTGGCGGGACGATTCCGACGATCACCGCCACGCCCAGCGCCAAGGCTGACGTCGGCGTCGCCGTGCTCGAATATGCGGGTCTCTCCACCGCGGCTGGGACCGCCGTCGTTGACCAGAGCGCCGACGCAACCGGGACGACCAAAGCGGCGGCCGTGGTCTCTACACCCGCCACCGCCCCGACCACGGCACCGGGCGAGCTCATCGTCGGCTTCTACGCCGACTCCGGCTTCGACGACAACCTGATGGCGCGCATGGGCTTCAACGGTCGCGTAAACGTCTCGCCGGACGAAGAAATGGAGTTCGTCGCCGAGGACGCTCTGACCGGGGGAACCGGGGCCACACCGAGCGCAAGCGTGCAGACCGGGGCCTCCACCATCTGGTTGATGGGCGCGATCGTCTTCAAGTCCGCGGCCGTCAGCGAACCGCAGGCGGCGCCACTCGCCGCGCCGGCGCGTCTGGTCGCGACGCCCGCCAATGGCGGCGCGATCGTCACCTGGACCGCGCCGCGCAACGGTGGCAGCCCGATCACCACGTACACGGTCACGCCATACCAGGGACGACACGAGCTGCCCTCAACCACAGTCTCGGGCACCAGTGCCGCGATCGGCGGTCTAAAGAATGGCGTCAGCTACCGCTTCAGAGTGGTAGCCCACAACCGGATCGGCGCTGGGCCCAAGTCTCGCCTGACACGCAAGATCAGGCCTTCGCGCTCTGCCATGTGGGCTTTTTGGTGCACGCCGTTCTCGATGGCACCAAACGTCTCGGGCTCGATCCTCTCGAGCTTGACCTCGGGCAAGCTCGTGCTGCCGAACGGCCAGGCCGTGATCTGGTCAGGCGCGCATCTGCGGTAGTCGACGCAGCGGCCGCGTGGGTGGGTATGCCCCACCTTGGGTAAGCAAGGAGCATCTCGGATGTTGCGATCAACCGGCGCCTGTTGGTCACCGGAGCCACCGGCTTCATCGGTGGACGCTTGGCGCGCGCGCTGGTCAGTTCGGGTGCCAAGGTTCGCTGCCTTGCGCGAAACGCAACCCGCGCTGAGGACCTGAGGGCCGTTGGCTGCGAGGTGGTCGAGGGCGACGTTGGACAAAGCTCCAGCTTGGACGGGATCGGCCACGAGATCGAGGTCGCCTACTACCTGATCCACTCGATGTCCGGTGGCGAAGGCTTCCAAGAGCGCGAGCAGGAAGGCGCTCGCAATTTCGCGCGGATGGCCGCGCGCGAAGGGATCGAGCGCGTTGTCTATCTCGGCGGACTGGGCGATCAGAGCGTCTCAAAGCACCTGCTCAGCCGCCATGAGACGGCGCTCACGCTGGCGCGCCACGGGCCGGCGCTGACCTACTTCCGGGCCGCGATGGTGGTCGGTGCCGACAGCGAGTCCTACCGCACGCTGCGCTACCTCGTTCAGAGGCTGCCCGTGATGATCGCGCCCGCGTGGCTGCGCACGAAGACGCAGCCGATCGGTATCGACGACGTCATCGAGTACCTCAGCCGCGCTGCCGAGGTTCCCGAGTCGATCGGACGCGAAGTGCAGATCGGCGGGCCCGACGTGCTCTCCTATGGAGAGATGCTCGAGCGGATGGCCCGCGTGATGGGAAAGCGTCCACGCGTGATGGTCCCAGTGCCGCTGATCACCCCGTGGCTGTCCTCGCTGTGGATCGGGCTCGTGACCCCCGTCGATACGAACGTCGCGCGTCCGCTTATCGAAGGCTTGAAGACAGCAACGATCGTCACCGATGCAAGCGGCACCGAGCCGTTCGGGATCATGCCCGCGCCGTTTGACGAGGCACTTAGACGAGCGCTTGCCGAGGAGGGCTCACCGCCCTGAAGCCCTCCTTCGCGAGAACCCTGATCCCCCGGGGGCCTACGCACTGAGGAGTGGATCGGAGTCAACGTCATCAATCGACGCGTCTCGGTCCAACGCATCGGCCTGAATCCACACGATCGCGGCCACCACCGCTGAGACGAACAGAACCGATGGCCATGCGCCAATGACGAGCCCAAGCAGATGCGAGAGCACGAACGCGCCGAACCCGACGCACCCGAGGATCACCGCCGTGCGCCTACCGTGGCGACGCGCCCACGCCTGGATGCACCACAGGCCGCCGATTGCCAGAACGACTCCGCCGAGGGGACGCGAGCCAGTGCTCACAGCCACCGCAAAGCCGGCGATCAAAGAGCCCGCGGCGACCGGGGCTGTGGGAATGGGGCGCACCGGCCGAGCGTAGCGCGCCGCCCACCGGCACTCACTGAGGCAGAGCAACAAGAGAACAACCGGCTGACAGCTCGTTTCCCGCGTCGCTCATAACCCACTACCGTCTTTAGGTGGGGAAGTCAGTCACAAGAGAGGGAAGAGGACCGGATGCACGCACCACCGCTGTTTCGAGATCGGCCCAGGCCAATCCAAATAATCCTCGGTGGCTTTGTGCCGTTCGCGTTTGGAGCGGTCGTTGGGGTCGTCCTTGGTATCTCCGCCGGCGCTTACTGGGGGCTGTCGGTGCTCGCCGGGGTCGGCGCGATCGTGGCCGGCTTCGAGCACCAGGACGGCTGGGGCGGCGCCGATCGCGGGCTGGTCGGTGGCGCTCTCTTCGGCGCGGGCATACTGATCGCCCATGCGATCGCGGGGACGCATGCGAAGGTCTCGCTCGGGAGCTTTCCGCCACTGCTCATCGTGATCGATGCGATCGCCGGGATGTTGCTTGGCGCCCTCGGGGGCCGGATCGGCCGGGCGTTGTGGGTGCGCCCGGGCGCGAGCGCCGAGGGTTCCCCACCAGAGGATGCCCAGCCGCTTGTCTAAGGTCTGGGCTGGCTGACGGCGCTACGCACGTGCTCCTCGAAGAAGCCGAGCATCCGTCGCCAACCGTCCGCCGCCGCGTCCGTGTCGGGGCCGACCATCATCGGCGTGGGCATTCGCGCAAGCCAGCCCTGCCAGCCTTCGTGCTGGGAGAAGAACGAGTGACCCACCCCGTCGTAGGTTTGGATGTCGTGCTCCACGCCGAGCGAGCTCAGGTGGGCCTCCAAACGCTCGGCCATGTTGCGCCCGAACATGCGGTCCTTCGAGCCGAAGCTCGCGACCACCGGGCAGACGCTGTCGAGCTTGGCGCGGTCCTTGGGCACATCGCCATAATTGACCGCCGCCGCCTTGAAGCCGGGCTTGGTGGCGGCGATCAGGGCAAAGCCTCCGCCGAGGCAGAAGCCGGCGACCGCGATCCGGCTCGCGTCGACGTCATCGCGCCCGGCAAGCGCCTCGCGTGCGGCCAGGATGTCGGCGATCTCGCGGTCGATTGATCCTCTGACCATGTCGGTCATGACCCTGCTCAGGCACACGATCCGTGTGCCATGCGAGAAGAGGTTGGGGAGAAGCACCGCATAGCCCTCCTCGGCAAACCGAGCGGCGATACGACGCATGTCGTCGTTGAGCCCGAACGACTCGTGCAGGACGAGCACGCCCGGGTGGGGGCCGGCACCGGTGGACGGCATGAACAGCTCGGCCTCGAGCGTGCCGCCATCGGCGAGCGGGACCCCGAGCTTGGCGCCGGTGGGCGTCATCGCGCACACCATAACCGGGTCATCCCCTGCTGGCCGCGCCCGGCACGATCTCGAAGACTTCCGGGCTGCGCCACACTGTGGGCGTGGACTCGTTGTTCGACCCCGCAGACACCGCCACGAACGCCGCCCCGCCCGCCAGCGCGCCGCTGGCCGCGCGGGTGCGACCGGCGACGCTCGCCGAGTTCGTCGGCCAGGAGCATCTCCTGGGGGTGGGCGGGGGCCGATCCTCGCTGCGCACCGCCATCGAGCAGGGCACACCCCACTCGATGATCCTGCACGGCCCACCCGGCAGCGGTAAGACGACGCTGGCCCGGATCGTCGCGGCAAGCGCGAGCGCGGCGTTTGAGGAGCTGAGCGCCGTGGAGGCAGGCCGCCCGGAGGTCCGGGCTGTGCTCGCCAGGGCGCGAGAACGCAAGCTGGGTGGACGCGACACGATCTTCTTCCTGGATGAGATCCACCGCTTCAACAAGGGCCAACAGGACGCGCTCCTGCCCGCCGTCGAGGAAGGGCTCGTGACTTTGATCGGGGCGACGACCGAGAACCCGTCGTTCGAGGTCAACCGCGCGCTGCTCTCGCGCACACGCCTTTACGAGCTGGCAGAGCTCACCGAGGAGAACGTGCTCACGCTGCTGCGTAGAGCGCTCGAGCACGGAGAGTGCGGCGAGGTGCAGGTCGACGAGCAGGCGATCGAGATGCTGGCAGCACGTGCGGGCGGCGACGCGCGTACAGCGCTGAGCGCGCTCGAGCTCGCATGCGAGACGGCGATGGATCGCGTGACTGTGGAGCACGCCGAAGACGCGCTGCAGCGACGGATCGTGCACTACGACAAGGCCGCCGACAGCCACTACGACACGATCTCCGCCTGGATCAAGGCGACGCGCGGCTCGGACCCCGATGCTTCGCTCTACTACCTGGCGGTGATGCTCGAGGGCGGCGAGGATCCCCGCTTCATCGCGCGACGAATGGTGATTCTCTCAAGCGAGGACATCGGCAACGCCGATCCAAATGCCCTCACCGTGGCCACCGGCGCCGCGGCGGCCGTCGAGCACGCGGGCCTGCCCGAGTGCCAGTTCGCGCTCGCCCAGGCCGCAATCTACCTGTCGCTCGCGCCGAAGTCCGACGCGGCCAAGCGAGCGATCGGCGCCGCGCGCGACTTCGTACGCGAGCACGGCGCCGCCCCACCGCCGGTCCAGTTGCGCTCGGGTGGGCGCGGGCAGGGCTATGACTCTCCGCACTCGCACCCCGGCCACACATCAGACCAAGAGTTCGCGCCCGACGCGGCAATCGGCAAGCGCTTCTACAGGCCCGACGATGCCGAGGCCGAGCTCGCGGCGCGGTTGGCCGAGATTCGCCGCACGCGCGGGCGCACCGACTGAGGCGGCTCAACCCTCCAGTTCGTCCGCCATCTCCAGCAGCTTGGTCGTCGTCTTCCAATTCCTCGCCGTCGCGACGACGCCCAAGCGCTTGTCGGACAGCATCCGCGCAAGCCGCGAGTTGTGGATGCCGCTCGGATGCCAAGCGTAGATCTCACGGCCCACCTGCACGAAGAGCTCCGGTGCGAAGTCCTCCTGTGCGATCTTCGCCACCGCCTCGGGATCGGGCTCAGCCGAGAGAAAGCTCACCTGATAGAGCTTGTGCTCGCTCACAACATCACCAAGCGGATCTAGCGCGACGACCTCGGCCAACTCCTCGCGCGTGCGCACGATAACCGGCGTCTGCACTCCGAACCGATCGGCGATCGCTCGTTCGAGCTCAGCCGCAAGCTCGTCCGGCTGTGGCTCGGCGCTGAGCACGATGTTGCCGCTCTGCACCAGCGTGCGCGCGTCTGGATAGCCGATATCGGCGAGCAACGCACGTAGATCCGCCATCGGGATACGGTTGTGCGAGCCGACGTTGATCCCGCGCAGCAGAGCGATCTGGCTGGCCATGACGGCACGAGCCTAGCGTCCGCGAAACAAGTTTCGCATGCAAGTGTGTGACACTGCCGCCGTGCAAACCAGCCGGCCCAAGCTCGCGGTTGTAGGCCACGTCGAGTGGGTCACCTTTGCGCGCGTGGACCACATCCCGAGCGTCGGCGAGATCGTGCATGCGGAGGAACCCTTCGAGGAGCCGGCCGGTGGTGGCGGCGTCGCGGCGGTACAGCTTGCCCGCTTGGCAGGCGAGGCTGTACTCGTCACAGCGCTTGGCGAAGACGAGCACGGGCGCCGCTCGGTCGAGCGCCTGAGAGAGCTGGGAGTTGAGGTATGGGCCGCACGACGCCCGCAGCCGACGCGCACCGCGACGACACTGGTGGACAGGAACCGCGAGCGCACGATCACCACATTCGGGGAGCGGCTGGAGCCGGTGCTCGCCGATGCCTACATCCCCTGGGGCGAGCTGGCACAGATGGACGCCGTCTACTTCACCGCCGGCGATGCCGCAGCGATGCAGGCCGCACGGAGCGCCGGTGTGCTCGTGAGCAGCCCGCGCGCTTTGCACGCGCTCGGGCGCGGCATCCCGTTGGACGCACTCGTGCTGAGTGCCGACGACGCGGAGGAGCGCGAAGAGGCGACCCGTGCTGAGGAGGACGCCAAGCTCGTCGTCTTCACCGATGGAGGTCACGGCGGCTCCTACCGCGGGCGCGACGGGAAGTCCGGCACGTGGCCGGCGGCTTCGCTCTTGGGCGAGCCGCGTGACTCCTACGGCTGCGGGGACTCGTTCGCCGCCGGGCTAACTTACGGTCTCGGCATAGGTCTCGCGACCCCCGACGCACTCGCGCTGGCGGCCCGCTGCGGCGCCGTCTGCCTCACCGGGCGCGGTCCCTACGAGCACCAGCTCAACGCGGCCGATCTCGAACCGGCACACGGCGAATAGGTCGGCGCCACGGTAGGCGGCGCCACGGCAATCATGGCCGCGGCGTTCGAGTCGAACTTGGGCCCTACCGCCCGGTTAGTAGTCGCCTTCGACCACATTCACAAGCGGCTCGCCGCGCACGTAGCGACGCACCTGCTCGCCGACGAGCGCGAACGCGCGCCGTTCCGCACCCTGCGTGTCCCCAGCGAAATGTGGCGTAATCAGCAGCCCCGGCGCATCCCACAATGGGTGGTCGGCCGGCAACGGCTCGGGCTCTGTCACGTCGAGCGCCGCGCGGATATGCCCGGCCTGCAAGAGATCGAGCAGCGCCGCGGTGTCGACGATCGGCCCGCGTGCTGCGTTGAGCAGCAGCGCACCCTCGCGCATGCGCCCAAGCATCTCCCGGTCGAGCAGTCCCGCTGTCGCTCGCGTCAGAGGCAGCAGCACGACCACGATGTCGGCCAAACCGAGCAGCGACGTCAACTCGTCGACGGCGTGGACGCCTGGGCGGGCACGGCGCGCAACACGGATCAGCTCGGCCTCAGATGCAACCAAAAGCTCCTCGACCTTCCCCCCGATCGACCCATAGCCCAAGATCATCACCGTCTTGCCTGCCAGCTCATCTGGCTCGCGCCACTTCCAGTCGTGCGAGCGCTGTGAATCGCGCGCCTCGCCGAAATGCTTCAGCGATGCGAGGATCGCGCCGAGCACCCATTCGGCCACCGGGCCGTCGCGAGTTCCGCGCGCGTCGCACAACGTCACGCCGGGTGGCACAAACGGCAGCAGCCAGTCGACCCCAGCCGAGAGCGTCTGGATCACGCGCAGCCCGGGCATGCGCCCGAGCGCCTCGATCACGAAAGGTTCATCAGATCCTGGCACCAGAAACTCGGCCTCGAGCAGCGCCTCTGAGAGTCCCTGCTTGGGGATCAGATGCAGCTCGACAGCCTCGGGCAACTCGCCGACTGCATTGCAATCGGGCCGATCGGGTATCCACAGCTTCACAATGTCGGCGAGTGTATTGCGAGCATGTTCGAGGAAGATCGTGAGTCGACCGCTATCCCACCATACGAAAGGCGCCCATGAGCACAGCTGCACAGTCCCGGCCTGCGAGCACAGCGGCCGCGAACGACTACACCCAGGCAGCCGACATCCTCGTCGTGTTCGGCATCAGCGGCGACCTCGCCAAAGTGATGACCTTCCATTCGCTCTACCGGCTCGAGCTGCGCGGGCTGCTCGACTGCCCGATCCTTGGCGTCGCCGCTGACGATTGGACAGTCGAGGATCTGCGCAAGCGAGCGCACAGCGCGATCGAGCAGTGCGGGGAGCAGATCGACGAGCGCGTGTTCAAACGCTTCGCCGAACGACTGAGCTATGTCTCCGGCGACTTCGCCGACGAAGGCACCTACGCGCGCGTGGCAGATGCGCTCGGCGACGCGAAGGCGCCGGTCTTCTACCTGGAGATCCCACCGTTCCTGTTCGGGACCGTGATCAAAGGCCTCGCGATCAGCGGTGTAACAAAGAACGCGCGTGTGGTCGTGGAGAAGCCCTTCGGCCACGACCTGCAGTCAGCGCGAGCGCTCGCCGCAGAAATCCACCAGTACATCGAGGAGCCCCAGCTGTATCGGATCGACCACTTCCTCGGCAAGATGGGGATCGACGAGTTTCTCTACCTGCGCTTTGCCAACACGATGCTCGAGCCGGTGTGGAACCGCAATCACATCGCCTGTGTGCAGATCACGATGGCCGAGAGCTTCGGCGTCGAGGACCGCGGGCACTTCTACGATCCCGTGGGCGCGGTACGCGACGTGGTCGTCAACCACCTGATGCAGCTCGTGGCCGTGGCCGCGATGGAGGCGCCCGCCGGCGATGACGCGGAAACGCTGAAGGACGCCAAGTTCGCCGTGTTCAG
>DATHMQ010000013.1:0-5988 GCA_035486935.1 Solirubrobacteraceae bacterium
GAAGAGCCCTTCGGGCTACAGGCTCGTCATGCGTGATCGCACGATGCTCGCGTTCACCGCGGCGGTGCTGGTCTATTACTTCGTGTACCTGCAGTCGGATTCGACACTGCCGCTGGCCGTGCGCCACTCCGGACTTGCTCCACACGTCTACGGACTGTGCATGGCCCTCAACGGGGTGGTCATTTGCGTTGCTCAACCGATACTGACGCCGCGCCTGATACGGCATGACCCCGGCCGGGTGTGGGCCGCAGGTGTCGCGCTGGTCGGCGTCGGATTCGCGCTCACGGCGATCGCGTCGACGACCGGCGGATATCTGTTTTCGGTTGCGGTCTGGAGCTTCGGAGAGATCTTTCCCGCAACGGTCACTGGAGCGATCGTCGCGCGGCTCGCTCCCGAGGATCTCCGGGGACGGTACTCAGGCCTGTACAGCCTTGCGGTTGCCTCGGGCTGGCTCACATCCTCCCTCGGAGGAACCCAACTCCTCTCAGTGAGCCCGCTCGCGCTCTGGGGATCCTGCGCGTTGCTCAGTGCGGCAAGCGCCTACGGCGTCCTTCGCCTCGCGCCCAGATTGCGGCCCGTGAAGCCGGAACGCTCCGAGCTGCTCTGAACGTCGCACGCAAGCCTCGTCGCGTCCGCTGTCAGCGTTCGCTGTCTGACAGTGGTTCGGCGTGAAGCGCGTCAAGCGCTTCGTGCTCGGTTGCGTAGCCGCGCATGTCGGTGATCCGCCCAGCGTGGACCTCGGCGACAACGAACCGCTCCACAGGCCCATCGCCCCCGTCGTCGTCACCGTCGTCGTGGACGCGGTGGACGTGCGCGAGCACGCGATCGCCGTCTTCGACAAACGTGCTGACCGATACCTCGCGGTTGGCGAGCAGTCCGACGCGCACCCGCTCAAGCGCCTGGTCGCGGTTGCTGCAGCGGGGAATCTGGCCATCCTCGTCGGGTAGACCGCGCCAGTCGATATCCGGTGCGAGCATCGCCTCGAGGTCGTCGAACCGGCCCTCGGACACGGCCGTGAACGCCGCCGCAACGGTCCGCATCGCAGATCCCGTCTGCGGCGCTGCGGCCGCGTTTACCGGTGCATCCGCTGGCGGGGTGTGCCTGTTGGGGCGCTCGAGCGCCGCGAGGAGCCGTTGCGCCTGGGTGTGGCCGAAGTGCTCGGCCCAGCCAGCCGGGGTCGCGTCGTACCCCGTGTCGTGAATGTTCGGGTCGGCGCCGTGATCGAGCAGGAGCCCGATCATCTGAATGTTCCCGCGCATCGCGGCTTCGTGCAGCGGTGTGGTGCGGGCTCGCGCGTTGACGTCGAACCCGAGCTCGATCAGCAGCGCCACCGCCGCCAGGTTGCCCTGCTCGGTCGCGCGGACGACCAGCTCCGGGCGTCGCTCGATCGCGCCCTCACGCAACCCAGGGTCGGCCGCGAGTAGGCGGTCCGCCGCCTGACGGTCGCCGGCCATCGCGGCCGCGATCAGCGCGTCGACCTGGTCATGCTCCCACGACGCGCCTGCGCCGACGAGCAGGGAAACGACGTCCATGTGGCCGGCGAGCGCGGCCTCCTGCACCGGTGTTCGACCCTGATAGATCGGATGCTCCGAGCCTCGACCCTGTGGATCCACCCCGCGGGCCAGGAGCGTGCCGACCCGGTCGGCGTAACCGTGGCCAACCGCGGCCATCAGCAGGTCCTCGACCATCTGCCGCGGCGAGTCCTGACGATCGCCGAGCAGACCGGCCCACGGCCCGCCGTCCCCGGTGCCCAGCCCGAACTCCAGGAGCAGATCCAGCCAGCCCTCCTCCGGGTCCCCGCCGCGGTTGTAGAGCGCCTGCCCGTCATTCGGGTCCGCGCCGGCCTCCAACAACACGCGGGCGAGCGCGAGCTCCTGCGGATGCAACGGCAACGCGCCGCCACCACCCAGCGCCCCGGTCAGCGCCGTGAACGGCGGGATCAGCCCCTCCCAGAGATATCCGGCGTTCGGATCCGACCCATGCTCGAGCAACAGCCGTGTGACCGCGACCCAATCACGCCCCGAACCCGGCCGCACCCGCGCATAGGCCACGTAAAGCAGCGGCTCCCACCGATGCGGACCGCCCAGCATGGACGCCTGCGCCGGCTCACGCTCGAGCCGCACCCGCGCCGCATCCACATTCCCGGTCGCGGCGATCGTGTGGATCGTCGCACGCCCCAGCCACTCATGCTCTGTCAAAAGCGCCTCGGCGCGGCGCAGCCGGTCACGGTCATCGTCACCGTAAGTCAGGCACGCGAGTCGCAGGAACTCATCCACAATCGCCTGCTCGTCGCCGAGCGGACCGCCGATCGGCTCCTCATGCGGAGAACGGGCATAGCGCGCGACCAAGTCCAGATGCGCCTTCAGTTTCGGCCAGCTCGCGAACCCGAACTGGCGAGCGACGACGAGCTGCGCGTCCGCGCGCGTGAACGCCTCAAGCTGCGCGGACCCCGGCACGGCCGAGGCCAGACGCGGGTGAAACTCATTGACGATCTCGGCAGCGCCCGAGTCGCCGGCGCGAACCGCCCGCTGAAAAGCCTTGGCGCCGTTCCTGAGCTGCTCAAGATTGGCGTTGCCGGGAAGACCGCGAGTTGGCACGAAGGCCTCCTTTCGCCAGTGCCCGGAGTCCGCAATCACAGGCCGGAAAGGAGACACCGACCACAACCACAACCATCAAATGCAGGTGGGCTTCGCCCTTTCCGCGGACCGGCAACGCCCTGCGCGCAAGGACGATCATAACCCGCCCCGCAACCTCCCCGGATCATCAGGCATCGAGCGGCGATGGAGGCGCCCCAACCGCGCGCCCGGTTGCCGCGGCAAATGGGTCCAGTTCCTGGTTTCTGGCCGGATGCCATCCTGTGAGCGTTGCTTTGAGAGACCGGCTCCATCGGGTGCGGTCGGCAGCGATGAATTTCGCCGGCGTGCCAGGTCTGCTTACGTAGTAGCAACGTTCTAAAAGGGAGGGAGATCGATGCCGGAGCACAAGATTGGGACCCGCGAGGAATGGCAGGTCGCGCGCGACGAGCTGGCGAAGCTGGAGGCAGGGCAGGTCGCGCGCAACGAAGAGATCAAGCGCAAGCGTCGAGAGCTGCCGTGGGTCAGGGTCGATAAGGAGTACGTGTTCGACACCCAGGAGGGCAGGAAGACCCTCGCCGAACTGTTCGACGGCCGCTCCCAGCTACTGGCTTACAACATCATGTATGGGCCCGACTACACGGTCGGTGCGTGTCCCGGGTGCACGAACCTCGCCGACGGCTTCGACGCCACGACGCTGCTTCATCTCAACCAGCGCGATGTGACGATGATCTGTTTCTCGCGCGCGCCGATCGAGCGGCTCACCCCCTATAGAGAGCGGATGGGCTGGGAGTTCCCATACGTCTCGACCTACGAGACGGACTTCCCATGGGACTTCGGGCTGGCGCTAACCGAAGCGCAGGCCGAGCAGATCCCGGAGGTCAGGCAAATGGTCGATAACCCGCCCGAGTGGCTCGCGTTCTGGGCGAGACAGGTCGGCGCTGAACTCAAGGATGGGATTCGCGAGAACCCGAGCTACATCGCGTTCGCGAAGGAAGACGACACCGTGTACCACACCTATACCGTGTCGGCCCCTGACCCGTTCGTCGCGCCGTACTTCAGCTTCCTCCTCGATCGGACGCCGAGGATACAGCCCAACGAGCCGCTCAACTACCGGAAGGATGAGTACCCGGCCCAATAGCGTTCGCGGCTCGTGTGCGCGATCGTGCTCGAACGATCGCGTCGCTCGAGCAGCGGCGGCACGCCCACGACGCGGCGTCGAGCGATCAGCCGAGCTGGCGGTCGAGGTTCGTCGCGGCGCTGATCAGCGCCAGGTGGGTGAAGGCCTGTGGGAAGTTGCCCAGCTGCTCGCCGGTAGGGCCGATCTCTTCGGCATAGAGGCCGAGGTGGTTGGCGTACGTGAGCATTTTCTCGAACACGACCCGCGCCTCGTCCACCCGTCCCGCGCGGGCAAGGGCCTCGACATACCAGAAGGTGCACATCGAGAAGGTGCCTTCTTCGCCCCGCAGGCCGTCAGGTGAGGCTTGCGGGTTGTAACGCGAGACGAGGCTGTCGGAGACGAGCTCTTGACCGATCTCGTCGAGTGTGGATAACCAGCGTGGGTCGGTCGGCGCGATGAACTTGACCAACGGCATCAGCAGGATCGAGGCGTCCAGAACGTCTGTGTCGTAGTGCTGCACGAACGCCCGCCTGCGCTCGTGCCATCCTCGCGACAGGATCTGTCGGTAGATCCTGTCGCGGGCGGCCATCCAGCCGACGATGTCGCCGGGCAGGCCGCGCTGACGCGCGATCCGCACGGCACGCTCGAGCGCTACCCAGCACATCAGCCGCGAATAGGTGAAGTGTTGACGGCCGCCCCGGGTTTCCCAGATGCCCTCGTCGGGCTGGTCCCAATGCTCGGTTACCCACTCGACGATCCGACAGAGATCGAGCCATGTGTCGTGGTAGATCGGTGTGCCGTGCTTGTTGTAGAGGTACACGGAATCGATCAGCTCCCCATAGATGTCGAGCTGGAGCTGGTTGGCGGCGGCGTTCCCGATCCTCACCGGAGCGGACCCGCGGTAGCCCTCGAGATGGGTCAGGTGCTCCTCGGGCAGCTCGGCGCGTCCGTCGATCCCGTACATGATCTGAAGCGGTCCCGATTCCCCCTCCCGGCAGTCACGAAAGCGGTCTGTGAGCCAACCCATGAAAGCCTCTGCTTCCTCGCCAAAGCCCAGGTGCAAAAGGGCGTAGAGCGAGAACGCCGCATCGCGGATCCACGTGTGGCGGTAGTCCCAGTTGCGCTCGCCACCGATCTGCTCGGGCAGCGATGTCGTAGCCGCCGCGACGATCGCCCCCGTCGGCTGATAAGTCAGCAGCTTGAGCGTCAGCGCCGAGCGGTGCACCATCTCGCGCCAGCGCCCGGTGTAACGCGACTGCGACAGCCACCGCCGCCAGTACGCAACCGTCGCCTCACCCAGTTCCCGTATCTGCGCCGCCGAGTGGGGCTGGGACTCATACGCTCCCACGACATGCTCGAGGACGAACGTCGCGCTCTCCCCCTGCGAGAGGCTGAACGAGGCCCGGGCTGCGCCGTCGCCGATCCGAAGTGGCGTCTCGGTCTCCAACGCCAACGTGCAGCTCTTCGAGCGAAACAGCACTCCGTGGTCGTGGCGCTCGATCGTGTGCTCGGCGCGGCCGTAATCAAAGCGCGGCGAGCAGTCCATCTCAAAACCCACCTGACCGCGCACGGCGACGATTCGGCGCACCAGTCGCTGGCGATGCTCGCCGTCGGACGTCTGCGCGACCGGCATAAAGTCCTCCACCTCACCCACACCATCTGCAGTCAAGAAGCGAGTGATCAGAACGTTGGTGTCGGGGAAATACAGCTGCTTGGACGTCCAGCCATCATCGGTAGGAGCCAGGCGATAATGGCCGCCGCGCCGCGTATCGAGAATCGAGGCGAAGACGCTCGGAGAGTCGAACCGCGGACAGCAGTACCAATCGATCGTTCCTTCCGTCCCAACAAGGGCCACGCTGTGGAGATCGCCGATCAGACCGTGCTCGGCGATCGGCAGGTAGCTACTCGCTCTGCGCACCATCGGGGTATCAAACTAGGTTCCGCCCGCCTCCGGACGAGAGAGCGACGCAACCGCGCTGAAAACAGTGATCTCCCCGGATGCTCTCGCACCCTTTCCGCCTTATGACGATTGGCGAGCCCAGCCGGCGCGCCGGTGGCTTGCATCGATGACGCTGGGTCGACATCACGGCTTTGGGTGCCGCTACGGCGTGATTACGAAGTTTCGCCTGACGTGAACCGATCGCGGGACGGTGCCGACGAGGTTGGCGGTCGCGAGCGCGCTCTCATCCCACCTGCGAAAACGTGCAAACCCGATCAAAGTTGCTCAGACAACGGCGGGGTCCGGGCACGGGGTCGAGTGCGGGCTATCGTGCTGCGGATCGTGGACGCTGACCT
>DATHMQ010000014.1:0-13397 GCA_035486935.1 Solirubrobacteraceae bacterium
CGGGACGCTCGATGCCTACCTGGCTGCCAAGCTCGAGATCTTCGCGCGACAGGAAAGTGAGGATCTGGCAGTGGTGCCGGCCGAGTTCCAGCCCGAGGGCCTGCCTGGTGGGGCACGAAGGGTGAGCTTCGGCAGCAACCCAGGTGCACAGCTCTCGGTGCGCGATGGGATGCTCTACTGGCAGGGCCAAGCGCTGCTCGCATCGAGTGAGCTTTCGCTGCCGGGCCGCCACAACTTGGAGAACGCGATGGCTGCCGCCGCGGTGTGCCTGGCGCGCGGCTTGGATGTCGAGGCGGTACGAGCCGGACTGCGCAGCTTTCCCGGTGTGCCCCACCGCCTGGAGTGTGTGGCAAACAGAGAAGGCGTTCGCTTTGTCAACGACTCCAAGGCGACCAACGTGGCGAGTACGCTTGTCGCGCTCGAGGCGATGGCAGCCGAGCATCTGCCGGTACACCTGATCCTCGGCGGCCAAGCCAAGAGACAGGATTTCACCGCGTTGCGCGGCCCCATCAGGGCCGGCTGTCGCGCCGTCTACCTGATCGGCGAAGACGCGACCCTTATCAAGCAGGCGATAGGCGAGGATCGATCGGAGGTGCACATGTGCGGCGATCTCGACCATGCGCTCTCGCTCGCCGCTGCCACGGCCGTCCATGGCGAGGTGGTGCTGCTCTCGCCGGGCTGCGCCAGTTTCGACCAGTTCGCTGACTTCGAAGCTCGTGGGGAGCGCTTCCGCGAGCTCGTCGGGTGCCTGTAGCAAGTCGCGCGGAGCCGCGCACGGGAACGCCCTCGCACAGTGTCTGTGGCGAATCGTCCTCGTACAGCGCCAGCGATAGCGCCTGTGGCAAATCGCCCTTGCACGGTGTCGCGGCGGACGTAGAGGCTTCCTGGGGTCGGCGTCGAAGAGGGCTCTGATGTCTGTAGCCGGACGGCGCTCAAACTCCGCCGCGACTCCGAAGTCGCGGGCCAAGCGCTCGTCGCGCGCAGCGTCCGCCCAGGCCAAGCGCGGGCAGTCGCTCGAGTACAACATCCTGTTGACGGCGACACTTTGCCTGCTCGCCTTCGGGGCGGTCATGGTCTACAGCGCCTCTTCGGCCAGCAGCTTGCTGGCGAGCGGCGGCAGCGGCACGGGCGAGCTGGTGAGGTTCGTTCTCTACGGCGCCCTCGGGTTGTTCTTGATGAGGGTGCTCGCGCGCGACGGCATCGCGCGCGTCCAGGGAGCGGTCGCGCCGCTACTTGCCGTCTCCTTCGTGCTCGTGCTCGCCGTGCACATCCCACACGTCGGCGTGAGCGTCAACGGCGCGCGCCGCTGGATCGGCAGCGGGCCGCTTCAGTTCCAGCCTTCCGAGCTGCTCAAGCTCGCGCTCGTGCTCTACTCGGCCACGCTGCTCGCGAGCCGCCCCAAGCGAGTACTCGATCTGCGTGAGCTGTGCAAACCACTGCTGGCGGTCGTCGGTGGCGCCTGTCTGCTGGTCGTCACCCAGCCAGACCTCGGCACCGCCATGGTGATCGCGTTCACCACCTGTGCGCTGCTCGTAGCGGCCGGCATCCCGGCTCGCAATCTCGCGATCATCGGCGGCTCGGTGGTCGCGATCGTCGCTCTGATCGCGATCGCAAGGCCCTACGAGAGAGCTCGCCTGACCTCGTTCGTCGACCCTTGGGCCCACGCCTCGGGCAGTGGCTTTCAGGCGGTCCAAGGGCAGATCGCGATCGGCTCCGGCGGACTGTTCGGTGTCGGCCCTGGACAGTCGGTGCAGAAGATCTTCTACCTGCCGGAGGCCCAGACCGACTTCATCCTCGCGGTGATCGGCGAGGAGCTCGGCGTCCTCGGCGTGTTTGCGCTGCTGTTCCTCTACGGCATGATCGCCTACGCCGGCCTGCGCGTAGCCAAGGCCGCTCGCAGCCTGCACAGCGCGCTGATCGCCGTCGGCATGACCTCGCTGATCGTCTCCCAGGCATTGCTCAACGCTTTTGCGGTGCTCGGCTTGGCGCCGCTCACCGGAGTTCCGCTGCCGCTGGTCTCCTATGGCTCGAGCAGCCTGATCGTGACACTCATCGCGATGGGATTGCTGCTGAACGTGGCAGCCGGGGGCAGCGCGCATGTGCGCGCAGTGAGCTCGTCGCGGGGTAAGCGCCCGCGCGCCGTCTCCGCCGAGGCTGACGAGTCGAGCAGCGCCGCGCGCGGCTCACGACGGGCAGTGGCCGACGCCTCGCCGCGCGAACCGGCACGATGGGGCCGTGAGCACAGCGCCGAAGAGGATCGTGATAGCCGCCGGCGGGACGGCCGGGCACGTCGTTCCAGCGCTCGCGGTGGCGGACGCGCTGCGGGCTGAGGGCGCGGCGGTCACGTTCATCGGCGGCGCGCGGGCAGAGGCACAGCTGGTGCCGGCGGCCGGCTACCCGTTCAGCGCGATCTCGGTGGAAGGCCTCAGTCGCTCGAGCCCGTTGCGCGCGGGGCGTGCGCTGCTGCGCGCCGTGCGCGCCACGTTGCGTGCGCGTACGCTGCTGGGCGAGATCAAGCCAGACGCGGTCATGGGGGGTGGGGGCTATGTCGCGGGGCCGGTCGGCGTGGCGGCGCTCACACGGCGCATCCCGCTTGTGTTGACCGAGGCCGACAGTCACCTCGGGCTCACCAACCGCATGCTCGCCCGCTTTGCCAGGCGCGTGTGCCTCGCGTTCCCGATCGTCGGCCGCGAAGGACCGCGCTACCAGCTCACCGGGCGCCCGATTCCCGCGGTGCAGATCGAGCGGGCGGATGCGCGCGAGCGCCTCGGAATCGCGGCCGGTGAGACCTGTGTGCTCGTCTTTGGCGGCTCGCTCGGGGCGCGCACGCTCAACCAGGCCGCGCTTGGCGCGTTCGCCTCAGCCACATTTCACGTCCTGCACGTGTGCGGGCGGCGCGATTACCCAGAGCTCTCGAGTCGGCCGCTCCCTGCCGACTACGACCTGCGCGAGTATCTCGACATCGACGAGTTCACAGCCGCGCTGGCCGCCAGCGACCTGGTCGTGGCGCGTGCCGGCGGTTCGCTGTTCGAGATCGCCGCGCACGGCCTGCCGGCGATCCTCGTTCCCTATCCGCATGCCTCGGCAGACCATCAGAGCGCCAACGCCCGCTGGATGTCCGAGGCTGGTGCGGCAATCGTCGTGCCGGACGGCGAGCTAAGTTCTTCGAGGTTGGCGCGCGAGGTGGCACAACTGCTGGCCAACCCGGCCCGTCTGAGCACGATGGCAGGCGCATCGAGACGGCTCGCGCGCCCCGATGCGGCTCGCGACATCGCGGCGGAGTTGCTGGAAGCAGCCGAACAATGAGGTCGGTCGTCCGCAACGGGCACGAGGCTCAGCGCGTGTGCTCCTCGGAGCGAGTGCGATGAACGACTCCCAGCGGCCTTGGATGCGGCGTCGCCTGCACTTCGTTGGCGTGGGTGGTGCCGGGATGAGCGGCTATGCGCGTGCGGCTCACGTCCTCGGTGCGAGCGTGAGCGGGTCCGATAGGGCATCGAGCGTGCACTCCGAGCGCTTGCGCGACGAGGGTGTGCTCGACGCGAGCATCGGACACGACGCGGCCAATGTGCCCGACGGCGAGGATGTCGAGATCGTCTACTCGAGCGCTGTCCCGGCCGACAACCCCGAGCGTCTCGCCGCGCGCCGGCGCGGCCTTGCCGACCGCCCCAGGGCGGATTTGTTGGCCGAGCTGAGCGCTTTGCGCCGCACGATCGCCGTGGCGGGCGCTCACGGCAAGACGACCACCGCCTCGATGATCGTGCACCTGCTGCGTGAAGGCGGAGTCGACCCCGGCTGGCTTGTGGGCAGCTCGGTTGGGCCGGGTCTTGCCAACTCGCACTGGAGCGAGGGCGAGTGGCTGGTGATCGAGGCTGACGAGTCCGATCGCTCGATGCTCAGTCTCGATGTCGAGATCGCGCTGCTGACGAACGTCGAGCTCGACCATCACGCCACATTCGGCTCGCTGGAGGAGTTGCGTGAGGCCTTTCGCGAATTTCTCGCTCTGGCACAACGAGCCGTCGTCATTTGGGACAGGCCCGATTTGCTGGCTCTGCTTTCGCCGGCCGCGGCTTCCGGCGTGGTCCACGTGAACGGTTCGGACGTTGACGCGGTCCAGGACCAGCCCGCCCCCCCCGCGCGCGGGGGGGGCGCCGGAAACGTCGAGGTCGTCGCCTATGACGTGCCGGCGCCGAAACTGGAGCCCGGAGGCTCGCGTTTTCGCTGGCGAGGGGGTGATGTGCGCGTCACGGTTCCCGGCGCCCACAACGCCTACAACGCGGCCGGTGCGCTCGAGGTCGCGCGCCTGGTGGGGCTCGCCGACAGTGCCCCCACGGCGATCGCCGGTTTCACGGGTGCCGCGCGGCGCTTCCAACATCTCGGAGCCACCGCGAGCGGAGCACTCGTGATCGACGACTACGCTCACCACCCAACCGAGGTGGCAGCCACCTTGACCGCAGCCCGCACGCTTGGCCCGAAGCGACTCATAGCGGTCTTCCAGCCACATCTGTACTCGCGTACGGCGCTGCTCGCAGATGAGTTCGGCGCAGCACTTGCGATCGCCGACATCATCGTGCTGCTCGACGTCTATCCAGCACGCGAGCGTGCCGAGGATCACCCCGGCATCGGCGGAGAGACGCTCGTGCACTCGACCGCTGCGCATGCCCAGGGACGTGAAGTGCTGTGGCGGGCTGGCTTCGATGAGGCGCAGGAGGCGCTCGGCGAGCTACTCGAGGATGGCGATCTGTGCGTGGTGATGGGCGCCGGCGACGTGGATGCGCTGGGACGAAGATTGGTGGGTGACGATGGCCTCTAGAGATTCGCCGAAGACCGCACCGTCGATCGTGCAACGCGATTTTCCGCTCGCCCGTTTGGCGACGATCCGGACCGGCGGCGATGCCGATTACTTCGCTCGCGCTGGGAGCAACGCTCAACTGCGCGAGCTGCTCGGCTGGGCAGCGGCGATCGAGATCCCGATCGCTGTGGTGGGCTCGGGCTCGAATCTGCTGATCGCCGACGAGGGCGTCCCAGGCCTGGTCATCAAGCTCGATCGCAAGTTGGCTCAGGTCCAGCACGAAGGGCAGCGGATCGTGTGCGGGGGTGGAGCTCGCCTACCTTCCGTTGCCGCCCGCGCGGCTCAGGCGGGACTGTCGGGCATCGAGTTCGGCGTCAACATTCCCGGCAGCGTCGGAGGCGCGTTGCGGATGAACGCAAACGCCTATGGTGGCCAGCTGGCAGACACGCTTGAGTGGGCGGAGATCGTCACCGCGCAGGGAATCGACCGTCGTGCGGCAGGGCAGCTGGGCTTCGGCTATCGCCACTCCAATCTGCTCACAGGCGAAGTCGTCGCGCGTGCCTCGTTCCTGCTCGTCCCCGCCGCCGTGGACACGGTCAAGGCGACGCTCGCGCAGATGCGTACACGCCGCCACGAGGCCCAGCCTCAGGGAATCAAGACTTTCGGCTCCACTTTCAAGAACCCGGACGACGAGGGGGCTGGGGGGAGGAGTGCCGGCCTGCTGCTCTCAGAGGCGGGCTGCAACGGGCTGAGTGTCGGCGGTGCGCGCTTTGCGCCCAAGCACGCCAACTTCATCGAGAACATGGGCACGGCCACGACAGCTGAGGTGGTGGCGCTGATGGCCGAGGGTCGCAGCCGTGTGATCGAGCGCTTTGGCGTACAGCTGGAGCCCGAGGTGCAAACGCTTGGAGCGGTGCGTTTCCCGTGGCGGGATCTCTGATCAGAGACTCTTGATCGCTGTTGACCGCGGCGCATGCGCCGCGGTCCGGGGTGGCACATGTGCCACCCCGCGGGGGCGCGCATGCGCGCCCCCGTCCAGAAGGATGTTCACTCAATCGGCACGCGGCGCTCGAAGCGACTCATAGCGCTCGGCTGCGTGCGCGAGGATCTCCAGCATTGCCGGTGTCGCTGGGCTGAGGCGCGCGTCGGTTGGCGCGGCCGCGATCACCTGACGCAGGGGAGGACTTGGAGCAAGCGTGCGGATCGCGATGTCCTCGCGCACGACCGACAGCGCCAACTCGGGAATCAGCGCGACGCCGACCCCGGCGGCGACGAGTCCCTGAACGGTCTGGTAATCGTCGCTCTCGAACGCGACGTTCGGCTCGAAGCCGGCGGCGTGACAAGAGCGCACGACATGGCGCGCGCAGGGACTGGCGCGGGAGGTCTGCACCCACGCCTCGCCGTGCAGATCCTCGAGGCGTAGATCGCTCTTCCGGGCGAGCATGTGCTCGCGTGGCAGCGCCAAGTACATCGGATCCTCCAGCAGCTCTACGCGCGTCAGGCCCTCAATGCTTGCGGGCTCGTCGAACTCGAACAACAGGGCTAGGTCGAACTCGCCGGCCTGCAGGCGAGGAGCGATTTCCTCAGGCTCTCCCTCGGAGAGTGTCAACTCCAGCTCCGGGTAGTGCGAGCGGAACGTCGCGATCGCAAGCGGCATCAGCGTCGCGCCCGCGGTCGGAAAGGAAGCCATGCGCAACCTCCCAGCCCGTAGGCCCGCGATCGCAGACAGCTCGTCTTCGGCGGCCTCCAGGCGCGCAAGGATGCCTTCGGCGTGCTCCACGAGCGCCTGTCCAGCGGCGGTCACGCGGACGCCACGCGCGTGGCGCTCCAGCAGCGTCATGCCGGTTTCGGCCTCGAGCGTCGCGACTTGCTGGGACACGGCCGACTGGGTATAGGAGAGCGCATCGGCCGCACCGGAGAACGAGCCGCGCCTGGCGACCTCTACGAGGACTCGCAATCGAGCAACGTTGAGCATTAGCTGTCCTTATAGCTCAGATTACGAGGTTCACTGGTGCTGATGGCAGGGAATGGGCACCATGTAATGGAAGTTCAGTTTGGATCGTGCCACAGGACGATCGCCACAGAGACGGCAACAGGCGCCAGGCAACACAGAGAAGCCGGGCGAAAGGCACAAGAGAAAGAGTCGAAAATGTCCGCCAACATCATCATCTCCTACGACGGAACCAACAACGAGGACGACGCGGTTGCGCTTGGGCGACTGTTCGCAAGCGCCGGTGCGACGGTGTCGCTCGCATATGTGCGTCACGCCCCTGAAGGTGAGACCAGTCGTGAGATCCTCGCCCAGCACGAGGCAGAGGAGCTGCTGCGCAAGGGCACGGAACTGCTTGGCGACAGCGATGCTCCGCGTCACGTCATCACCGACCCGTCCACCCCGGGGGGCCTGAGCAAGCTGGCGGCGCAGACCGAGGCCGACATGGTCGTGTTCTGCTCGGACTCGCACACCGCCAAGGGCAGCGTCACGGTCGGCAACTCCGCGCAGCGTCTACTGAACGGTGGCGCCGTCGCCGTCGCGATCGCCCCAGCCGGATACGCACAGAACGGCGATTCACAGCTCACGCGTGGTATCGCGGTGGCCGGTGACGGTGGCGCTCAGGCGACCGCCGAGGCACTTGCCCGGGCGTTTGGAGCAGAGCTCGTCGCGGCAGAGCGGGAGGCCG
Source organism: Solirubrobacteraceae bacterium (assembly GCA_035486935.1). Lineage (GTDB taxonomy): Bacteria > Actinomycetota > Thermoleophilia > Solirubrobacterales > Solirubrobacteraceae > Palsa-744. The sequence continues at coordinate 7,468 of DATHMQ010000014.1, forward strand.
GCCTGATCGTGGTCGGCTCACGCCCCGAGGCCGAGGAGGGTCGTGTCTCGCTCAGCGCTGCCAGCGAGAACCTGATCGAGAATGCCGGTTGCCCGGTGCTCGTCGTCCCGCGCGGCAAGGCGCTTGAGTTCGACGGTCATGTAGTTGCAACTGCGTAACGAGTCACACAGGTAGGCGCCCCGCTCGACGATATCGCTCAGCGGGGCGCGTGCCCACCACGCCGGGCACGCACATAGCCCACCAGCGCTTCTGCGAAGTCCAGCGATCCGCCGAGCAGGTGTCCGACAGGGCCTGTCCAAAGCCAGGTCTCCAGACGGCGTGTGCCACGAGCGCGAACCAGCATCGGCTTGCACGGTATCGTGGCAGCCATGCCAACGGCGTTGAAGACAACCGTCACCGAGCTGCCAGAGTCGCGCGTGCGCGTGCAGGTGGAAGTCCCCTCGAGCGAGATCGAGGATCGCCTGGTGCGCAAGGCCCGCCAGTTGGGGCGGGAAATGAAGCTCCCCGGCTTTCGTCGCGGCAAGGTCCCGGCGCCGCTGGTGATCCAGCGCGTGGGACGCGAGGTGGTGCTGGAGGAAGCGGTCCGCGACACCTTGGGCAGTTGGTATTCGGATGCGATCGAGACGGCCGGCATCGTGCCGGTGGGAGATCCACAGCTGGATCTCGCCGATCTCCCAGGGCAGGGAGCGGCACTGGAGTTCTCGATCGAGATAGGCGTGTTGCCGACCGCACAACTCGGCAACTACAGGGGCCTCGAGGTCGGTCGCCGCGAGGTGGTCGTCGAGGACGAGGCCATCCAGCAGGAGATCGACGGGCTACGCGATCGCTTGGCGCGACTGGAGACCGTCGAGCGTCCAGCAGCCTCAGGCGATTTCGTCGTAGTCGACTATCTCGGCTCGACCGCAGGTGAGCCGTTCGAGGGCGGGGAGGGGCGCGATCAGCTCATAGAGCTCGGCTCAGGCAACTTGATCCCCGGCTTCGAGGAAGGCTTGGAGGGAGCAGCGGCGGGAGAGGAGCGGACGATCGAGGTCTCTTTTCCGGCGGACTATCAAAGCGAGCAGCTGGCGGGCGCCGACGCCTCCTTCGAGGTGACGGTCAAGGAGGTGAAGCACAAGCTGCTCCCAGAGGTGGACGAGGATTTCGCCGTGGACATGGGCTTTGACTCGGTCGAGGAGCTCACCGAGGACATTCGTACGCGCCTGGCAGACGCCGACGCCAAGCGCGTCGAGGCCGAGTTTCGTGAGGCCGCGCTCGACGTGGCGGCGGCCGAAGCGCACGTCGAGGTGCCCGAGGCGCTCGTTCAGGCAAAGGCCCGCGAGATGTGGGATCGCATGCTGCACTCGCTCTCCCATCGGGGCATCACCCGCGAGGTCTATCTGAAGATCACCGGACGCGAGGAGGACGAGATGATCGCCGAGTTGCTGCCCGACGCCAGTCAGTCGCTTCGCCGCGAGGCGGTGATCGCCGCTGTCGTCGCGGCCGAGAAGATTGTGCCGAACGAGGAGGAACTGCTCGAGGTCCTCACTCCGACCGCGGAGCGCGAGGGGGTCGAGCCGCAGAAGCTGCTCGAGGAACTGCGCGACTCCGGGCGCCTGGAGGACATCCGCGAGGATCTCGCCGCGCGTCAGGCGGTCGAGCTGATCGCCTCCGAGGCCACGCCGATCGCTCTCGAGCAGGCTCAGGCGCGTGAGAAGCTTTGGACACCGGAGTCCGAGGAGAAGCAGGGCGAGGCGGCTGCGGCGAGGCTTTGGACGCCGGAGCGCTAGCCTAGTCAGCACCCCGCTCGGGATATGTTCAGAAGGAATCCGGCCTGTAAAGCGAAACTGAAGCGAGGACCATGAGCCCACTTGTACCAATGGTGGTTGAGCAGACCTCGCGAGGCGAGCGCGCGTTCGACATCTACAGCCGTCTGCTCAACGAGCGGATCATCTTCCTCGGCACGCCCGTTGACGACCAGATCGCCAACCTGATCGTCGCCCAGCTACTGCATCTGGAGTCCGAGGACCCCACCAAGGACGTCTCGATCTACATCAACTCGCCGGGCGGCTCGGTGTACGCCGGCCTTGCGATCTACGACACGATGCAGTTCATCAAGCCTGACGTGCAGACGATCTGCGTCGGCATCGCGATGTCGATGGGGGCGCTGCTGTTGGCCGGCGGGGCTCAAGGCAAGCGTATGGCTCTGCCCAACGCGAAGATTCTGATCCACCAGGTCTCATCGAGCTTCCAGGGGCAGGCGAGCGACATCGAGATCCACGCTAAGGAGATCATCGATGTGCGCAAACGCTTGGATGAGATCATCGCCAAACACACCGGCAAGAAGCTCGATCAAGTCAGCAAAGACACGGAGCGCGACTACTTCATGAGCTCCGAGGAGGCCAAGGAGTACGGCATAATCGACCGTGTGATCTCAGAACACTAGGACGCTCGCTGAGCGGCGCGGGGCTGCGTCCTCGGTCGCTCATGTGCTGAGCACACTTCGCGGGGGTGGGCGGGCCGCATCAACTTTGCCTCGCTTGCTCAGCAAGCATCCTAGACGCTTTGCGATGTAACGTTTTCACCAGAGATAAACAACACTAATCATGGCCAGACCAACCGATTCCAACGAGCAGCTCCTCTGCAGTTTCTGCGGCAAGTCTCAGCGGCAGGTCAAGAAGCTGATCGCGGGCCCTGGCGTCTACATCTGCGACGAGTGCATCGATCTCTGCAACGAGATCATCGACGAGGAGCTGGCGGCGCCGCCAGCGTTCGACCTCGAGAACCTGCCCAAGCCGCGCGCCATCTACGACGTGCTCGACGAGTATGTCGTAGGCCAGGAGGCATCCAAGCGCACGCTATCGGTTGCCGTCTACAACCACTACAAGCGCGTGCAAATGATGCAGTCCGAGGATTCTGACATCGAGCTGCAGAAGTCCAACATCCTGCTACTCGGTCCCACCGGCTGCGGCAAGACGCTTTTGGCTCAGACTCTCGCACGCATCCTGAACGTGCCGTTCGCGATTGCCGATGCGACCGCGCTCACCGAGGCCGGATATGTCGGCGAGGACGTCGAGAACATTCTGCTCAAGTTGATCCAGGCCGCCGACTATGACGTCAAGAAGGCCGAGACGGGGATCATCTACATCGACGAGGTCGACAAGATCGCGCGCAAGGCCGACAACCCCTCGATCACTCGCGACGTCTCCGGCGAGGGCGTCCAGCAGGCGCTCCTGAAGATTCTCGAGGGCACACAGGCATCGGTGCCGCCACAGGGGGGACGCAAGCACCCACACCAAGAGTTCCTCACGATCGACACGACCAACATCCTGTTCATCTGCGGAGGCGCGTTCGCGCACCTCGACAAGGTGATCGAGCGGCGTATCGGCCACAACGGCATCGGCTTTGCCTCGGCAATCGAAACCAAACTCGAGCGCGACACCGGCGAAATTTTCGAGCACTGCCTCCCCGAGGACTTGATCGAGTATGGCTTGATTCCCGAGTTCATCGGACGCCTGCCGGTCATGTCGGCCGTCCACCAGCTCACCTGCGAGGATCTCGTCTCGATCCTGACCGAGCCGCGCAACGCCCTTGTCAAGCAATTCCAGCGCTTCTTCTCCTTCGATGGCATCGAGCTCGTGTTCGCCGAGGACTCGCTGCTGGCGGTGGCAGAGAAGGGGCTCGAGCGAGAAACCGGCGCGCGTGGCCTGCGCTCGATCATCGAGGAGATCCTGCTCGAGGTCCAATTCGAGCTGCCCTCACGTCGCGACGTCAAGAAGTGCGTCGTCACGCGCGACACGGTCGAGAAAGGCACGACGCCTACGCTGGTGACCGAAGCCGCGCCAGAGGAGCCCGCCGAGCGCTCCTTGCGTGAGGAGTCGGCTTAGCAGAGCTCGTCGAGAGGGCGCTCGTCTGCGTCAAGCCGACGCGCCGGAGCGGCGCTCAGCTCGAGACGGTGTCCGGTGGCCGACAGGACATTGTCGAGTGTGTCCACAGTCGGGTTGGCTCCCTGTCGCTCAAGCTTGGCGACAGCTGCCTGGCTGACATCGAGTCGCTCGGCGAGCGCGGCTTGGGTGAGGCCTGCTGCGTAGCGAGCCTCGCGGATGAGTGTTGCGGCTTCGGGCATTGTCGAAAACGCGATTATAACCAATGGGTTATAAGTTGGATCTGCGATATGTAGAACACCAGCTTTGTTTCGCCAGCAGCGCCGTCCGCTAGCATCCTCCGCCATGCCCCTATCCGCCATGCCCACACACATCCGTGACCTCCATGCATGACGACTTCCGCATCCGCGTAGAGCTCCAGCCTGGCGAGGTCGCCAGGCTGATCAAAGCGCTCGAGGAGGTCGAGCACAGCACCGAGCACGGTGCGCCGAGCACCGGGCGCGTCGCCATCAGTCACGAGGGCGGGCAGGTGTTTCTGTATACCGATTCCAGCGAGAACGCGGCATGGGCACGCGACACCGTCGAGAAGCTCCTGACCGAGTTGCACACCGATGGGAAGCTGAGTTCCTGGCGCTGGCATTCGGAGGAGGACCGCTGGGAGGACGTTTCGGTGGCGCTGCCCAGCACTCCCGCTGAGCACGCGGCCGAGCACCAGCGTTTGGAGGAGCTCGAGACCGAAGAGTCTGAGCAAGCCGGCCACGCTGGGTGGGAAGTGCGCGTCACGTTGCCGACTCATCACGATGCCCGTGCTTTCGCCGAGCGCTTGGCGGCCGAGGGAATATCCGTACAGCGCCACTGGCGCCATCTGGTGCTCGGTGCCGAAGACGAGGACGATGCTCGTGCGCTTGCCGAGCGCCTGCGTTCAGAGGCACCTCAGGGCTCAAGCCTCGACGTCGAGGGCGCCGCATGGGATGCCTGGGTCGCCGTCAACGCCCCGGCGGGTCCGTTCGCCTTCTTCGGCGGCCTGGCGCAGTAGCAACTTCCCCGCGTACACTCACGCTCCATGAGCGAGCGCATCGAAGAGCTTGAAGATCGCACCCGGTTCGAGCCCTCACAAGTCGAGCCGCAGATCGTGGAGCGCTGGCTCGCTTCGGGCCTGTTCCATCCCGAGCCAGACGGAGAGGCGAGCGAGAACTATTCGATCGCGATACCGCCGCCGAACGTAACCGGCTCGCTGCACATGGGGCACGCGCTCAACGGCTCGGTGCAAGACACGTTGATTCGCTACAACCGGATGAAGTTCCCCACTCGACGCACGAAGTGGATCCTCGGTACCGATCATGCTGGGATCGCCACGCAGGCACAGGTCGAGAAGGCGCTGCTCGCCGAGGGGATCAACCGTCACGAGTTGGGGCGTGAGGCGTTCGTGGAGCGTGTGTGGGAGTGGAGAACGCACTACGGCGGCACGATCGTCGAGCAGTTCAAGCGGCTCGGCGCCTCGTGCGATTACTCCGAAGAGCGCTTTACGCTCGACGAGGGCTACGCCCGTGCGGTCGTGCAGGTCTTCGTCAGCCTCTACGAGAAGGGCTGGATCTACCGCGACCGCTACATCGTCAACTGGGATCCGGGCAGTCGCTCGGCGATCTCGGACCTGGAGGTCGAGGAGCGCCGCGAGACTGACACGCTCTACTCGATTCGCTACGACGTGGAGGGGGGTGGCAGCGTCACGATCGCCACCGTTCGTCCCGAGACGATGCTCGGTGACACAGCGGTGGCTGTTCATCCGGAGGACGAGCGCTACCGAGCGCTTGTCGGGCGTAAGGCGATCCTGCCGCTTGTCGGGCGACATCTGCCGATCATCGCCGACGACTACGTGAAGATGGACTTCGGCACCGGCCAGCTGAAGGTCACTCCAGCACACGATCCCAACGATTTCGAGATAGGCACTCGCCATCAGCTCGATCAGGTGTCGGTGATCGGCGAGGACGGGCGCATGACCGCCGAGTCCGGCGAGCGCTTCGCCGGCCTGACGGTCATGGAGGCGCGTGAGGCCGTTGTCGCAGAGCTCGA
>DATHMQ010000015.1:0-21775 GCA_035486935.1 Solirubrobacteraceae bacterium
AAGACCACCACTCGCGTCGTGGGCTGCTGATGCTCGTCGGACGTCGCCGTCGTTTCCTGGACTACCTGCAGCGCAGCGACCTCGAGGGCTATCGCGCCCTCATCAAAGAGCTCGGCCTGCGTAAGTAAGCAGCGCTGTGAGCGTTCTCGCCCCCGGTACACCGGCGCCGACCTTCTCGTTGACGCGCGAAGACGGCGAGCGCTTCACCGAGCAGGACCTGCAGGGCAAGACGACGGTGCTGGTCTTCTACCCGTTCGCGTTCAGCCCGGTCTGCACCGATCAGCTGCAGCTCTACGAGCGCGAGCTCGGCCAGATCACAGCCGACGGAGCCGTCGTCTACGGAGTCTCGTGCGACAGCAGCTACGCGCAGAAGGCGTTTCGGGAGAAGCTAGGCGTGAGCATCCCGCAGCTCTCGGACTTCGAGCCCAAGGGCGCGGCCTGCCGCGCCTTGGGGGTGCTGCACGAGGGCGGCTTCCCCCAGCGCGCGCTCGTGATCGTCGGCCCCGACGGGGTCGTGCGCTGGAGCTATCAAGCGCCCTCGCCCGCCGACCTGCCCGGCGTGCACATGATCCTAGGCGGCCTGAAGAACGTGTAGTCGGCCTTTATACGGCCGCAACCTGCGTTTCGCTAAGCTGCACAGCGTTCGGAACAGAGGATAAAAAGAACAGAGCCGCCGAGGGCACACAGTCCGCAGGACTGGGTCGGGCGGACAGGAAGGCAGAAAATATGAGTAGCGACGCCGTAACGCGGGTCTCCGTGGAGATCGCAGGCAGCGAGATCTCGTTCGAGACCGGCAGGATGGCCAAGCAGGCCTCCGGCGCAGTGGTCGTCCGCCAGGGCGACACGATGGTGCTCGCGACCGCCACCGCGGGTGGCCAGCGCGACGTGGACTTTCTCCCGCTCACCGTGGACGTCGAGGAGCGGATGTACTCGGCCGGGAAGATCCCCGGCTCGTTCTTCAAGCGCGAGGGGCGCTCGGGCGAGAAGGCGACGTTGACCGCGCGCATGATCGACCGCCCGCTGCGGCCGCTGTTCCCGAAGGGGTGGAACCGCGAGACCCAGCTGGTGGCAATCCCGCTGTCGGTGGATCATGTGCACCCGTACGACATCCTCGCGATGAACGGCGCGTCGACGGCGCTGATGATCTCCGACATCCCGTTCGCCGGTCCGGTCGGCCCGGTGCGCATCGGCAAGGTCGACGGCAACTTCGTCGTCAACCCCAACGAGGAGGACCTGCTGGAGGGCTCGGACCTCGACCTCGTGGTGGCGGGCTCGGAGGATGCGATCCTGATGGTCGAGGCCGGCGCGAACGAGATCTCAGAGGCCGAGATCCTCGATGCGCTCGACATCGCTCACAGCGCGATCAAGAAGATCTGTGCGCTTCAGCGCGAGCTTGCCGAGAAGGTCGACAAGGAGAAGACCCCGATTACGGCGCCCAGTGTCGATCCGGAGTTGCTCGCGAAAGTCAAGGCATCGCACGGCGCGGCGCTTGACGAGGCCACGCAGGTCGAGGACAAGCTCGAACGCCAGGACGCTTGCAAGGCGGTCGAGGGCGCAATCCTCGAGCAGTACGGCCCCGCCGCGCCTGAGGGCGCCGGCGAAGAGGCCACCAAGGAAGCCAAGGAGAAAAGGGCGGAAGCACAGCTCGCCTTTGACAAGCTCGAGAAGGCGATCATCCGCGAGCGCATCGCGATCCACAAGAAGCGCCCCGACGGTCGCGCGGAGGATGAGATCCGCGACATCACGATCGAAGTTGGCGTCACCCCACGCACGCACGGCTCGGCGCTGTTCACGCGTGGCCAGACTCAGGCACTCAGCGCGGCTGCGTTGGGGACGCTCAAGGAGGAGATGCGCCTTGACACGCTTGGGTTGCAGACCAAGAAGTACTACTTCCACCACTACAACTTCCCGCCCTTCTCGGTCGGGGAGGCAGGCCGTCTGGGCCCCAAGCGCCGCGACATCGGTCACGGCGCGCTGGCCGAGCGGGCGCTCGTACCGGTGATCCCCTCGATCGAGGAGTTCCCCTACACGATCCGCGTGGTCTCGGACATCTTCGAGTCCAATGGATCCTCGTCGATGGCTTCGGTGTGTGGCTCCTCGCTGTCGCTGATGGATGCGGGCGTGCCGATCAAGCGCCCGGTCGCCGGTATCGCGATGGGTCTGATCAAGGAGGGCGACGACTACATCGTGCTCACCGACATCGCGGGCGTCGAGGACCACCTCGGAGACATGGACTTCAAGGTGGCCGGCACCGAGCAGGGCATCACCGCCCTGCAGATGGACATCAAGATCTCGGGCGTCACGTTCGACATCCTCAAAGATGCGCTCACCCAGGCGCACAAGGCGCGCACGTTCATCCTCGGCAAGATGGCCGAGACGATCGAGGGTCCGCGCGAGCAGCTCTCACAGCACGCGCCGCGCATCCAGACGATCCAGATCGACCCCTCGCAGATCGGCATGCTGATCGGCAAGGGTGGCGAAACGATTCGCGGCCTCTCCGAGGAGTTCGAATCGCAGATAGACGTCAACGACGAGGGCCAGGTGCTCGTGTACTCAGCCAACGGCACGCTCGGCGACGCGCTCGTGGAGCGAATCCGCACGATGATGAAGGAGGTCGAGGTCGGCGACGAGTTCGTCGGCAAGGTCGTAAAGACCACGACCTTCGGAGCGTTCGTGGAGCTCTCCAAGGGCACCGACGGGCTGCTGCACATCTCGAACGTGTCGCCCGGCCAGCGCGTGGACACGGTCGAGGACGTGCTCAACAAGGGCGATGAGATCAACGTGCGCGTGGTCGAGGTCGACCGCGAGCGCGGACGCATCGGCCTGCGCCTTGCCGACGATCCAGAGATCGCCGGCAAGAGCGTCGAGGAGCTCGCAACCGTCGGTGGCGGCGGCGGCGGTGGAGGCGGCGGTCGCCCTCCGCGCAGCGGCGACCGCAACGGACGCGAGGGTCGTCCGCCGCGCAGCGGCGACCGCGGCTCCGGCCGTCCCCGTCATGGCGGCCGCGACCGCGACTGAGACCCGCGGACCTGAGGGTTTGCCTCAACATCGAATAACCACGCTGGACAACAGCGTGCGAGTGATCACCGAGCGCATGGAGAACGTGCGCTCGGTGGCACTCGGCTTCTGGATCGGCACGGGCTCTGCGATGGAGACCGACGATCAAGCTGGGCTCTCGCACCTGCTCGAGCACATGCTATTTCGCGGCACCGACAGCTACCGCTCGGAGGAGATCGACCAGATCTTCGACGCGATGGGCGCCGAGATAAACGCGGGCACCGACCGCGAGAGCACCTCCCTGTTCACACGTGTGCTCGACTGTCACCTGGAGCGTGCCCTGCACGTGATGGGGGAGATGATCTGGCATCCGCGCTTCGAAGATCTCGAGGCCGAGCAGAAGGTCGTGCTCGAGGAGATCGCGATGTACGAAGACGACCCCCAGGACCGGGTCTTCGACGTACTCGGCGAAGCTGTCTTCGGCTCGCACCCGCTCGGGCGCGCGGTCATCGGCCGTGCCGAGGTGGTGGGCGGCGTCAAACTGGCCGGCCTGCGCTCCTTCCACGACGAGCGCTACCTGCCGCAGAGCATCGTCGTCGCGGCCGCTGGCTCGGTCGATCACGACGAGCTTGTGAGCATGGTTCAGGCAGCGACTCCGCCGAGCACGTCAAACGCAAACGGCACGACGGCTATCGCCTCGCCCAGGCAAGCGCCGTCGTTCGAGCGGCGCGTGCGCTTCTTGCAAAAGGACACCGAGCAATACCACGTATGCCTCGGCGGTCAGGGCATCTCCCGTCACGACGAGCGCCGTTTCGCGCTGCGCGTGCTCGAAGGCGTGTTGGGCGGCACGTCCTCCTCGCGGCTCTTCCAAGAGGTGCGGGAGAAGCGGGGTCTTGCCTACTCGGTCTTCTCCTTCTCCAACCTGCACGCCCACACCGGCGAGGTCGGCCTCTATGTGGGCACCCGTCCCGACAATCTCAGTGAGGCGATCGCCACGATCGCGGAGGAGCTCGATCGTTTCGTGGCCGAGCCTGTCAGCGACGAGGAGCTGACGCGCTCGCGTGAGAACGTCAAGGGACGCATCGTGCTCGCGCTGGAGTCGACCGCGGCGCGCATGAACCGGCTAGGCTCCTCGGTACTCAGCGACCTGCCGATCCTCTCCGTGGATGACATCATCGAGCGAATCGACACCGTCGAGGCGAGCGACCTGCACGAACTGGCAATCGAACTGTTTGCCGGTGAGCGACTTTCGGTAGCCGGCGTCGGGACCGAGGAGAGCGTCTTCCAAGAGGCGCTCGCACCGCTTGAGGCAGTTGCGTCGTGATGCGCCTTGGCTCGCTCGGACGCTCGCAAGGTGGCGGCCTCGCGATCGGCACGGGGGTGCGGTTGTGATCCGAGTAGGCGTCGCGGGCGCGGCTGGGCGGATGGGCCGGACGGTCTGCGCCGCCGTCGAAGGGGCAAGCGACATGGAGCTTGTCGGGCGCGCCGATCCGCTGCTGGAGGCCACGCTCGCGCAGATGCTCGCGCAGTCCGCTCCAGAGGTGGTGGTCGACTTCACACAGCCTGACGTGGCCCTGGAGAACGCACTGCAGTGCGCGCGAGCCGGGGTGCACGTGGTGATCGGCACCACGGGCTTCGATCTGGACGCCCTGACCGAGAGCCTGCTGGCACTGCAAAAAAGCGCGATGCCCCCCGCGCGCGCGGGGGGACCGCCAAATCGCGCACCCACAGGACAGCTGCCAAACGTGCTCGTAGCACCCAACTTCGCGATCGGCGCGGTCCTGATGATGCGCTTCGCGGCTGAGGCAGCCAAGCACATGCAAAAGGCCGAGATCGTCGAGCTGCACCACGACCGCAAGCTCGACGCACCCAGCGGCACGGCGGCACGCACGGCGCGGCTGATGGCAGAGTCCTCCGGCGGCGAGCCGCCGCCTATTCACTCGGTGCGCCTGCCGGGCATCGTGGCCAACCAGGAGGTCATTCTTGGCGACGAAGCCCAGACGCTGACGATCCGCCACGACACGACCGGTCGCGAGTCGTTCATGCCCGGCGTGCTGCTCGCTATTCGGGGTGTCCGAACACTGCAGAGCACGCCCACGGTGGGCCTGGAGCACCTGTTGTTCGCGGGCGAGTGAACAATGCGGGCACGCCACCATCTACACCCGATACACGTGGAATACTGCACACGATGAGCCCGCTTGGCACCATCCTGACAGCAATTGTCACGCCATTCGACGAGAACCTGCGCGTCGACGGGGAGGCATTCGTCGCACTGATGCACCATCTCGCCGAACACGGCTCCGATGGCTTCGTCGTGTGCGGGACCACCGGCGAGGCGGCGACCCTCACCGACGAGGAACACCTCGACCTGATCGGCCTCGCCGCCCGCGAGCGCCCACCGGGCACCACGATCATCGGTGGCACAGGCTCCAACGACACAAAACACGCCGTGCACCTGACCGAAGTCGCAAGCGAACTCGGCGTAGACGCGACGTTGAGCGTCACCCCTTATTACAACAAGCCGAGCCCACGCGGGATCGTGCGTCATTACGAAGAGGTCGCCAAGGCCACCGACCGGCCGATCCTGCTCTACAACATTCCTGGCCGCACGGCGGTCAACATGGGGCCGGAGCTGCTGGCACGTTTGGCCCAGATCGAGCACGTCGAGGGTCTCAAGCAGGCCAATGCCCAGGAGCTGCGGCTGATAGACGGACTCGACGTATACGCAGGCGACGACGCGACTTTCGCGCACACGCTCGACATCGGCGGCGCCGGCGGCATCCTCGTCGCGAGCCACATCGTCGGCGATGAGATGCGCCGCATCGTCGACGAGCCCGAGCACCGCGCTGAGATCGACGCAAGCCTCGAGGACGTGTACGAGACGCTGTTCATGACCGCCAGCCCAACGTGCACGAAGGCGGCTTTGAACATGCTCGGCCACAAAGTCGGTGGTCTGCGACTGCCCTTGATCGAGGCCGACGAGCACGAGCTAGCCGAGGTGCGCACGATGCTCGTGCGCCACGGCCTCATGGCAGGCGCGCACGCGTGAGCAAGCTGCGCGTGCTGCCCCTCGGCGGGCTGGGGGAGATAGGCAAGAACATGACCGTCCTGGAGTACGACGGGCGGATCGTCGTCGTCGACGTCGGTCTGCGCTTCCCGACTCCGGAGATGGTCGGCATCGACCTGGTGCTGCCCGACTTCTCCTATTTGCGCGAGCGGGCACGTGACATCGAGGCGATCGTCGTCACCCACGGCCACGAGGATCATCTCGGCGCACTGCCGTGGGTCGTACGCGAGCTCGGCCAAGACAACGTGGCGCCCGTGTACGGCGGACCGCTGACGATCGCGATGGCGCGCTCCAAGCTGGACGAGCACAAGCTGCGCGATGTCGAGCTGTGCGACGTCGCGCCCGGGGAGATGCTCGACTTGGGGCCGTTCTCGCTGGAGATGATCCATATGACGCATTCGATCCCCGACTCCAGTGCAGTCGCGCTGGGAACAGACCTCGGTACGGTCCTGATAACCGGCGACTACAAGTTTGATCAGACGCCCGTGGACGGGGCGCCGGCCGATGTCTCACGGCTCGCGGAACTTGGGCGCGAGGGTGTGCTGCTCCTGTGCGGGGACTCCACCAATGTCGACCGCGAGGGCTTCTCACCTTCGGAGTCGCTGGTCGGGCCACACCTGGAGGAGGCATTCGCCCGCTGTGAGGGGCGCATCATCGTGACGAGCTTCGCCTCGAACATCCACCGCGTGCAGCAGGTGATCGACGCGGCCGCCGCGCTCAACCGCAAGGTGTCGCTGGTGGGACGCTCGATGCGCAAGAACGTCGGCATCGGGCGCACGCTCGGCCATGTGGACGTCCCCGAGGGCATCCTCGTGGGCACACGCGAGATCGAAGACTTCCCCGACGAGCGCATCGTGATCATCTCGACAGGTTCACAGGGAGAGCCGCTCTCAGCCCTACGCCGCATGGCCTATCGAGACCATCCGCAAGTGAAGTTGCGCCACGGCGACACCGTCGTGTTCTCGGCGACTCCTGTGCCCGGCAACGAGCGCGCCGTCAACGAGACGATCGACCGGCTCTACCACATCGGTTGCGACGTGGTGACGGCGCGCGACGCGCCGGTGCATGCCTCCGGTCACGGGTACGCCGAGGAGGTCAAGCTGATGCTCAACCTGACCAAACCGCGCTACGTGATGCCCTTCCATGGCGACTTCAAGCGCCTGCGCCTGCATACCCAACTGGCCGAAGCGGTCGGCGTCGAGCCCGACGACATCTTCCAGGGCGAGAACGGCCTGCCGCTCGACATCGACGAGCGCGGTGCACGCTTCAAAGAGCACGAGCAATCAGGCATGATCTTCGTCGACGGGGTTGAGATCGGCGACATGGCCGATGTCGCCCTGCGTGACCGGCGCATGCTCTCAGCAGACGGCATTTTCGTCGTGGTCGTGACGATCGCCGAGCAGGACGGGCGCTCGGTGGCCGATCCCGAGGTGATCTTCCGCGGCGTTCCCTTCACTGAGGAGGCGGGGGAGCTGTTCGAGGAGATCCGCGCCACGGTCGATAGCACGCTCGCGCGCGCCGCCAAGGAGGAGATCCGTGAGGTCGACCTACTGCAGCAGATGCTGCACGACGACCTGGCGAAACTAGTCTACGACCGCCTTAAGCGCCGTCCTATGGTGTTGCCCGTCGTTGTCGAGGTCTAGGGCCGGAAGGCTCACTACGAACCGTGCTCCCGGTCCCTCGGCGCCTGGATGAGTTTGTTCCATCGAGACGCTGCCACCATGTGACTCGGCGACAGCACGCACGATCGCAAGACCCAAACCGAACGAGCCGCCATGATCGCCGGCGCCGCGTACGAAGCGCTCGAACAGGGTCGATGACAAGCGCTCCGGCACTCCCGGACCGTCGTCCTCGACGACCAGGCGCGCGCTCCCGGCCGGGTCGATGCTCGTCGAGACGCGAATCTCGGTACCGGGAGGCGTGTGGCGCAGCGCGTTCTCGATCAGGTTGAGCGCCAGCCGGTGAAGCTCGTCGCGGGAGGCCTCGACGATCGCTGACTGCACGTCGAGTGAGATCTCGTGTTGGGCGCTCACCGGCCCCAGCTCGGCCGCGGCCTCCACGACGATCTGCGCAAGATCGCAAGGCTCGCGCCGCACAACCCGCCCAACATCGGTGCGCGCCAGCAACAACAGGTCGGCGACGAGGCGGCGCATGCGCTGGGAGGAGCGCAGAGCAGAGCGGGCGGCATCGGCCTCTTCGCCATGCAGGGACTCGGCCAGCAGCTCGAGGTTGGCCAGCACACTTGTCAGTGGCGTGCGCAGCTCGTGCGAGGCGTCGGCCACGAACTGGCGCTGACGTGCGAGCGTCGCTTCTGTCTCGGCATGCGCGGCGTCGAGCTCGTGCAACATACCGCCAAGCGTGCGCGCAAGCTCGGCGACCTCGTCTTCGGCAAGTGGCTCGGGCACACTGCGGCTGGGATCACGCGTGCGCGCGATCTGCTCGGCCGTCCTCGTCAGCTCGGCGATCGGCGCCATCGCGCGTCGCGCGATCATCATCCCGGCCAGCAGTGCAAGGCCCGTGCCGGCGAGTACGCCGAGCAGGAGCAGCAGCTCGACGCGCGCGACGGTGCCTTCTACGTCGGAGAGACGCCGTCCGTACTGGACGACGATGTCCCCGCCGACCGACGCGTCGAGTGGAACGAGCTGCGCGTCGACGCGGTAGCCGTCGGTGTCGGTTTCATTGGCGCCCCTGAATTCGGGTGCGCCGGCACTCGACGCAAGCACGCCGCCACTGATGCTGAGAATACGAATCGCCGCGTGCTCGGAGCTTGCGAACTGATTGAGATTGGGCGGGTTGGTGACGTGCAACGTGAAGCCTTCGGCCTGGTTGCCGGTGACACTCACCCGCAGGAAGCTTGAGAAGTTGGTCGTGGCAGCTGCCACTTCACGGTTGAAATTGGAGCGGATGCGGTGGACCGTGAGCGAGCCTACGACCAGCGCGAACGCGCACAGGATCGTGAAAGTCAGCAGTGCCGAGACACCGGCGAGGCGCGTACGAATCGGCAGGCGGTCGAACGTGACCGATACGCGCTCCACGAGTTTGCTCAGCGACTCTGACCGTCTCATGACCAAGCTGAGCGCCGCGGGACGTCGCAGGACGTACTGGTAGTACGTCCAAGACGGCACGTGGTGATCCAGCGCCGCGTCAGGAGGCGGTCAGGCTCTGAGGACGTAGCCGGCTCCGCGGATCGTGTGTAGCAGGCGCGGCTCGCCCTCTGCCTCCAACTTGCGACGCAAATTGGAGACGAACACCTCGATCGTATTGGTGGTCGAGAAAGGGTCGTAGCCCCACACCTCGTCCAGCAGGCGCTGGCGTGAGATGACGATGCGCTCGTTTCGCATCAGATACTCGAGCAGCTCGAACTCGCGCTGGGTCAGCTCTATCTGGCGCTCGCCACGGGAGATCTCGTGCGTGTCGACGTTGAGCGAGAGATCGCCGACGCGCAACGGCGCCGAGCCGCGCGGCGGGCGGCGGCGCAGCAGCGCACGCATGCGCGCCAGCAACTCCTGGCGCTCGAACGGCTTGACGAGATAGTCATCGGCGCCAGCGTCAAGGCCCTCCACGCGCGACTCCAAGGCGTCTCTGGCGGTGAGTATCAAGATCGGCACGTCGTCGCCGTCGCGCAGCTGCTTTGCCACCTCGATTCCGTCGAGCTCGGGCAGGCCGAGGTCGAGGATCACGAGGTCCGGCGCGAACGTGCGCCCGTGCTCGAGCGCGGCGTTGCCGTCGGCGGCGGCACGCACCTCGTAGCCCTCCATGCGCAACGAGCGCTGGAGTGCCTGGGCGATGTCTTCGTCATCCTCGACGACAAGCACGCGGGGGGCACGGGTGAATTCGCTCATCTCAACCACTCTGTGTAGCGGTGTGCACTAAAGCCATAGTAAGGGTCGCTCCCGCGTAAGGGGGCTCTGCATGAGTCGCGATGGCCGATGAGCGGGTCTGGCAGAGCTATGTGAAAGACCTGACCGCTGGCCGAGTCATAAGCAGGTTCTGGACGGTGCGCGTCGAAGCTGGCCCTGATGCCAACCGCCCGCAAGAGCCCCAAGCGTCAGCCCGCCCGCAAGCAGGCGGCACGACGAGCAGCACGAGCGAGCACCCGAGCGCGCTCCCGAAGCGGACGCAGACGAGGCCGCGGCTCGTCCGGCCTGCTCGACGGATTCTCGCTGCGCTGGCCAGTGCTGAGCCAGAACCAGCGTGACGTGCTCGGCCTCGGCCTGGCAGCCGTGGGTGTGTTCATGGGCTTTGTCCTCTATGGCCACTGGGATGGGGGAAAGCTGGGCCAGGGACTTGCGAGCGTTCTGGGCTGGTGCTTCGGCGAAGCGCGAGCGCTCGCGCCCGCGGCACTCCTCATCGGCGGCAGCGCACTGCTGTTTGCGCAGTTCATGCCGACGCGTAGACCGTTGCGCACCGGAGGCCTCTGCCTTTTCGCGGCCGCGACATTGGCACTCGCCGCAGGCACGCTGGGCGTCAGTAGCGGGACCCCTGCCGATGCGGGCTCCGAGCAGTGGCGCTCGGCATTTCTACAGTCCCACGGTGGCATCCTCGGCCAAGGCCTCTACTGGGTTGCCGACCGACTGGTACAGACCGTGGGCGTGAACATCCTTGTCGTGTTCCTGCTGGTGGTGGGCGTTGTCCTGCTGACAGGGCTCTCGCTGGCTGTGGTCGTACGTGCAACGGGCAATGGTCTGGTCGACACCAGTCGCGTGTTGCGTGCTCGAGCAAGTGCCCTCGAGCGCCCGAGCAAGTCCGCGCCCTCCAAGCGCGCGCAAACCGATTCGCGCGAATCCGCGGAGCACTCGCTCCAGCCTCCGGAGCCAGCCCCGGAGGAGTTGATCGTGCGCGCCACTCACGTCGAGGCGCCTTCCGTCGACGGCGCAGCGCCGGTATTGGAGCCTTGGGATGTCGATGTCGAGGATGTGATGGAGCCGAGCGAGACAGAGGGCGAGCACGATCCCCAAGCCAAAGGGGAGGACGAGGACGGATCGTTTGCGGCTGTCGATCTTCGCTCCACACAGGAGTCCGAGTCAGACGAGGAGGACGAGGTTTCCGCCGAGCCGATCGACGAGTCGCTGCTCACGCCACAAGGGCGTCTGCGCGATGCCGTCACCGACGATCCCGAGTTCGTCTGGGAGCTGCCCGGAGCCGAGCGCATCCTCACGCGCTCGACCGCCGAGCAGGCCAAGCCCGATACCGCGGGACAGGAGCGCACAGCGACCAGCCTGGTCGAGGCTCTCGGCCATTTCGGCGTGCAGGCGAAGGTGATCGGCACCGTGGCGGGGCCGCACATCACACGCTATGAGCTGCGCCTGGCGCCGGGTACGAAGGTCGGCAAGGTGGCCCAACTCAAGGACGATCTGGCCTACGCGCTGGCCGCGACCGACATCAGGATTCTCGCCCCGATCCCAGGCAAGCAGGCCGTGGGCGTGGAGGTACCCAATGCCAAGCGGCGGATGGTGCGCCTCGGCGACGTCTTCCAGGAGCCGCCCAAGGACTGGTCTCCGCTGACGGTGTGGCTCGGCAAGGACGTGGCCGGCAAGGCGATCGGCGCGGACCTTGCGAAGATGCCTCACCTGCTTGTGGCAGGCACGACCGGCGCCGGCAAGTCGGGGGCGATCAACGCGATGCTGTGCAGCGTGCTGCTGCGCGCCACTCCGCACGAGCTTCGACTCGTGCTGGTGGATCCCAAGCAGGTGGAGCTCAACCACTACGAGTCGATTCCGCACCTGCTCACGCCGGTGATCACGAGCCCGCGCATGGCCGCCAACGCGCTGCAGAACCTCGTGCGCGAGATGGAGCAGCGCTACGGGATCATGTCGCTGTCGCGCACGCGCAGCCTGATCGAGCTCAACAAGGCGCGCGAGGCACGGGGCGAAGCTCCCTTGCCATACATCCTCTGCGTGATCGACGAGCTCGCGGACCTGATGATGGTCGCGCCAGCCGACGTGGAGGACTCGATCATTCGCCTTGCTCAGAAGGCGCGCGCGGTGGGTATTCACCTCGTACTTGCCACACAGAGCCCGCGAGTGGATGTGATCACAGGCATGATCAAGGCCAACGTGCCCTCGCGCATCGCCTTCTCGGTATCGAGCCAGACCGACTCGCGCGTGATCCTCGACCAGAACGGCGCCGAGTCGCTGCTCGGCCAGGGCGACATGCTCTTCAGCCCGGTCGGCTCCTCGCGCTTGCAGCGGATCCAGGGCGCGTACATCGACGAGTCGCAGATCGCGAAGCTGACGGACATGTGGCGCAAGCAGGGCGAGCCTGAGCTGCGCGAGGAGCTGCTCGAGGAGGTCGAGCCGGCGGAGCCCGAGAAGAGCTCGGATGACGAGTTCGACCCCGACGAGGATCCGCTGCTGAGCGACGCGATCAGGCTGGTCGCGGAAATGCAGACAGCCTCGACCTCGATGCTGCAGCGACGTCTGCGCCTTGGCTACACCCGCGCGGGCAGGCTGATCGACATGCTGGAGCGTCGTGGTGTGATCTCCGGTTATGAGGGATCTAAGCCGCGTCAGGTGCTGATCGGAGAGGCAGACGTGCCCAGAGTGCTTGCCATGGTGGACGGTTCCGGCGCCACGAAGACGCCAAGCGAGGCGTCGATCTCCACTTGAGCCCTTGTTGCGATTCTTTGAGACTTGGGCCCGGACGGTGCATGCACCGTCCGGCCGACCCTTGCATGCAAGGGTCGGAACCGTGCCGCACATGTGCGGCACGGCCGAGCGGCACATGTGCCGCTCGGAAAGCGCTTGTTTGGGCCGGAGTCACTAGCCTGTTGCGCTGATATGGCTGAGATTGGAGCGACCCTACGAGAGGCGCGGATGCGTGCTCGTATCGACGTGTCCGAGATCGAGGCACAGACGAAGATTCGCGCCAAGTATCTGCGCGCCCTGGAGAACGAAGAGTGGGACCTGCTGCCGGGCCCGACATTCGTGCGCAGCTTCCTGCGCACCTACGCCCAGGCGCTGGGCCTCGACGCGAAGGCGCTCGTCGACGAATATCGCATCAACTACGAGCAGCCGAGCGAGCTGGACCATCAGCCGGTTATGTCGCCGCCGCGTCGTGCCGCCATGCGCTCGAGCTCGAACAGGCCGGGTCCTTCGCGCGGTTATGTGATTGCGGTGAGCGCGTTCGGCCTGCTGATCGTCGTGCTGGTCGTGGCGCTGATCGCCGGCAAAAAAGGGAACGGCTCGCCGCCGACTCCGGCCAACTCGACAAACGCCCAGCAAAGCCACAGCTCCGACCGACATAACCACAGCTCCACTCCTTCCAACTCGTCTGCGCCGAGCAGTGCCAGTGGGCGCATCACCCTCTCGCTGCATCCCACAGCGCCGGTGTACGTTTGCCTGGTCGATGCAGCCGGCAGCAAGCGGATCCCGGGCCTCACGCTCGAACCTGGCTCCTACACGCCGCGCGACTATCACTCGACGCGTTTCGAACTGTTGCTGGGCAACAACGCAGTGAAGATCTATGTAGACGGAAAAGCGCTGAGCGTGCCTGCGTCGAGCAAGCCGATCGGCTACTCGATCACGAGCAGCGGACGTCACGTGCTTGCTGCCTCCCAGCAGCCGACGTGCGGATGAGCGAGGCGCCCCGCGCCGGAATCCTGGTGACGGGCACCGAGGTGCTCAGCGGACGCGTGCGCGACCGCAACGGCCCTTGGCTTGCCGACCGGCTGCTTGAGGCCGGGGTCGACCTCGCTCAGATCGCGATAGTGGGCGATCGCCCACAGGATCTGCTGGCGGCGCTCGAGTCGATGGCAAGCGAGGGTCTGGACGTGGTGCTCACCAGTGGCGGCCTGGGCCCGACAGCCGACGACCTGACCGCCGAGGTCGTCGGCTCCTTCCAAGGCCGCGAGATGGTCCTGGACGAGGCTCTGGAGGGACGCATCGCCGAGATCCTGCGCCCGCTCGCCGCGCGCTACCCCGACCTCGACCGCGACGCGATCGCCCACGGCAACCGCAAGCAGGCCACGATTCCGCGCGGTGCGACCGTGCTCGAGCCGGTTGGCACAGCACCGGGTCTCGTCGTGGCTCCGGCCGAGGGACGCGGGGGCCCCACCGTCGTGGTGCTGCCGGGGCCACCGCGTGAGCTGCAGCCGATGTGGAAGCAGGCGGCGGCAACCGAGGCGTGGCGCTCGGCGATCGCCGGCGCGCGCGTCTACTGCGTAGCCATGCTGCGCCTCTTCGGGATACCGGAGTCGGAGATCGCAGAGACCTTGCGCCACGCCGAACGCGAAGGGGTGGACCTGAGCACACTCGAGATCACGACATGCCTACGCAGTGGCGAGATCGAGATCGTCACCCGTTACGAACCCGACGCCCAATCGGCGTACGACGAGTTCGCGCAGATCGTCGCCACACGCCATGCCGACACGCTCTATTCGACCGACGGCACGACGATCGACGCTCAGGTGGCAGCACTGCTGCGCAGCGAGCGACCGGGGGTCGCACCCGCAAGCTCGGATCGGTCCGCCGGGGGCGAGCAGGACAGCTCAGTGGGCGTGGCGCACACAATTGCCGTCGCCGAGTCGTGTACCGGCGGGCTACTGCTGGCGCGGCTGACCGACCCACCCGGCGCCTCCGAGTACGTGCTGGGCGGAGTCGTGGCCTACTCGAACGGGGCAAAGATCGCCCAGGTGGGCGTCCCGCGCGAGACGATCGAGGTGCACGGAGCCGTATCCGAACAGGTTGCACAAGCGCTTGCCGAGGGCGCGCGAGCTCGGTTCGGCACAGAGTTGGGGGTAGGGCTCACCGGTATAGCGGGCCCGGGCGGTGGCAGCGAGCAGAAGCCCGTAGGGCTGGTCTGGCTGTGCGTGTCTGGGGCGGATGGCGCAAGCTTGACACGCTCCGTGCGCCTGCCGGGAGGACGCTCCGATGTGCGCGAGCGCTCAGCGCTTGTCGCGATGCACATGATCCGCCGTCTGCTCAGCGGCGAGCGCGATGATGCCGAGTCCGTGAACGCTTGAGCAGCTATTCCCCAACTACGCTGAGAATGTGATCAGGAGCCCAACCGCGCGACTGTTCGTGGCCGTAGATCCACCGGAGGAGGTCTGCGAACGGCTGACGCTCTGGGCGCGAGAGGCCACACGGGGAGCGCACCCTGAAGGGCATACCCAGGAGGGGGCACACGGCAGGCAGGCGCGCGGGCACACGAAGGCGTCAGTGCGGGTCCTTGATGCCGAACTCCTGCACGTGACGCTTTGCTTTCTCGGGAACCGCCCGGCTGGGGAGATGGACGCGCTCGCGTCGGAGCTCTCCACATGCAGTGGGCGCGGTGGAGAGCTGTCACTCGGCGCGCCGCTGTGGCTGCCCGAGCGCAACCCGCGCGCGCTGGCCGTGGAGCTACACGACGAGCGCGGTTGGCTCGCTTCCCTACAGGCAGAAGCGGTAGCCGCGCTTCAACGTGTGAGCGGCTGGCAGCCAAACGGCGGCGCACACACAGGTGTCAAGGCAACGGCGAGCAAGCGACGTTTTCGCCCACACGTGACGGTCGCTCGCTTGCCCGGCGGCGAAGCGCCTCGGCAACGAGCCCTGCCACCGACACCTTCAGCCTCTTTCAGACCGTATGAGCTGGTGCTCTACCGCTCGTGGCTATCGCCCGAGGGCGCGAACTATGAAGCGGTCACCACCTATCCGATCGCATGAGGTAGGGCCAACCACCCGGATGGGCTCGGATTAGAAACAAAAGGTGCCATCTCAGCAAGCACGATTTGAAGTAGAGCGCTTGCCGTGGATACTGGATGAGGGAAGAACCCAATATGTAGACATATGTAATGTTAGGTGACAGGACGGAGGTTGACCGATGCATCAAGATGGATCGCTACCACGAGCGCGTCGAGACGAGCTCCTTGAAGAGACGGTCGGCAAGGAGCTCCTCCTCTACGATCAAAACAGCCACACCGCTCATTGCTTGAGCCCAGTCGCGGCCTGCATCTGGCGGCATTGCGACGGCGAACGCGACGTGAATCAGCTTGCCGAGCTAGCCGGAGCAAGCAAGAACCTGGTTGCCGACGCGCTCCACGAGCTGCGCGAGAAGGATCTGCTTGCCGACGAGCCCGCTCTCACGGAGAGTGCCGTCCCCGGTGTCTCCCGCCGGGAAGCGATCGTCCGGGTCGCGCGTTACGGTGCCGCGGCTGCCGGTGCTTCGCTGATCGTCTCCGCGACCGCCGCGACGCCAGCGATGGCCAGCTCGGGAGAAAAAGGTATCTGCCGGTCGGCTCCAGGATCAGGATTCAACTGCTGCTGGTGTGCAGGCCCGGAAGAAGTGTGTACACAGACACAGCCCACCGAACCGGCATGCCGAACTTGGTGTGGCCAATCAATGCGTGGCGGGTTCAAGTCGTGGAACCCTAATTCCGAATGCTTTGGGTGATAAGTTTTGCTGGGCTCTGTGGCGTAGCTCGGCTTGGATGGATAGATGGATGGTGACTGAGAGGGTGACGCTGCACGTGTCGTCCAGGAAGATTGTTGTCATATAGGTGGGGTCGAGTTTGCGCGTACCAGATTGTGACACGGTGCTGCTGCACGTGGTCCTGAACGCCGCACACTCATACGCCTCGCGCTTTAGAGCGAGACGCAGCCAGCTCCCACCCCTGAGCGACGAACGATATGCTTGCGCCGGTACCCTTGTGGAGTCATGGCAAAGCGCTATCACCTGACTACCTTCGGTTGCCAGATGAACGAGCACGACTCCGAGCGCATGAAGGGGATGCTCGAGTCGCTCGGTTACAGCGAGGCACCCGAGCGCCGCGAGGCCGACCTAATCTTGTTCAACACGTGCTCGATCCGCGAGAGCGCCGACAGCCGCTTCATCGCTCATCTGGGGGAGGCCAAGCGCCTCAAGCGCGAACGGCCCGAGCGCGTGGTCGGCGTCGGCGGCTGCTGGGCGCAGTCGGTCAAGGAGGAGGTGTTCGAGCGCTTTCCGTTCGTGGACGTAGCCTTCGGGCCCGGCCAAACGCACAAGCTCGCCGAGTTCCTTACCAGCGATTCCCTGAGTGCGCAAGGATTCTTCGAGTTCGAGGGCTTCACCGGGCACCTGCCGGCCAAGCGCGCTCGCACCTTCCAGGGGTGGGTGCAGATAAGTGTGGGCTGCAACTGCCGCTGCTCCTACTGCATTGTGCCAAGCACACGCGGACGCGAGGTGTCAAGGTCGCTAGAGGAGCTAGTGGCCGAGGTGCAGGGGATGGCGAGCGACGGTGTGCGCGAGGTGACGCTGCTCGGGCAGAACGTCAACTCCTACGGACGCGATCTGCGCGTGGATGGGAAGCCGGAGACATTTGCCAACCTGCTGAGGCAGATCGACGCCATCGACGGGATCGAGCGTATCCGCTACACGAGCCCGCACCCGAAGGACATGCGCGAGGATGTGATCCGCGCACATGCCGAGCTTACAAGCGTATGCGAGCACATACACCTGCCGCTGCAATCGGGCTCCAGCCGCATCCTCAAGGCGATGCGCCGCACCTACGACCGCGAGCGCTATCTCGACCGCGTGGCCCTGATCCGCGAGCACGTGCCGGACGCAGCCATCACGACCGACATCATCGTCGGCTTCCCGAGTGAGAGCGAGGAGGATTTCGAGCAGACGCTGGAGGTCGCCGAGCAAGTCGGCTACGACAGCGCATTCACGTTCATATTCTCACCGCGCAGAGGCACGGAGGCAGCCGAGTTGACTGAGGGGATTGTGCCCCATCCAGTCAAGGTGGAGCGCATGGAACGACTTGTTGAGGTGGTTCAGCGTCGTGCTCTAGAGCGCGCGCAGCGCTTCGTTGGCCGGACCGTCGAGGTGCTCGTCGAAGGGCCTTCGCGTACAGACCCCGAGCGCCAGCGCGGACGCACGCGCCACAACAAGGTCGTCAACTTCGCCGGCCTCGCAGCGCCTGGCGAGCTGACGCAAGTGGAGATTGTCAAGGCCACGAGCCAGACCCTCAGCGGCGAGGAGAGCCTCCTAGCCCGCACGACTCGCTGACTCTCGCCACCAATCAGGCATTGAGGGATAGGAGGACTCGTGCTCGACGGAACGAACATACGTTCCCATAGTTCCGTCCGAACCACCACATACATTTTCATTTCCAGCTTTCGACAGGAGGAGCAAGACGATGCCCGTGAGCGATGAGGAGAAGGCCGCAAAGGCGCGCGACGCGGCCCTGCAGGGCGCGCTGGGCCAGATCGAGCGCGAGTTCGGCAAGGGCTCTGTCATGCGCATGGGCGACGAGGGAGCACAGGTGCGCGTCGACGCGATCCCCACCGGCGCGCTGTCGCTCGACCTGGCGCTCGGAATCGGCGGCGTGCCCAAGGGCCGCATCGTTGAGGTCTTCGGCCCGGAGTCCTCCGGCAAGACCACACTTATCTACCACGTGCTCGCCGAAGCCCAGCGGCTCGGCGGCGTGTGCGCATTCATCGATGCAGAGCACGCGATGGACCCGCTGTACGCCAAGGAGATCGGCGTGGACATCGACGAGTTGCTCGTCTCCCAGCCCGACTACGGCGAGCAGGCCCTGGAGATCGCCGACATGCTGGTGCGCTCAGGCGCCGTGGATGTCGTGGCGATCGACTCGGTGGCCGCGCTCACGCCGCGCGTAGAGCTCGAGGGGCAGATGGGCGACCAGACCGTCGGCGCGCAAGCGCGCATGATGTCCCAGGCGATGCGCAAGATCGCCGGCAACCTCAACCGCACGCACACGCTATGCATCCTCACCAACCAGATCCGCGAAAAGGTGGGCGTCATGTTCGGCTCGCCCGAGACCCAGCCCGGTGGGCGGGCGCTGAAGTTCTATGCCTCCCAACGCCTTGACATCCGTCGTATCGAGACGCTCAAGGACGGCACGGAGGCGGTCGGCAATCGCGTGCGTGTGAAGGTCGTCAAGAACAAGCTCGCGGCTCCCTTCCGCCAGGCCGAGTTCGACATCGAGTTCGGCAAGGGCATCTCGACGGCCGGTTGCCTGGTCGATCTCGGGATCGAGCACGGCATCGTGACGAAGTCAGGTTCGTTCTTCTCCTACGGCAACGAGCGTCTGGGACAAGGGCGAGGCAACGCCAAGGCCTATCTGGACGAGAATCCGGCAATCGCCGGTGAGATAGAGCGCAAGGTGTACGCGGCACTCGGGATCGGGGCCGACAAGGTGAGGCCGATCCAGGGAACCGAGACACCGCTAGTCGTGGCGCCCGACCCGGTCGAGGCTGAGGCCGACACGCGCGCCGCTTAGGCGGCACACCCAGGACGGAAATCCTCCCGGACGGTGTTCCGCCCGGGAGGCTCTCTCCGTTGGCCCGTTAGGCCGTGACTACTGGGTGGTGGCGCCTGCCGGAGGGCCGCCTTCATAGGCCGAACCCGAGTTCGAGCCAGAGCCCGAACTTGAGCCCGAGCCGGACTTGCTGCCCATGTTCGGGCACGGGTGACCGCTGGATCCCGGCGGCGCTGTCTGCGTCTTCGGTGTCGTCGTTGACGGTGTCGTAGTGGTGGACGGCGTTGTCGTCGACGGGGTGCTCGCCGTGTTGCTTGTGGACTGGGTCGTCGTGCTCGTCGTTGAGCTCGGCGCCGCGGCGGCGCCGGCGATGCCGGCAACGGCTCCGCCTGTTGCCAGAGCGCCAACTACGAGACCTACTCGGATGATGCCTCTGCTTTTCATACGCGAACCTCCGATGGGTGGTAGCGGTTACGCCAACCATCCTGAGACCGTTCCCTAAGGCGATCGGAACGTACGCCTAAGCAAGGACGAAGGACTTTGTAGGAGGCTTTCTTATGCTCCCCGTGGGACAGGAGCTTGAAACAAACGGCCGGCGTCTCACCTTTGGGCCAGTCGCAGCTTCTCGGGTGCGGCGGGTCTTGAGATACGTGTTAAGAGGGCTGCTCGGCGCGCTGGCCGTCAGCCAACTCGTAGGCGATCTTGTCGCTGCCAGACTTGCGCGTGAAGGTAGCTGACATCTCCGGTGCGAGACCGGCGAACGCGGAGCCAAGGCGCAGTGCGATCGGAGCGACATCGACCTCGCCGCGATTGTGCTCGATCGCTCCCACCACGGCCTTGGCCACATCCTCTGGGCTGCGCGTACCTACACCCTTCGGCAGTGTCACGCCCGCATCAGCGAACATGCCCGCGTCGCGGATGAAACCGGGGAATACCGTCGAGACGCCGACTCCCGTTCCGTGCAGCTCCGCGCGCATAGCTCCCGAGAAGCCGCGCAAGCCAAACTTCGTGGCGTTATAGATCGAGCTTCCCGCCGTCGCTGCCTTGCCTGACAGTGAGGACATGAACAGCAGATGCCCGCTGCCGCGCTTGACCATCTCGGGCACGAGCATCTGCGCCATCGCGATCGGGGCGCGCAGGTTTACCGCAAGCGCCCGGTCGATCTCCTCCATCGTGAGGGAGTCGAGCTTTCCGCTGCCGGGCAGTGCTGCGTTCGCCACGAGAATATCCAGTTCGCCTGCCTCTGAAAGCAGACGATCTACCTCGGCCGCCTCGCTCAGATCCACCGCCAATGCGCGCGCATGCAACTCCGATGCCAACGGTTCCAGCACCTCCAAACGTCGACCGGTGAGGATCAGCTGAGCACCTCTTGCCGAGAGGGCACGCGCTATCGCATGGCCAAGGCCACCCGTTGCGCCAGTGAGCAGCACCTTGGAGCCCGAGATATCCATAGCTGCAAGCCTACGGGAATGTCTTCGCGCCCGCATGACGCATGCTCGCACCCATACAGCGCAACGCCCCGACCGATCATCCTGTCCGATCCTTCGGTCTGTGAACGCTCAGACCGCCAACTCTCCTAGCGACGTGTGCTCACGCTCGTCACACGTGATCGCCCTGTTCGGGCCAACTGGCATCGGCAAGACCGCTGTCGCGGTAGCGCTCGCTCGCCGCCTACGCGAGCGCGGAGAGAACCCGGTGGCGATCTCCGCGGATGCGCTGCAGGTCTACCGGGGCATCGAGACGCTTACTGGCGTCGCCACAGAAACCGAGCAAAAAGAGCTGGAGCATCGCCTCGTGTCGTTCCTGCCGATCGACGCGAGCTTCAGCGCCGGCCAATATGCCGAACTGGCACACGCAGAGATCGACGACGCGCTCGCTGAAGGCCACAGACCAATCGTGGTTGGCGGCACTGGGCTGTATCTACGAGCGGCCCTCTGCGAACTCGACCTCCGCCCTCCACCGCCAGAGGGAGTACGCGAGCGTTGGAGTGCAGAGCTGCAACGCGATGGAGCGCCAGCTCTGCACGCCCGGCTCGCCCAGCGCGCACCGTGGGCGGCCAAGGAAATCGACCCAAATGACCGACAACGGATCGTGCGCTCCCTGGAGTTGCTCGACGTGGGTGAGTTGGAGCCAGCGAGCGGGCCCTCACAGCTATGGACCAATGAGATGCGTCAGCCGACATTACTGGTGGGATTTACGATGGAGCGAGAAGCGCTGTACGCACGCATCGACACACGTGTCGACGCGATGCTTGCGCAAGGTGTGCGCGAGGAGGTCTCGAGAGCGCATGCCGCCGGCGCCAGTGTCACGGCACGCAAGGCACTTGGTTTCGACGAGCTGTTGGCGGGGGATGTGGATGCCATGAAGCGTCATACGCGCAACTACGCGCGCCGTCAGCTGACCTGGATGCGCAAGCTGGCCGGCGTGCAGCCACTCGACCTGACAGAGCTCTCGGCAGAACAGGCGGCTGAGGAGATCCTCGAGATGAGCGGACACTAGACTCTCGCGCCGCATGCCCGAACACACTCACC
>DATHMQ010000016.1:0-4301 GCA_035486935.1 Solirubrobacteraceae bacterium
TAGCCGAACACCAACGGCACCGCCTCGCGCAAATTGCACCACGCGGCGAACACCCCCGCGTAGTTGGGCGTGCCCGTGGACTGGTTGAAGTAGCCAGCCTGGATGCCACAGCCGCCCAACCCGATCAGGAACACCAGACCCCAAATCACCGTCGTCGAGCCGACGATCAGGATCCCCGACTGGCGCAACGCCTCGCCGAAGAACCTGAACACGCGCAAGCTGAACACATCGCGCACGATCTGGCCCGTGAAGCGCGCGATCTCGCCCGTCGCCGCCAGCCATTCACGCGGCATCGCCAGCAGTTCGCTCACTTGATCACCAGAATCTGTGGGTGTGTGGCAAGCAGCGTCTGGGTGAACACGTAGTTGAACGCGCCGATTCCCAGGAACGCCACCACGACCGCCTCGTTGACCGCTCGGCCCACGCCCTCGGCGCCACCGGACGCGGTCATGCCCTTGTAGCAGCAGACGATCGCGATGATCGCCCCGAACACGGTCGTCTTCAGCACCGACCCCCACAGGTCGGTAGTCGAGGCGTTGGCGAACAACGTCCCCCAGAACGGCCCCAGCGCGCCACCGTTGAAGATCTCCGCCATGATCCCGCCGTAGATCCCGAACAGCAGCGCATAGATGTCGAACAGGCCTGTCACGACCATCAGCGACAGGAACCGCGGCACGACGAGGTTCTTGACCGGATCCACTCCCAGCACCTGCAACGCGTCGAGCTCCTCGCGCACCTTGCGCGCGCCGAGGTCCGCGGTGATCGCAGTGCCCGCGACACCAGCAACGACGATCGCCGTGATGAACGGCCCGATTTCCCGCACCACCTCGATCACGAAGAACCCACCAAGACGATCCAGGGCGCCGAAGATCCTCAGGAAGTCGGCCGCCTGCAGACCCGGAGCGCCATAACAGATAGCCACGGTGGAAAGCAGCAGTGGGAACCACACGAGGCGCAGCGTGAACAGGAACTGCGCAACCAGCTCCCCCCCGTAGGGGTACGGCGGGCGCAGCGCGGACCAGATCGTCCTGCCGGTGAGGATCATCATGTCCCCGAATTCCTCGAGCACATGCCTCAACGGCACGGACACCCGCTCGGCGGCACTACGAACCATCTTTCCCTGCCCCTCCTCGGGTTGCGATCAGTGCTCCCACCAACTCTACGCGATGCATCACTCTAAGCCAACAACCAGTTGTCGCGCATGCCCGCACAGATGCTGACGAGGCGCCACCCTCGCTGGTATCGTGGCCGCACGTGAGGGGGAGGCGGAAAGGCTTCTTGGTGATCCCGCGTCGCGCTCGCGACGTCCGTCGTCGGGCGCACCCCGCCGCGCACACGTCCGGCGCCGTGGCTCTCGCGCTTGCGAGCGTGCTGCTGGTCGCGGGGTGTGGCGGCGGGGCGCGTTTGAACGCCGGCGAACCGGCCGGCACCTACGCCGTAAAGGTCATCCACGCGAGCTTTCCCACGCGCCAGGCCATAGCCCGGCCAACGAGCTTTGAGCTGGAGGTCGAGAACACCGGCGCACACACGGTGCCCAACATCGCCGTCACCGTCGACTCGTTCGACTATGCCTCCAACTACGCCGAACTGGCGGCCGATAAGCGGCCGGTGTGGGCGATCGAACGAGGGCCCGGGGCGATCGCCTCGCCGCCCGTGAACACCCAGGAAGTCAGCCAGCCCGGAGGCGGCCAGACGGCCTACGTCAACACCTGGGCGCTCGGCGCGCTGGCTCCCGGCAGGACCCGCACGTTCGTCTGGCACGTGGTGCCGGTCGAGGCGGGAGCGCATACCGTCCGCTACAGCGTCGCCGCGGGGCTCGCCGGCAAGGCGAAAGCGCGGCTGGCTTCCGGTGCCTCCGTCGAAGGGCAGTTTGCCGTCAACATTGCAGCGGCCCCCGAGCTCAAACACGTAAACCCGGCCACCGGCCGCCTCGAAGGCGGCGAGTTCCCGGCGACTCCCTGAGTTGGCCCGCTGTCGAAAGATCTGCCCTTAGGTTTCGCCAGCGGGTGATCCCCTTCGCGCGACTTGGCATTACGATTGCCTTCGGCCTTGCCCTCGTCAGAGCCCGCGCTTGGGCGGGCTCCAATCTCTCAGGAGGATTCAACCCCGCTCATGCCCAGGACCCGTCAGCAAAACGTCACCGCAGCACAGTGGAGCTCCAACGGAGCAGCACTCGGGTCCCCCGACCTGACGATCGCCGACAACCAGGTTTTCGGGGCCAACGTCTTCTCTCCCGCCCTGCAGCGCCACCGCCTGCCCAAGCACGTGTACAAGGCGCTGCAGCGCACGCTTGCCCGCGGCGAGGCGCTCGACACCTCGCTCGCCGACGCGGTCGCGCAGGCGATGAAGGAATGGGCGATGGAGAAAGGCGCCACCCACTACACCCACTGGTTCCAGCCCCTCACCGGATCGACCGCGGAGAAGCACGACTCCTTCTACGGTCCCGTCGGCGACGGGACCGCGATTGCGGAGTTCTCCGGTAAGGAGCTGATCCAGGGCGAGCCCGACGCGTCCTCGTTCCCCACAGGTGGCATCCGTGCGACGTTCGAGGCCCGCGGCTACACCGCATGGGACCCCACGAGCCCGGCGTTCGTGCTCGAGAACCCCAACGGCGCGCTGCTGTGCATCCCGACCGCCTTCACCTCCTGGACAGGCGAGGCGCTCGACAACAAGATCCCGCTGCTGCGCTCGATGGACGCTCTATCGACAGTGGCAGTCAAGGCCCTCGATCTGCTCGGCGTAGAGAACGCCTCGCGCGTGTTCACGACGACGGGCTGCGAGCAGGAGTATTTCCTGATCGACGAGCAGTACTTCTTCGAACGCCCCGATCTGGTGACCACCGGACGCACGTTGTTCGGCGCCAAACCGCCAAAGGGCCATGAGCTCGACGACCACTACTTCGGCTCCATCCCCGAGCGCGTGCTCGCGTACATGCTCGAGGTCGAGCTCGAGCTCGCCAAGCTCGGCATCCCGATCAAGACCCGCCACAACGAGGTCGCCCCCAACCAGTTCGAGGTGGCGCCGATCTTCGAGAACTCGAACGTCGGCTCCGACCATCAGATGGTGACGATGCAGATCATGCAGAACACGGCGCGACGCTACGGCTTGGTGTGCCTGCTGCATGAGAAGCCCTTCGCGGGCGTCAACGGCTCGGGCAAGCACAACAACTGGTCGATGGGCACCGACACCGGGCTCAACCTGCTCGAGCCCGGGGACACGCCCGCGGAGAACCTGCAGTTCCTGTTCTTCTGCGCAGCTGTGATCGAGGCCGTCAACAAGCATCAGGCGCTACTGCGCGCCTCGATTGCGAGCGCCGGCCAGGATCACCGTCTGGGCGCCAACGAGGCGCCCCCGGCGATCATCTCGATCTTCCTCGGCGCCGAGCTCGAGAAGGTCTTCGGCGCGATCGAGGCCGGTAAGGTACAGCCCTCCAAGCCTGGATCGTTCCTCGGCCTGGGAACGCCTGTGTTGCCGAAACTGCCGCTGCACGGCGGCGACCGCAACCGCACGAGCCCATTTGCCTTCACGGGCAACAAGTTCGAGTTCCGCGCGCTCGGCTCGAACTCCTCGCCCGCGTGGCCCAACACGGTGCTCAACACGATCGTCGCCGAATCCGTCGACGATCTCACCGACAAGCTCAAAGCCGCCCTCAAAGGCTCTGGTGCGACGCTGGAGAAAGCCGTCACAACGGTCGTCAAGGACGTATGGGCGGCCAACAAGCAGATCGTCTTCGATGGCGACGGCTACTCCGAGGCGTGGCACAAAGAGGCCGAGAAGCGCGGGCTGGCCAACCTCAAGACGACGCCCGATGCGCTGCCGTGGCTGATCGACAAGCAGACCGTAGCCACATTCAAAAAATACAAGGTGCTCTCCAAGCGCGAGCTCGAGTCTCGCTACGAGGTGTTCACGGAGCAGTACGTCATCAACATCAACATCGAGGCCGAGACCGCCGCGACGATCGGCCGCACGATGCTGATGCCAGCGGCTGTCCGCTATCTCACCGAGCTCAATGGCAGCGGCCTCGACGAGCTCGTCGGTGAGATCGAGCCACTGGTCAAGGAGCTTCACTTCGCGCAGCTCAAGCTCGAGGACGCCAACCTCGACGAGAACCACCCAGACGCCTCGATCATGAAGGAGGCCATCTACATGCGCGACACGGTCATCCCCGCGATGGAAGACGTGCGCGACGTGGCCGACCGGCTGGAGAAGCTCGTGGCGGACGACCTCTGGCCTCTCCCCAAGTACTCGGAGATGCTCTTCATCAAGTAGCTCCTGGTGGCCGTGGGAGCTGCGCGGAGCGG
>DATHMQ010000017.1:0-28779 GCA_035486935.1 Solirubrobacteraceae bacterium
CCGGGCATACCGCGAGCGAGGCCACCTCGGTCATGGTGGGGGCGTCGGGTGGTGGCGGGAACGACCCCAATCCCCAATCCCATCGACCAGTGGAGGAAGCTTCGCGCAGATCCACGCGGGAGCGTGTGTGGGTCGCCTCAAGTAGAGTCGCCCCCGCGATGTCCACCCCGAGCACGCAGGAGAGCCCCGATCAGGCCCAGGAGCTGCACGGTGGGCGTTTGATCGCGCGCCGTTTGAAGGCACATGGCGTGAGCAAGCTGTTCACGCTCTCCGGCGGCCACCTGTTCTCGATCTACGACGGCTGCCGCGAGGAGGGCATCGAGATCGTCGACGTTCGCCACGAGCAGACCGCCGCCTTCGCGGCCGAGGGTTGGGCGAAGGTCACGCGCGAACCGGGCGTCTGCGCCCTGACGGCCGGGCCAGGCGTGACAAACGGGATGAGCGCGATGGCCAGCGCCCAGGCCAACCACTCGCCGATGCTCGTACTCGGTGGGCGCGCCCCGGCGATGCGCTGGGGGCAGGGGTCCTTGCAGGAGATCGACCACGTCCCGTTCGTGCGTCCGCTGTGCAAGCTCGCCACGACCGCCCAGAGCACCGCGGAGATACCTGGTTTGGTGGACGAAGCGCTTGCGAGCGCAGTTGCTCCGCACAGTGGGCCGACGTTCTTGGACTTCCCGCTCGACTACGTGTTCATGAGTGCCGCGGAGGCCGATGCCCCCGGCGCGCGCGGGGGGCATGGCCCGCACAGAGCCGATGCACAGACGATCGAGCAAGCCGCAAGGCTGCTTGCCGAGGCCGAGCGGCCCGTCGTGATGGCAGGCACCGATCTTTATTGGGGGCACGGCGAGCAGGCATTGCTCGAACTGGCCGAGACGCTGCGCATCCCTGTCTTCCTCAACGGCTTGGCGCGCGGCTGTATGCCGGCCGACCACGAACTGTTCTTCTCACGCACCCGCTCGCAGGCCCTCAAAGGCGCCGATGTGGCGCTGGTGATCGGCGTGCCCATGGACTTCCGCCTGGGCTTCGGCGGCTCCTTCGGCGAGAACACCTCGATCGTCGCAATCGATGTGGCCGAGCCGCAGCGTGCTCATCCGCGCGAACCGAGTGTGGAGCTGTACGGCGAGTTGGCATCGACGCTCGACGATCTGCGCACGGCGGCCGGTGGCAAGGCGCTTGCAAGCACAGCTTGGCTTGAGGACCTGCGCGCCGCCGAGAGCGAGCGACGTGCCGGCGAGCTCGCAGAGCTCTCTGACGATCGCTCCCCGCTACACCCGATGCGGCTCTATGCGGAGCTGGCAAAGGTGCTCGACCGCGATGCGATCGTGATCGGGGACGGAGGCGACTTCGTGTCCTACGCGGGCCGCGTGATCGACAGCTACGCTCCAGGCTGCTGGCTTGACCCGGGCCCGTTCGGGTGCCTGGGTACAGGCCCAGGCTATGCGCTGGCGGCAAAGCTGGCTCACCCCGAGCGCCAGGTCGTGCTGCTGCTGGGCGACGGTGCCTTCGGCTTCTCTGGCATGGAGTTCGACACGCTCGCTCGTCACGGGGTCAATATTGTCGGGGTCATGGGCAACAACGGCATCTGGGCTTTGGAGAAGCACCCGATGGAGTTCTTGTATGGCTATTCGGTGGCAGCCGACCTGCGTCCAGCCACCCGCTATGACGAGGTGGTGGAGGCGCTCGGGGGCTACGGCGAGCTGGTGGAGCGAGCGCAAGACGTCGTCCCGGCACTCGAGCGTGCCTTTGGTGCGGGCAGGCCGGCGCTTGTGAACGTGCTTACCGACCCGAGCATCGCCTACCCGCGCAAGTCGAACCTGGCCTAGCTGGGCGAGGCAGCGCGGACGCGAGGTCCGGTGCGGTCCGTGGGTGCCAGGCATGCCGATCGTGAGTGGGCGCTTGAACAAGGAAGCCGCCCGGGTGGGCGGCTTCCTCAGGGGCTTGACCTCGAGACAATGGCAGGGGTGCGAGCCTCGGAGGCCGGTAGGGTGGCCGCAAGCGGAATAGCCGATCGCTCGGCAATGCTCGGCCTATGGACCGGTTGTGGGGGAACGCGGCAGAGCCCCATGCCTCCACTGCCGGTAAGTCCTCTTCGGCTGGGGAGGGCAAACGGATTAATTGGATTAGGTTCGTTCCAACGACTGTCCAGCGGCCCCTCGCGAGTCAGCTGAGCAGGCTAGGTACCGCGCCGTGTTCGCGCTTCAGCCGAGTCCCGCCAGGCGCAGTGTGCCGCCGCGCAGGATGTCGTGCTCGGACACCTCGACGTGATCGAGGTCGAACGCCTTCATCGCCTCCTCCAACAAGATCATCCCGGCCACGATCGTGGGCGCTCGGTCCGGGTGCAAGCCCACCACTTCGCGGCGCCCAGCTTCGGTCATGTCGGCCAAGCGCGCTATCAACAGCTCCACGGTGGCAAGCAGCAGGTCGTAACCATGCACGCGCTCGGGGTCATAGGGCTCGAGCTCCTGGTCGATAGCGGCGGCAGAGGTGGCGGTGCCGGCAACTGCGATGGCGCGCGTGACCGCTTTGCGCTGCTCTGCGGGCAAGCCGTCGAGGAAGATCGTGCGGGTGTCGGCGGCCAAATCCTGCAGCTCGGTAGGGGATGGAGGGTCGCTGTGGATGTGGCGCTCGCTCATGCGCAACACACCGGCTTGTACGGAGACGTGGAAGGAAGCGGTGTGGTCAGCACCGACGATGAACTCGGTCGAGCCGCCACCGATGTCGATCACGACCGTCGGCTCGGTCGCGGCGGTCGCGTCGCGGTCGCTCATCGCGCCGAGGAACGTCAGCTGCGCCTCTTCGTCGCCGGAGAGTACGCGCGCGTCGAGGTCGAACTGGGAGCGCACAAGCTCGGTGAACTCAGTTCCGTTGGCGGCGTCGCGCACAGCTGAGGTGAGCACGGCCAGGTTGGCCTCGCACCGGTACCGGTCGATCGTGGCGCGGTAGTTGGTGAGCGTGGCTTGCACGCGACCGATTGCCTCGTCGGAGAGCCGCCCACCGGCATCGACTTTGTCGCCGAGGCGGGTCACCTGCGACTCGCGGTGCAGCTCCTTGACGGCCCCGGTCGTCTGGTCTACGTCGGCGACGAGCAGACGCGTGGAGTTGGTGCCTATGTCGACTACGGCTGTGCGCAAGGGGAGGATCGTAAAGGCCAAGGAGGGAGGATGGTGTTTGGGTAGATTTGGGCGATGCCACGCGCGCGCGGGCGCGAGGGCTTGCACGTGAGTCGGTGCGATTGAGCGCCCAGGGCTTTTGGCAGGGCAAGCTTTTTGCTAGAACATGGGGAGCGACGCGGGGTGGAGCAGTCTGGTAGCTCGTCGGGCTCATAACCCGAAGGTCGCGGGTTCGAATCCCGCCCCCGCTACTCGGACAGCTAGGTTTAAAGTTTTGGAAAATTGGTGCGGCGGCCTGGTTTGGCCGCCGTTTCCGCGTGTAGCCCGGCAATTTGGGCGTCGGCGGCTCGCGGGAAGCGCGTGAGTGGAAGTGCGAGCCCGGAAAGTGCGAAGCCGCCCAGGGGCGATCCCCGGAGCGGCTGCGAAGTTCAGGAAACTGACGTGCGGGCTACGATCCGGACGGGTCGCCGCTTGAGCGGGCGGACGGCGGCGTTGCCTCGCCTAGCCCGAGCGTGGCTGCTCTTGGGCCGTAGGGCAGGTCAAGGCCGTCGTTGGAGCGGTCCTTGATTAGTTCGGCCACGGCCTTCACGCTCGCCTCCAACTTTCTCCTGACGCCCTTCCTCTCCCGCTTCGCGGCGCGGGCGGAGCCGAGCCATTCGTTCAGCTTGGCGATGCGCAGCCAGTCAATCAGGCAGGCGACGTTCGCGCGGAGGCGGTGCCAGTTCAGGCTCACGACCTTGGGCCGGTTCGCCAACGTATCCGCGGCGACGCGGTAACGATCACGCCAGTAATCATGAGTGCCCTCGTACTCGTAGTGAGACTTGCGTAGCTCGTGGTACAGGGGCTCCAAGCGGGAGAGGGGGATGAGGGAGCGCCAGTCAGTCTCGCAGCGAATGCGTTGCTCGCCCTCGCACTCCGGGAGTCTCGGCGCTACGCACTTGAACCATAGCCACGGCGTTTCCTTTTTCTTTGCGGCGGAG
Source organism: Solirubrobacteraceae bacterium (assembly GCA_035486935.1). Taxonomy (GTDB): domain Bacteria; phylum Actinomycetota; class Thermoleophilia; order Solirubrobacterales; family Solirubrobacteraceae; genus Palsa-744. Next base: position 4,091 of record DATHMQ010000017.1, read on the forward strand.
CCTGTTTGCTTCTTCTTTGCGGTGAGGCGTGTTTTCTTGGTTTCAATGGCGAAACGTGTTTGCTTCATCTCGCCACCGCAATGCTTGCAGCGCATGACGCCGTGACGGTCGTGAGTGGGGTGATCCTTGAGTTCCTGATTGTTGCCGCCGCGCCAGGGGAACACGGGCGCGATGCCCTTCCGCGTCGCGTACTCGTAACACTTCTCCACCGAGTAGCCCCTTGTCGCCGGTCACGGTCTGCGGTGCTTTCCCCGCCATCTTGCAAACTTGGTCCATTAGCTCGGGGAACACGTCGTACTCCTGCGTATTCGCGGGGTCCACGCTCGGGATCACGCCGCCCGTGTAGTGATCTACGGCCTTAGCGGAGTAGTACCCGTGCCAGAAGCGCGTTGTTTTACCGTTCCGCTTGTAAGCGCGCGTCCCGGCCTTGGGGTCGCGCGTCCTAAACCAGCAACCCCCGACACGAATGCGCTTGCCCTTGTCTATGTCTTCGGTGGCTTCGGGTTCAGCGTCGCGCGCGTGCTGCTCGGCTTCCGCCGGGTCTTCTTCGTTCCATTCCTCCCGCTGCTCCCTCGCCTGCATGGTCGGGGCGCGCTGCGGTCGGTATGCCGAGCCCTGCGGAGACGCGCCGCCCTCATCATCCTCGGCACGCGCACACGACTCGCCTGGCTGGCAGTCATGTACTAGCGCGGCGTGCGTCTCGTCCTCCGTGGAGTCAACGTGGACGTGCGCGAGGACGCGCGGGTCGTGAGCGCGGCAGCGCTGGATCACGAGCGTCGCGGCGTCAAGGAACGCCTCATCGCACTTCTCCCCTAGCTCGCGCATGCGCTCCCAAACGCGGTGGTAAGGCGGCTTTCCCTTCTTGAATCCGCACTCCCGCCATAGTTGGTCCGTGGACTCGTCCCACCAGGGCTGCAAGTCAACTTGGCGCGAGGCGACGAACGCGACCGCGGCTAGCTCCCACCGGCCATCCTCGCGTTTGCGCCCGTGATTAACCGTCAGGTCGCAATCATTGCGAAGCTGGTTGGACGCCCACACCTGCTGCTTCACGAGCCGAACCGTGTTCAGCGAACCACGCAGCTTGTCGTGTTTGGAGTAGTTCGTGGCGCCTTGGAGGCGTTCAGGTGGTTGGTAACGGAGATTAGGCATGGGCTGTTTCAGGCACGGCGCAGCGGACGAGCGACCCGCTCCCCGTGACCCTGTACTCGCTAGGGCTTGGGGGCTTGCTGCCGGTCGTTCGCGCCTTGTTAGTGAAGAACTATCGCGGCTCCGTTCGCCTGCACGTAGACTCGACGTTTGTTCGAGTCGGGGGTGAGATGGCCGGGCCTTGGCGCAGGAGTTCGTCGCAGCGAACGGCCGTCCACGACGTGCGCAGCCGATCACCGCGCGGGACCAGGAGCCCGTCAGCGCTCAGCGCGGCCGTGCTGAGTCCGATCACGTCCGCGGGCAAACGAAGGCGCTGCGCGAGTTCACTAGCGCGCCAGGGCCAGTCCTCCGCGAGGACGAGCGCGAGAATCGCGGCCTCAACTCGCCGCCGCTGCTCGTATGAGAGCAAGTCAATACGCTGGTGCTGCATGGGAGATTCGTCCTCCTGTGTGGGCTTCGGCGTGGTTGCCGCCGCGCCGAAGCCACTTAGCTATTCATGTTGCCGTCATAAGCGAGAACGACACGTATAGCTCGAACTGCGAGCCTGGACTCGAACATTCGTCGATTGTTCTACCGGCGTCTCAAGTGGTCCCGGCCCTCACCGGCACTTCTGTCCGTCTAGCCGCTCCGCGACAATAAGGCGGTGTTGTTCGCCTCGTTCGTACTTGTTCTCGCGCAATCTCCTATCAACATCCATGTTGACGGGGAGAAGTGGTGGGTCACGGCGAGCGTCGCGGTCGGCGCGGCTCTACTCGGTAGCTTCTTTGGTGCCATCGGCTTGTACTACGCGAGCGTCCGTCTTGAAGGTCAACGCCGTAAGGCCCTCTCGGAAATCCGACGCAAGGCGAAGGTGTACACGCCGATCCGCGAGGAGTTGGTCGCCCTACGACGAGCTATCGCCGAGGACCGTCACCTAGACTATGGCGTGCTCCGAGATCGCTCGGACAATCATTGGGCGCGTAACCCGCCTTACTTGGTCATTTGGCGCGAGTTCGTGGACGATGGGCGTGCGAACACGACGGCGAGCCCGAGAATCCGCGAAGCTTTGGCGCGCATGGAAGGCTCCGCGGATGCTTTCAACAAGGCGCTTAAGGCTGCGCGCGACACTTTTCAGGAGCGCGGTGACGCGATCACGGAGCAGTCCGGGTTCACTGCTGACTGGCCAGGCCAGCTTGGGAACGAGTTTAAGACACTGTACCGCCACGGTGTACGCGAGGCTAGGATTTACCGAGAATACCCCAGCCCCTCTGACCCTCACAAAGATGTGTCCCCGTTGAGGAGGGCTCCTGCGACGCTCACAGTGGAGCAAACAGCGTTCGTGAACCTCTGGGAAGCGGACGAGGCCATGCGCGGGGCCGCAACGAAGCTCGGGGAGGCGGAGCGTGGTCTTGCCGAGGCGGCGGAGGCGACGATCGCGGAGCTTGACAAGGCGATGAAGCGCATCGCGGACGACTACGAGCACGAGCCGGACTGATGGCAGGCTACGGCTTCACGGAGGCGGAGGCGCGCGCGTTCATGGAGAAGGAATTGCGGCGTCATGCAGCGTCCACGAGCTTCTACTGGGAGTCGGAAGAAGCTGAAGAAGTGTTGGACCTGCTCACGGAGGTTGTGGCAAAGCTCATCGCCGCGAACAATGAGAAGCTGGCGCGCGACTTCTCCAAAACTTTGGACGACCTGACGAGACAAGCGATGACCGGTATCTGAGTCCCGACCGGGTGCGATCCCTACATGCCGTCTAGCAGGCGTGCCGGAGATGTTTTCAGCGCGCGGGCGAGCCGGACTATCGTTGACATTCGTGGGTCGCGTTGGCCGCGCTCAATACGTGATATCTCGGTGGCGTGTATGCCTGAGCGTTCGCTTACCTGGCTTTGGCTCAAGCGCCGTTGCGTCCGCTTCGCCTTCAAGTTGCGAGCGAAAATCTCGATCCCCTCCGATACGTCCCTTGTTGGCTTGCTCATGCTCACTGCGTCTCGTCGCGTGGCATGAACCGCCGTCCCAGCCACGGCCCCTTGTCAAGGTCCGGCTTGTCGTCGCTCGGCTCCGTCCACTCGCGTGAGCAATGCGTAGCGGAGCCAATCAGCGAGCACGCGCGCTGCAAGCGCTCCCCCAACTCAAACCACGACTCAGACGGCGCCTCACGATCTCTAAGCAACGCCCTCGCGTCCCTCAGCGCGTCGCGCAGCTCCTTACGGAACCCGGCCATGCGCTCAATCGCCTTCAAGCGAGACTCCCGCCAACGGCGGTGCTGCGGCGACTCGGGGAGCGTGACTGGCCCCGCATCCTTTAGTCGCTCCTGGCCCTTCGGCGTCAGCGTCCAAACGACGCAACTGTTTCGCCGGAAGGATTCCACGACGCCTGCGGCCTCCAATTCCTTGAGCCGGGGCCGAAAGCGCCGCCCCGTTCCCGAGTGACGCGGCAGGTCCAAGTGATCCACGACCATCCCGTACAACGCTCCCCGTTCTTTCCGGGGCATGTGACGCTCCGCGCGCTCAATTGCGGCCAGTATCAGGGCGTCCGACAACGCATCCTCGGGCATGAGGAAACCACCTCTCCTTATCCAAGCCCGGCGTTGCCGGGCCGTTAGGTTTGTGAGGGAGGCGGTCGTCGGCGACGACTTGCCCGTCCGTTCAGTCCCTCGTCAACTCTTTGTGAACGGACGGCGTCGAACGTACGCGCCCCTGAGAGCCCAATCGAAAAGATTTCGAAATCGAGGCGACTTTTTTACGACTGGGCTTGCAGTAGTTCGTCGGCGCGCGTGACGAGAACGCCCGGCGCCACGTCCAGGGCGCGCGCGAGTCGAACAACAGTCTCGTAACTCGGTTTGCGCACGCCACGCTCCACGCCGCCCAAGTACGTGATGTGGAGCGGCGTCGCGTCCGCTAGCGCCTCCTGCGACAACCCCGCCTCAACGCGCGACAAGCGGATCGCCTCCCCGAGCGCGGCATGCTCAGGAGAGCGAGGTGTGGACTGGCGACGGGGCGGCATGCGGGGGAGCCTCGCCTACAACGTTCGATGATGTTAGAGTCCAATCGTCCTAACAGCGATAGAACGCGCCGACCCAACCCCCGACAAGCGAACGCAAGGAGGCAGTGATGGGTAAGGCGAGACGATGCAGGTCAGTCGTGTTCAGTGCGAGCGTAGTCGCGCTAGGAGCCACGGGAGCGTGTCCAACCGCGAACGCGGCGAGCGCGCCCGGATCGCACGGCCCGAGGGTGGCGGTCGCACGCAAGCACGCGGCGTCGACGCCCTTGAGGGGGCATGGTAAGTACGTCTACAAGGCCGTGATCGGCGACACGGAAGCGACGGAGAGCGAGCCGAACATGGCATGCGCTGGCGCTGGGGCAAGACTCACGGGCATCGCGTTCGCCGAACTCAACGGCCCGGGCTCCTCCCGGATTTGGGCGCAACACCCCGCGGCCTTCAACAAGACGTACACGCTCACGACGAGCCCGGCGACAACGATCACGGTGTCCTGGACGCCCCCAGCGGAGCGCCGCGAAGCCCAAGAAGAATCAGTCGCCCACAACGGCGAAATCCGCAACCAACGCCTACAAGGCCAAGACGACACCACCACCGTGGGAACGGTGTGCGCGGCCACACACCCGGGCGCCAACGTCGCCGAAATCGGCGAGGCGACTGCGACGTGGGAACTTCCCACACCCGTGACCAACCTCACCGCGCTCGTCAGCCACGCGCCCACGAGCATCGCGCCGAACGAATACCGCGTCGCCTTCGAAGTCCTACCCAATGGCACCGTGCCCGCATTCGCTCACGAACTGGAATCCCCGACTCGCGAAGAGGAACGCGCGAAAGCCGAAGAAGCGGGCAGGAGCGCGTCTCAATGAGACGAATTCGGCTCCATGAGCATGATCGCCGCTGCCGCGTCGTCGTCGCCGGACTATCTCACGTTTGTTGGCGCGCTCGTCGTACTCATCGGAACGGTGGTGGTCCTGATGGGCGCCCTGCGCGATATGGGAGGGCTGCCTGGCGAGAAGGGCTTTGTGGCGGTCGGGAATGCAATCATTGGGACTGGCTTGGCCGTGTCGTTTGTCGGCCTGACGAGAAGCGTTACTACTGCCGAGCTGATCGCGCTCGCCTGCACGCTAGTCCTGCTTGTGATTGCTGTTCCCTTCGCTGCTCGCATCAAGCGTTTGCCATCCGCTCACCGCATATCCAAACGAATACAGAGGAAGCCCAACACATAGAAGCAGTACTGTCGCGACAAATCCCGCCGCGAGAACTGTTCCGCCGTAGGCGCCAAGACCGAACAACAGCCAGTTGCCGATCGTGCCGAACAGAAACGCCTCGCAGATAAAAATGGCGAAGGGGCCGCCCTTCCCGCATATCAGGTATCTGATTAGCTTCGGGCCGCAAGGCGCTGGCGTCCAAAACCGAACTGGTGGGCTCGTCCCTCGCGCAGCCATCACGAGTGACATACCCCAAGCTCAGCGTATAGCGGGAAGTTGCCGGTGGAATCGCTGATGCTCTTGAAGCGCGTGCGCGGAGTCGCAGCGCTCGCCAACCCCGACGAACCCGCAGCGGCGTCGCAACACGCGTTTGACGCGGCTGCCCGCCGCCTCCGCACAAGTAGCGTTGACCGTGGACGGTTGCCTGCGGCGCGGCAGGTCGCGCGGGAACTTGGCTTGCCGTGGCGGGACGCGCTCGCGCTCGCCCACGAGCCGGACAGGCGGCAGGCTCACGCCCTCGGCTTGCGGAGCAGGAAGTGGGCGCCGGAGGGCTGGCTCACGATGGAGCGCGTCCGGTTCGCGTTGCGGCTCGTAGCGGGCCGACGCCAGGTGGGCACGCTCACGATGGGCGCGTATGATTCTGAGCGTGACGCGCTACTCGCCGCGGATGCACGGGATTGGCTGCATGGTCGGAGGTTGCGCCTCCCGGACGCAGAAGCGATCCGGCTCGCGTCGGGCGGCTGGGATGCGGCCCTACGCCTTGCCGGGTTGGAAGCATGCGCTCGTCCACCGCGGGAGATTCGGCAAGTGATCCTCTCCCGCTTGGACGTGATGGATCGCTTTTGCGACCACTACGGGGAGCAGCCGACGAAGCGCGCCTTGGAAGCGTTCGCGCGTGCGAACGGCATCCCAATGAGCGACGAAGGCAAGCGTCTTTGGTCGGAGACGGTCGCGGAGTGGCGGCAGCGGCGACGCGAAAGCGGACTCCTCGATCCGCGCGTCACGCAGCGTAAGGGCGGCCGTGGCGCGAAGGCCCCCAATTACTCCGCGAACGTTGGCGTCGCGCGCCCCGGCGAGCAGCCTCATCGCGGCAAGTGGAGCGACGAGAAGGCGTGCGTGGAGTGGGTCGGGCGCTACCTCGCCAGCCTCCCCCCGCATGAGCGTTCCACGCAGAACGGGTACCGGCGCTGGGCTCACCAACACCCCGGCGCTCCAAGCCCCTCCTGCTTCGACCAGCACAGCGGCTGGGAAGCCGTACGACGCGCCGCTACCGAAGCAGAGGCTTAGGGGCACGGCAGGGATTATGCCGGGCGGGACGAACGCGAGTGAGTGTACCGCGAACCGCTCATGCTCCTCCGAGAAGTACGCGAGGTCGCTGCACTCGCTAGCCCCGAGAATCCCGAGGCAGTCTCCCAGCGCGCTTTTGACCGTGCTCGCGCTAACAGCGCTGCCCACGCGGGCTTGCCCGAGGCGCGGCAGATCGCGCGGGAACTCAAGCTTAAGTGGCCGGAGGTCCTATCCGTCGCGCATGCACCGGAGAAAAAGCGAAGCTACTTGCTCGTGAGTAAGACGCGGGGGAAGGCTCCACCGAAGGGTTGGCTCACGAGTGCGCGCATACGGTACGCGCTGCGACTCGTCGCGGGGCGCCTTGGCGTGGATTCGCTCACGAGGGTCGCGTACGACGAGGAGCGCGACAAGCTCCAAGCGGCGGACGCGCGGGACTACCTACACGGCGGGAGGTTGCGTCTCCCGAGTGCGAATGCGATCTCGCGTGCGGCGCAACCCTCGCTGGCAGCGGGGGCAGGTTGGCGCGACGCTTTGCGCATCGCGGGCTTGAAGGCGCACTCGCGGAAAAAGCGCACGTCTCATCAAAAGATCCTCTCTCGCGGTGAAGCCATTGATCGTTTCTACGATCACTACGAGGAGCAACCCGCGATTGAAGCCCTCAAAGACTTCGTGCGCGGGAACGGAATCCCAATGAGCGACGAAGGTGGCCAGAAGTGGTCAGAGACATTCAAGTTGTGGCGGCAAAGCCGCATTGACCGGGGATTCGGTGAGCCCCGCGTCATTGATTACCGTAGTCGCCGTGACGCCAACGGGCGCATACTGAAAGCCCCCGACTTCAGCAAGGACGTGGGCGCCGCCAAGCCAGGCGAGTACCCAAACCAGGGCAAGTGGGCCAATAAGGACTTGTGCGTCGCTTGGGTCGCGTACTACCTCGCCAATCTCCCCGAAGGACGGAAGGCCATAGCGCGGGACTACGACGCGTGGGCACTAAAGAATCCCGGCGCGCCCCTCTTGAGCAGGTTCACACGGCACGGTGGGTGGAGCGCCGTCCAAGGTAAGGCAGAAGAACGCATCAAAACGCAAGGGCCACCAACGGTGCCACCGACGCCAGGCCCGTCACCGCTAGGCCGCCTGTCCGTTGCTACCAGCGATGATCCACTTAGCAGGGCTAGAGACGCCAAGACCGAGCCGAAAGGAAGCTAATGGAGGGCAGGATCACGATTGAGCTGCGCACCGAGCACACGCCGAACACCGGATCGGGACTCCCAGACCTAGGCCACGACGCCTACTGGCTGATGAAGATGATCCGAAACCTCGTGTACACGGATGCAGGTGGCACCGAGACGAAGATGGAGGAGAAGTACTCGATCATCCGCGCGAGCACAGACATCCGCTAGCGCCGACGGTCCCTGTACTACCGGCGCTGTCATCCGAGAAGCGAAGGGGTCAGTCGGCGATTGGCGCGGGCCTATGCGCGTTCAAGCATCGCCCGTAGCTGCGGCACCGTCACGCGGGTAGGAAGCTCACCAGAGCCGCCACACTCCCGGCACTTGAGCGGGCCGCCGCTACTGGACATGACCTGGGCGCCGCCCGCTAGCGTTTCGTGACGCTCACCGCTGCCGCCGCACTTCGAACACGGCAGCACCATCAGGATTGCGGGCTCCTTCGTGGCCATCATGCGAGTATAGGTCGGGCCGCGAGGGTCGGCTAGAAGCCGCCAACGACCACGAACAAGGAGGTCGTCGGGGCCGTCGTATAGAACTACGTCCCGTTGTTCCTTCGCGATTAAGGATTCACGACCCGCTGGGGAGCAGCCTCATCACCTGCTCCCCAGCGGTCGAACAGGTGTTCCGCACCACGCGCCTCTGACAGGCGAACGGGCGTTCCGTCCGGCACGACCCCGATGATTGGTGAGACCGGAGTAGACGAGGCGCGGGGTGATGCCCGCGTGCAGGCTCGGCTCCCCGGCGAATCCCAGTAAACACGCGAGAAGTAAAGGAATGACCAGAAAATGAAAGCGAACGCTCTCGGCACTCTTGCTGCCGAACAGATGAAGGCCATTGAAGACGAAGACGGCGAAGGCGAGGTCAAGATCGTCTGCTCGGTCGTCGGCATCGAAGGACCGAACGGTGAGCAGAACGTGCGCATGCGCGCGAACTGTCCCCCGACAGTCCAGGTGCAAGTACTCGCTGCTGCCCAGCAAGCCGTCGCCGCGATGATCGCCCAGGGCAACCAGCCCGGCTTCGGCTAAGCCGACTCGTGCCCCTGTGGGCCACCCGGCACGCGGGGTGGCCCACAGGTCGTACGCTAAAGCTGTGCCGCTCGTACAAACGGGACTGTGGCGCATCGGTAGCCCGCGAGCCCACGGGGCGAAACCAATTCCCAAACTCTCCTACTCGCCGGAACCGCTTGTTTAGGCGGGTTTCGTCTTTCTGGGGTGGGGGCTGAGTGGGGCCAAGGTTCCAATAGGGTTCCGTTTGTCAGCTCATGTGGTGCGGCTTGGCCGGCCCGTTGCACCTATATGACTAGAGGAGTCTTATCGGCGCGTAGTCCCACATGAGCTTGCGGGTTGAGTCATCGACGAAGCGCACAACGACAATGCCGTCGTCGTCGATTTGCACAACCTCTCCGTCGCCGAAGGAGGCGTGCGCGACTTGATCGCCAATCTTTATTGCGCTGCGGCTTATCTGGCGAGGAGATGGGGAGGCTGAGCTTTGGTCAGCGAGCTTGTCACTGAGGGCACGAACCTCCACCCGTAGATCGGCAACGGCAGTCAGAATCTCGGCGACAAGCTCGGACTCTGGTGCTTGGCTTCCTCGGAGCAGTTGGAGGTCGGTTGCCGCCGTGATCGGGTTTGGTGCTGTATGGGTCGCCGTCTCAACGGCTTCTGCCTTTTGTCTTAGTTCCGTCTTGGCGTGTTCCAGTGCATCCGGATCATCAAGGGCGTATGGCACGGCGCGGACATTTGCCACATCAAAAGGTGGTTGCTCACCAGTCTGAGCAAGGTGAAGCGCCGGCTTACGTGCTGCATGGCGCACTGCTAGCTCGTAGAACACGTTGGCATTTGCTTCCAGCCAGGTCAGCGACAACCATGTCTGCGCCGATCACACGTTCGATGATCTGGTTGGTGATCAAGCCACTGTCGTGAACCTCGTCAGCACGCGCGACCACGTAGCCCATCGGCTCCAAAGCGCCGCGTACGATGTGCTTGAGGACTTGATCCGATCGACGACGGATGAGGGTGTCCGCCTCTCCGATCGGAGCGATAAAGAAGCAGGTCTTTGAAGTCACGCGATGGACTGTATCCCGGTCGGAGTTCTTGTGATCTGATTCGACTAGCAGCGAAGCGCGACTGGCCCAAGCGGGCACGGTCAGACATTGCCTATGCACTGCGAGTCTTGCTCACTAACCTCGCTAGGCTCACGTCGCAGCGGCTCACAAGAACCGCCCGTCGCTCCCCGCCGGTCCCACGAAGCCGTCGCGAGTGCTTCTCCCGTCGCTGCGCTCCAACTGCAACGACAGACCAGATACACGCGCATCCGCCGAGCATTCAGTCGGCTGCTCAACTTTTTGGCCGGTTCGCCGGGTTGGCGGTCAGTAGGTGTAGTGATGAGTGCATCGAGCATCCCGGCCGACCGTGCTGGCGGCTATGCCCGCTACCTGGACGGCAAGACCGTCGCGTCGGAGCGCGGCGACTACTACCTATCGCCTGACGGCGAGCTGACACAGGCACCAGGACGATGGTTGAGCGACCCTGAGACCCTTCAACGACTCGACATCGACGGGAACGCTCCAGTAGTTGGCGAGGATTTTGTGGCGTTGATGGAGGGACGCGACCCCAGGACCGGAGGATGGTTGCGTCCGGAGGGTGCGGGCGGTGGTCGTGGTGGCGGGATCGATGTGGCCTTCAGCGCCCCGAAGTCCGTATCGGCCGTGTGGGCGCTCGCCGATCCCTGGCAGCGCGAGCAGATCGAACACGCCCACGCCAACGCCGTCGAGCAAGCGGTCGGCTATTTGCGGGAGCGGGTGCCGGTAGTGCGCCGTCGCTATAGCGGCCAGGTAGTGGAGGAGCTAGCCAAGGACGTGATCGCCGGCGAGTACCGCCACACGACCGCCCGTGGCGTCTCAGACGCTCAGGCCCCGGACCCGCAACTACACAGTCACGTCGTCATCACAGGCGTGGTGCGTGAGGATGATCGGATCTCTGCGACTTGGTCGCGGCCCGTGTTCCGCTCAGCTGGCGAGGTCGGCGCGTTCTACCGCTCCGCTCTCGCCCAAGAGCTTGCGAGCGTCGGCTATCCGATAGAGCAGGCAACGGGGAAGAACGGCAAGTATTTCGAGATCGCCGGAGTGCCCGTGGAGCTGCAGGACGCATTCTCGGGCCGTTCCCGCAAGGTTGCGCAGGCGGCCGAGCGTTTCCGTGCTCGTTACGGTCGTGAGCCGGAGCGTGGGGAGCTGCGTGACCTTGCGCTCGAGAACAGACGGTCAAAGCAACTCACCACCCGCGATGACCTGGAAGCCGCGTGGCATGAGACGGGCGGCCGTTACGCGTTCGGGCCTGATGAGGCCGTCCGACTTCTTAGCGAGTCCCAGCCACAAGCGAACATGCGGCCGGTTGAGGATCGGATCGAGGAGCGCCTGACTGAACGTCACGCTGTGTTCGAGGCGCGCGACCTCTACACCGTCGCGTTGGAGCAAACCGCTGGTGAGCTGGCACCGCGAGAAGCTCTCGACATCGCGCGGAGCATGGTTCGTGACCGGCGGGTGCTCACGTTGGAGGGTGGGCGGATGACGACTCTCGCGGTTCGTGCCCAAGAGCAAGCCATCGAACGCCGAGCAGCGAACCTCGCCAAACCCGCAGGCCGGGATGTCGGAGATGTGGCGAGAGCGACCGCAATGCGTGAAGTCGCCGAGCGCATCGGTAGTCCACTCACCGACGAGCAAGAGATGGCGCTACTCGTCCTCACAGGCCCCGAGCGCATGAGCGTGCTCGTCGGACCCGCAGGCACCGGCAAGGGCGTCGTGATCGATGCTGCCGCCAGGGCCGAGCAGTTGGCGGGGCGCGAGACGCTCGGGATCGCCGTCTCGGGATCGACCGCCGAGCGACTGGGTACTGACAGTCCGGCACTAGCGGGAAGCACGCTAACGCTCAATGCTCTTGTCGCACGCGCCAAGATCGGCACAGTCCACATTGGCCCCGACACGACTGTCTTTCTCGATGAGGCCGGGATGGCCGACCACAAGCGGCTCGACATCCTCACTGACCTGATCGAGCGTTCGGGCGCGGAACTGATCACGGCCGGTGACGGAAAGCAGCTCCCTTCCGTCGGGCCCGGCGGCATGTTCAACAGGCTCACCCAGCACGCGCCGACGGTCGATTTGCAAGACATCCACAGGACGACAGACCCGGATGAGCGGAGTGCGTGGCAGGCACTACGCGCCGGGGAACCTGAGCGCGCGATGGCGCACTACCAAGCCAACAGGAATCTGCATCTGGCGGACACCCGCGACCAGGCAGCCGAGAACGCCGTCCAAACATGGGCACGCCTCACCAAGACGCACGACATGCGCTAGGTCGCGTTGATCGCGGACGCCTCGAACAAGGAGATCGACAGGCTCAACGCCCGCGCCCAGCATCTACGCTCAGAGCGCGGCGAACTCGGCGCCCGAGAGATCTACCTTACCGACACCCACTACCCCATCCGCGAAGGCGACCACGTCGCATTCATCGCCCAACACAGGCCACCACGACAACCACGAGTCGAGAACGGCACCCGAGCAGAAGTCACCCGCATCGGCCGGAACGGGACCGTCACGCTCACGCTCGACGGATCAGAACGTGAGATCACGCTTGAGGGCAAGGACACCGATTCGCTACGACTCGCCTACGCCCAACACGTCTACCGACAACAAGGCGCCACCGTCGAACGATCCGTCGTGCTCACCGGCGGATGGCAACCAGCAAGGAGTCAGCCTACGTCCAAGCCACCCGCGCCCGCCATGGCACCGACTGGCACCTCGCACGCGACCAACTCGGCGAAGAAGGACAAGACCCCGACAGGATCGCGCGCCTCGCCGAACGCATGAGCGACAGTCGAGCACACACTCCATCCATCGTCTACCGAGAGACCAGCGACCCCGAGTGGGACCCCACCCGCGACCCACTACATCTCCAAGACATGGCCCTGAATATAGATCGGATCGACCAGGCGCAAGAGCCCGAGATGCCCGACATCGAAGTCGGCTGGGAGCGTTAGCTGAGGGCTTTCTTGTTGATCGCCTCGGCGCGAGCGAACAGCTCGGAGGGCAGGACGCCGAGCGCCCTGGTGATCTTGAGCATGTTGGCGAGCGACACGTTGCGCTCGCCTCGCTCGACCGCGCCGAAGTAGCTGCGGTCCAGTTCGCACTTGAGCGCGAGTCCTTCCTGAGAGATGCCGCGCTCCTTGCGTATAGCGCGGATCGCCTGGCCGAAGACGGCGTGTGCGGGTGACTGGGCATCCATGCTGCCACCCTCCCCGATTTGACGCCGTCCGGTCCACGGGCTATAAGTCTCATAACGACAAATAAATTGGCCCCCGCGCAGCGCAAACTGCCGGGGACCGTGGCAAACGGAAAGGAAGTTCCGAATGCAGAGTGAGACTACCCGCACTGAGGCAGGAGAGGCCAACAGAATCGACGCCGCGATCATCGGATTGCTATTGGACTCGGGGGGTTCGTGGCCGTGGTCGGTCGAGGAGCTGACACGCGATCTGGGCGACAAGCTGGCGGTCGAGGACGGGCTCGCGAGCCTGTGCGCCGCCGGTCTGATCCACCGCTCCGGCGAGCTTGTGTTCCCGACGCGCGCTGCGATTCGCTCCCACCAAATCGTCCGCTGAGCACTGGCAACGGCAACGACCTACGAAGCGTGGCGGACACCGTGAACAGGGCAAATCGAAAAGTTGTGGCCGGTTTGCCCTGTTGGCGGTCATTAGTAGTAGTGACCCCGGAGAAGACGACCTCAGATTCGACCGTTGGATCGGCCCTGTTGGCCGACGAGCCGTTGCTGTGTCCGGAGGATGCCGCGCGGCTGCTGTCGGTCAAGCCGAGCTGGATTTACGAAGCCGTGCGCGCGCGGCGTATGCCCTGCCTACGCGTCGGTCGTCACATCCGGTTCACGCGCACGATGCTCGAAAAGTGGCTCGTGGAGAACGGGGACGCCTGATGAAGACCTTGGGAGTGGCACGCAATGTCGGATAGGCGCTCATACGGCAGTGGGCGCCTGTTCGAGGTCGCCGACAAAGCAGGACGCATCAGTTGGTACGGATCGTGGTGGTCGGGAGGCACACGCGTAAAGCGCAAGATCGCCGTCAAGCGCACACCCGGCGCGGCGGATGGGCTCACTCGTGCCCAGGCCGAGAAGGAGCTGCGCAAGCGGATCGAGCGCGACGTGATCGTGGCCACAGCCGCGCGACGCACGCTGGGGGAGGCCGGGGACGCTTATGTCGATCATCTGGAGCATGTGATGGAGCGCAAGCGCTCCACTATCCAGGACTACCGCGGACACCTGCGCCGCCACCTCGTGCCGTTCTTCGGCGAGCGTCCAATCGACAAGATCGGGCCGGCACAGGGTCGCGCAGTACCTCAAGCGCAAGCGGAGCGACGGGCTGTCCTCGAAGACCGTCCAGAACCATCTGAACTTCCTGCACGGCGTCTTCTCATTCGCGATCAAGCGAGGTTGGGCGCAGAGCAACCCCGTCGCTTACGTGGACCGGCCCAAGAAGAACCGTTCCCCGCACCAGCGCGTCCGTTTCCTGCAGCCGCCCGAACTCGACGCGCTCATCGACGCGGCACCCGACGACACGCTGGGGTCCGTCGAGCGGGTGCTCTACCTCGCGGCGGCGCTGACCGGGCTACGCCAAGGCGAGCTGCTCGGGCTCAAGTGGCTCGACATCGACTTCCACGCCTCCCGTGTGCGTGTGGCCGACAACTTCACGCGCGGCAAGATGGACACGCCCAAGTCTCACGAGGGGCGCTCGGTACCGATGGCCGCACGTCTCGGCCGCGAGCTGGCGGCGCTGCGCGAGCGCACCCACTTCAAGCAAGACGACGATCTCGTGTTCTGCCATCCCGAGACGGGACACGTTCTCGACCCCTCAAAGATGCGCAAGCGCTTCAAGGATGCGCTCGTCCAGGCTGAGGCACGCACAATCACTTTCCACGAGCTGCGCCACACGTTCGGCACGCAGATGGCGGCAGCCGGAGCGCCGCTGCGCGCGATCCAAGAGTGGATGGGCCACGCCGACGCCAAGACGACGGAGATCTACCGCCACTACGCACCCGACCCTACGCATGGGGCAGCGCTCGTGGAGCGGGCGTTTGGCGGCGGTCATGAGCCGAGAACCATCGCATCTGACCAGTACGCTCGGGAGCCTCATGCCTGACCTCCCTGTCCCATCGCCCATCGGCACGCCGGAGTCCGCGAGCGCTATCAGCTACGAGGAGTTCCTTGAGGACATCAAGGGACGCATCCGCAGCGCACAAGCGCGCGCCGCAAGAGCGATAAGCGCGGAGCTGATCGCGGTGTACTGGCAGATCGGTCGAGAGATCGTTCGCCGCCAGGCCGAGGAGGGAGATCGTCGTGGACGTGGCGGCCCAAAGGTCATCGAGCGGCTATCGGCTGACCTACGCGCGGCCTTTCCAGGTGCCCGCGGCTACTCGGTTAGCAGCTTGCGCTACATGCGCGCTTTCGCTACGGCATGGCCCGAGCGGGAAATGCTCCAAAGCGGTGTTGGAGCATTGCCGTGGGGCCACATCGTTCTACTGCTCGACCGGCTTGCAGATCGCTCGACTCGGGACTGGTATGCCGCACGAGCGAGTTCCTGGTCGCGAGTCCAGCTTGAGACGGCGATTATGAGCCATCTACACGAACGTGAGGGGGCGGCGGTCACCAACTTCGAGCGGACTCTGGAGGCTGGCGACGCCGAGGCCGTGCAGAGGATCGCACGGGATCCGGTGGTTTTGGACTTCGTGCAGCTCACAGACGGAGCTAAGGAGCGTGACCTGGAAGCGGCTCTTCTGGTTGACATCGAGCGTTTCATGCTGGCACTCGGCGAAGGTTTCTACTTCGCGGGACGTCAGAAGTCGCTGGAGATCGGTGGCGAGGAGTTCATCCTCGATCTTCTCTTCTACCACCATCCGACCCGTCGCTTTGTTGTCATCGACCTCAAGATAGGTCGCTTCCAGGCGGAGTTCGCGGGCAAGATGAACCTCTACGTCAACGCGGTCAACAAGCTCATCGCGCATGATGGGGATCGCGCCACCGTCGGGTTCATCCTCTGCGCCGGCCGCAACGAGGCGGTAGCCCACATGACGCTCCAAGGGATCGCAACACCGATTGCCGTGACGCGCTACACCGTCGGTGCGAGGGGTGTCCTGATGGCTAATGAGGAGAGCCAGATCACCGAGGGCATCGAGCGCGAGATGGAGGGCATGCGCCGCGTTGAGCAGCAGGTCGCGGAGTTTGCCGCTCGTCGGGCACGAGAGCTTGCGGAAGGTTCTGACGATCCCAAGTTGTAGAAAGCACGGTGAGCGCATTCTCGATAAGTTTCGTCTATGGCAACTGCCGGAGATGGGGGACGCCCTGCGTCAGCAGCGGATACGTGGTCGCATGCTCGCCTAATCCCGACCTACGGCATCCGTAGTCAGGATGAGCAGGAGAAGCGCGCGACCGCTTGTCTCCTCGCCGTGATGCATGGTGTCCCTGAGTTCGGACACTCGCTCCTGCGAGAATTGGGAGCACCGAAGTCGCCAAGTATCGACACGTTTGCCGAGATTCGTTTCAAGAAAGCGGACGGCAAACTTGACATACCTGATGGAGCGATCGTTTGCGAGCGGGGCACCAAACGCTGGACCTGTCTGGTCGAGGTCAAGACGGGTACCGCCGCCCTGAAGGAGGAGCAAGTCGGGAGATACGTCGAGATCGCACGGGAGCAGGAATTTGATGGGGTCCTTACGATGTCGTGCAGAGTCGCTATAGAGGTGTTTCAGATCCCGACCAAGCTTGGGTTCTACGTGAGCTGATCCACTACCTCAGCGGCGACTCCTCCGGGGTCGCGGGCTTTGAGGACATGGGGAAAGATTGGGTCTCTGTACGAACCGCTGCTCACGACGGGATTCTGCGCCAAGGCGACCCCCGTGCTCGTCAGGTCGCCGAACGATGGGAGCAGTTCACCGAGTACTTGTGCCTCAGCTTGTCTCAGGAATTGGGGCGCAATGTAATCTCGCTTCGGGCACGCAAGCAGACGGCAACTGCAAGGCTCGACGAGTTGGAGAAGTCGCTGACCACTGCCGGTGCCCTGCAAACGGAGATCCATGTTCCGGATGCCATCGGAGATTTGCAGATACGAGCAGATCTTAAGTCCCGTCAGACATCGATAAGCGTTGACATTATGGCTCCCACGGAAGGCCGTCCCAAGTCTCGCATCGGCTGGTTGCTGCGCCAGCTCCCAGAGACATGGCCTGACTTGCGCATCGAGGTTTGGTATCCCTACGTCCGGGAGAGCACCCCCTCGACGCTAGAGCAGGCGCGCGCAAAACCAGAGGATTTGCTCTGCCAAGCAGACGTCAAGCGTGATCCACGATCCTTCACGGTGACGCTAAGCCGACCAATGGGTCAAAAGCGAGGACGGGCCGAGGGCTCGTTTGTACGCGAGACGCGCGAACAGACGGTGACGTTCTATCGCGATCTTGTCCAAAACATGAAGGCATGGCAAGCTCGTCCTCCACAGATCCGTACTGAGGTCCCAGACGTTGACGACAGCGGTCCCCCCTCGCCTCCGGATCTCCTGCCTCTCACTCCCGCTGACAGGATGCTGCCTCGTCTTACAGGTGGCGACGCGTCCGATGGCGATACCGCCGACCGGTTCGCCACCAGACCATCAGAAGAGACCCCGCTCCAAGGTTCCATTCAAGGTTCCGTTTTGAGCAAAACTGACCCCGCCGAGCCCGACACAACCCCGGCAACCATGGGCAATCCCACGGTACCCGACCCCCCTTGGGCGACCTCATAACCCGAAGGTCGCAGGTTCGAATCCTGCCCCCGCTATGTCGTTAATCTGCGACCGTCTCGGGGCAGTCGCTGTTGTTAGGCCGTCGGCAAGCAACTCGGGCGCGATCGTGGCCGCAAGAGATGGAGGCCGTGGGCGGCGCGCTCCCGCCAGCCGACCGGCAAACCGCGAGACGCTGTAGCTGGGGCCGTCGTGTCGCTACAGTCGAGCGCATGACGATCCAACGCATGGACCACGTGGGCATCGTGGTCGACGACCTGGCGGCTGCGACGGCGTTCTTCGTCGAGCTCGGACTCGAGCTGCAGGGCGAGGGACAGGTCGAGGGTGGTTGGGTGGACCGTGTGGTGGGGCTCGAGGGCGTCCGGGCGGAGATCGCGATGATGGAGACCCCTGACGGCCACGGAAGGCTCGAGCTGGCGAAGTTTCACGCCCCGTCGGGCCCGGACGGCGACCGGCATGCGCCCGCGAACACCCCGGGCATCCGCCATGTCACATTCGCGGTCGACGATGTCGACGCCGCCGTCGCTGGCGTACGAGCCCACGGCGCGGAGCTGGTTGGCGAGGTGGAGCGCTACAAGGACAGTTATCGGCTCTGCTATATCCGCGGCCCGGAGGGAATCATCGTCGAGCTGGCGGAACAGCTCGGCTGAGGGTTCCGTCCGGCCTTGGGCAATGGACGTAGGAGAGTGCTGCGCTACGGCATGTTCTACGGGCCGGGAACATCGCTCGCGTCGGGCGAGCAGCAGTTCGGGCTGGTCGGCAGGCGCAAGTCCCCGCTGCTCGGCGCCGCAGGCCTACCCTAGGAGGCGGTCCGTTCTTGCAGTTCCTTCAGCGTGTGTCCATCCGCGTCACGCCACTCGATGCGGCCATTCTTGTTGCCCCCGCTGAGGACGCTCGCCGCCGCAGAAGGCGAGTCGAACAGGTGGTTCTTGGTAAGCCGCACGTGGTCGCCGGCGTCGACGAGGATGCCCTCTTGTACCAGCCGGTCTCGCAGTTGTTCGTAGCCGGGTACCATCAGCTTCTTCTCTTTGCGTCCAAGGGCATCCTCGAACACCAGGAAGCCGCGCGACCTGTCTTCTCCCTCGGCCACAGTCAGCTGCGTCTTGAGATATAGGCGCACGGCGCGCTCGCTCGCCGCGAGCTTCGATGGTGTTTCAGCATCGGTCGCAGCGATGACAGGCTCTCCGGCGGGTTCGAAGATGTTGACGCCAACCAATGCGAACAGCGGTATGACGTTGTCGAGGTAGGTCTCCATCTCGGCGATCTCGGGCTCGCTCAGGCCCAAGGGGCCAGGCGTCGTACCGTTGTCGAGCGAGGCATTGTCAGCGGTCACGGCAAGCGCAAGGAGTCGTGCCTCCAGGTACCGAATGTGGGCCTTGTTGAGCGAGTCGTCCTTCGTCGTGAGTACATAGCCATGGGTCCAGAAGTCCTTCTCCTTCTGGTGTGCGTCGAGGCGCACACGGATATCGTCGGTCTCGCCGATGTAGACCCGCTGCGTTTCACGTCCTTCGGGATCTGGGCCAAGCAAGACATAGACGCCGGTCCGCGAAACCTCGGGCCGGGCGCGAGCGCTCGGGTAATCTGCTCGCGCAAACGCCAGGAACGATCCAGTCCAACTCATGCGCTCGACCAGCCGCAGCCCCTGCGGCGTGCCGTCTACGAGGAAAATCCGGATTGTCACGCCACGCATAGGCTTGGATGCTGTCACTGCCACGAGTTAGGCCCGCGCGTACCGGCCTAGAGCGACGCTCCCAATTGCAACTGTTGCAGCACGTCTCGCAGAGGCAAGAGCAGCCTCGGGTGCGTCAGCAGTCCTTGACATGCGCATACTGTAGAGCGCGCGGTGGCGCTACTGAGTTGTGGCGAGTTCAGCGCACCGAATCGTCTCTGCGGGGCGATTGGGCTGTCGATTTCCGGACTTCCCGTTCGTCTCGAGTCAGACAGAAGATCCCCCGACCAGATCAGGAGTGAACATGACCGGCTCTTCCACCCAGGGAATCAAGACCGTGCTGCATCCCGTGTCCGACCTGGCGGCGGCCAGGGCGGTATACACAGCCCTGCTAGGCATCCCGCCGCAAGCCGACGCGGACTACTACGTCGGCTTCGAGGCCGAGGGCCAGCACATCGGGCTGGTGCCGGGCGGTGGACCGCAGGGCATGACCTCGCCGGTGACCTTCTGGCAGGTATCTGACATCGAGGCGAAGTTGGCGGAGGTGACCGCCGCGGGCGCCACGGTGAAGGAACCCGCACACGAGGTCGGTGGCGGCCGTCTGGTGGCCACTTTCACCGACCCCGATGGCAACGTTCTCGGGTTGCTTCAGGATCGATGAGCGCCGGGCGGGTGGGGATCCGATCTGGCACTCAGCATCGGCCTGGCCCAACAGATAAAACACGATGAGCATGGCCACGAGGACGAACACGAAGTCGCCTGCGTCGCACGCTGCCGACAGCCACGAGGCGATCCGCGTGCATGGCGCTCGCGTGAACAACCTCAAGGACATCAGCGTTGAGATCCCCAAGCGCCGGCTGACGGCGTTCACCGGCGTCTCTGGCTCTGGCAAGAGTTCGCTGGTGTTCGGCACGATCGCCGCGGAGTCCCAGCGGCTGATCAACGAGACCTATAGCGCCTTCGTGCAGGGCTTCATGCCGACACAGGCGCGGCCCGAGGTCGACGTGCTCGAAGGGCTGACAACCGCGATCGTCGTCGACCAGGAGCGGATGAGTGCCGACGCTCGCTCCACGGTCGGCACTGCCACCGACGCGGGCGCGATGCTGCGCATCCTCTTCAGCCGGCTCGGCAAGCCGCACATCGGCTCGCCCCAGGCTTTCTCCTTCAATGTCGCTTCGATTTCAGGTGCCGGGGCGGTCACGTTCGAGCGCGCCGGCCGCACGACTAAAGAGAAGCGAAGCTTCAGCATCCTCGGCGGCATGTGCCCGCGCTGCGAAGGCCGCGGCACCGTGTCCGACATCGACCTCGCTCAACTCTACGACGACAGTAAGTCGCTTAGGGACGGCGCGATCACGATTCCCGGCTACAGCATGGATGGCTGGTACGGGCGGATCTTCCTGGGCTGCGGCTTCTTCGACCCGGACAAGCCCATCAAGAACTACACCAAGAAGGAACTGAACGATCTCCTCTACAAGGAGCCGACCAAGATCAAGGTCGATGGCGTCAACCTGACCTACGAGGGCCTGATCCCGCGGATCCAGAAGTCGATGCTCTCCAAGGACGTCGACTCGCTGCAACCGCACATCCGCGTCTTCGTCGAGCGGGCGGTCGCTTTCGCCACCTGCCCCGAGTGCGACGGGACCCGCCTCGGCCCAGAGGCGCGTTCGTCGAAGATCAAAGGGATCAACATCGCTGAGGCCTGCAAGATGCAGATCAGCGACCTCGCGGTGTGGGTGGGCAAACTCGAGAACAAGTCGGTCGCGCCGCTGCTCGAGGCGCTGCGGGCGACGCTCGACTCATTCGTGGACATCGGTTTGGGCTACCTCTCGCTCGAGCGACCGTCGGGCACGCTCTCGGGCGGAGAGGCTCAGCGCGTCAAGATGATCCGCCAGCTCGGCTCCTCGCTCACCGACGTCACCTACGTCTTTGACGAGCCCACAATCGGGCTGCACCCGCACGACATAGAACGAATGAACGAGCTGTTGCTGCAGTTGCGCGACAAGGGCAACACCGTGCTCGTCGTCGAGCACAAGCCGGAGACGATCGCGATCGCCGACCATGTCGTCGACCTCGGCCCGAAGGCCGGGACCGACGGTGGCGAGGTGGTATTCGAGGGGACCGTCGAGGGGCTGAGGGCAAGCGACACGATCACCGGCCACCACCTCGACGACCGGGCCGCCCTCAGGCAGGAGGTGCGGACGCCGCGCGGCATGCTCGAGATCCGTGGCGCCAATACCCACAACCTGCGGGATGTCGACGTCGACATCCCGCTTGGCGTGCTGGTCGTAGTCACCGGCGTGGCCGGCTCGGGCAAGAGCTCGCTGATCGACGGCTCGATTGTCAAGTCCCACCCGCTCCGTGAGGGGATCGTCTCGATCGACCAGGCAGCGATCAAGGGCTCGCGGCGCAGCAACCCGGCTACGTACACCGGACTGCTCGACCCGATCCGCAAGGCGTTCGCCAAGGAGAATGGAGTGAAGCCGGCGCTGTTCAGCGCCAACTCCGAGGGTGCGTGTCCCAACTGCAACGGCGCCGGCGTGATCTATACCGACCTGGCGATGATGGCTGGTGTTGCCGCCCCATGTGAGGTGTGCGAAGGGAAGCGCTTCCAGGCCGAGGTGCTCGAGTACAAGTTCGCCGGCAAGGACATCAGCGAGGTGCTCGCGATGCCGGTGGTCGAGGCCGGGAAGTTCTTCGGCGCCGGCAAGGCTGAGACGCCGGCAGCACACAAGATCCTCGAGCGTCTGTCCGACGTCGGGCTCGGCTATCTCAAGCTCGGCCAGCCCTTGCCTACGCTGTCCGGCGGAGAGCGACAGCGGCTCAAGCTGGCCACGAGGATGGCCGAGAAGGGCGACATCTACATCCTCGACGAGCCGACCACGGGCCTGCACCTCGCCGACGTAGAGCAGCTACTCGGCCTGCTCGACCGGCTGGTCGACTCCGGTAAGTCGGTGATCGTCATCGAGCACCACCAGGCAGTCATGGCGCATGCCGACTGGATTATCGACCTCGGCCCCGGCGCCGGTCACGACGGTGGGCGGATCGTCTTCGAGGGCACGCCAGCCGACATCGTCGCCGCTCGCTCGACCCTCACCGGCGAGCACCTCGCGGCCTACATTGCAGCCTGACCAGGCTCTTGGGGGTACCACTCCCCAGCCTCGCGCTCAATCAGCCGGCCCTATCCGGGAAGGCGTAAGATCGGGCGATGACCGTTACCCCCGAGACAGCAGTCGGGGCATCGAACGCTCGTGAGTCCTTGGCGTTCGAGGCATTGACGCTCTGCGAGGCTTTTCAGATCACAGCCGCCGAGAATGCCGAGCGTGTTGCTCTGCGCACCCCGGGCGCAAAGATCGAGATGACGTTCGCGGAGGTGGTCGAACGAGTCAGGAATATCGCGACAGGGTTGCACGAGCTTGGAGTGCGACGTGGCGACACCGTGGGCCTGATGTTGCTCAACCGACCCGAGTTCAACTTGTGCGATTGCGCCGCGATGCACCTCGGAGCGACACCCTTCTCGATCTACAACACCTGTTCTCCAGAGCAGATCGCCTACCTATTCGCCAATGCCGCCAACAAGATTGTGATCACCGAGCGGCAGTTCTTGGAGACGATTCGCGCCGCCGGAGTTCGACTCGAGCACATTGTCTGTGTAGATGGCGCCGCAGAGGGCGCATTGGCACTCGCGGACGTCGAATCGCTCCAGCCCCCAGGCTTTGACTTCGATGCGACCTGGCGCGCTGTGACCGGGGAGGACCTGATCACGATCTGTTACACCTCGGGCACGACCGGCCCGCCCAAGGGTGTCGAGTTGACCCACGCGAACGTGCTGGCAGAGTGTCAAGCCGCGTCGACGATGATCTCCGTGGGGCCTGAGGATCGCATCGTCTCCTACCTGCCTCATGCGCACATGGCCGACCGCTATTCGACACACTACGCGCTGATGCTCTACGGCTCGCAGGTGACCGTGGTCGCGGATCCACGTGAGGTTATTGCTGCACTGTCAGACGTGCGTCCAACGAGTTTTGGTTCGGTGCCACGAGTCTGGGAGAAGATGAAGGCCGGACTCGAGGCGGCGATCGCGGCCGATAGGGACTCAGAACGCAAACAGGCGGTGCGCGGAGCGATCGATGTCGGCTTGCGGCGCGTGCGGGCAGAACAAGCCGGTGAGTCGCCTTCGCCGGAGCTGCTCGCCGAGCATGTCCGTGCCGATGAACTGGTGCTCTCCAAGTTGCGCGAGCGGCTGGGGCTCGCCGAGGCGAAGATGGTATATGCGGGGGCTGCTCCGACCCCGATCGACGTGCTCGAGTTCTTCCATGCGATCGGCCTGTCCATCTGCGAGGTATGGGGCATGTCCGAGCTGACCTGCGTGGGCACATGCAACCCGCACGAGCATCCCAAGATTGGCACCGTCGGTCTTCCCCTTCCCGGGCTGGAGGTGCGCATTGCGGATGACGGCGAGTTGCTTTGTCGCGGGCCGATCTTGATGCGCGGCTACCGCTCTGACCCGGACCGGACCGCCGAGGCGATCGACGAGGCCGGATGGCTGCACACGGGCGACATCGCCGAGATAGACGAGGACGGCTATGTGAAGATCGTCGATCGTAAGAAGGAGCTGATCATCAACGCGGCGGGCAAGAACATGTCGCCGGCGAACATCGAGGCCCACATAAAGAGCTCGAGCTCTTTGATCGGACAGGCGATCGCGATCGGCGATCGGCGCCCCTACAACGTGGCCCTGATCGTGCTCGATCCCGACGGCGCCGGCGCCTGGGCCGCCGAGCACAGGCTTGGCGATATGACACCCGAGATGCTCGCGCAGGCCCCCAGCGCTCAGGCCGAGGTCGCCCGCGGCATCGAGCAGGCAAATAGTCACCTGAGCCGCGTAGAGCAGATCAAGCGCTTTACGATCCTCCCCTGCGATTGGCTTGCGGGTGGCGATGAGTTGACAGCGACGATGAAGCTCAAGCGCAAGCCGATAGCGGAGAAGTATTCGGCCGAGATCGCCGCGCTCTACGCCTGAGTGCAACCCCGATGAAGGCGGGGAGAGGTATCGGAAACGATCGATCAGGGTGGCTATGCCTTGGGAAGGACTTCAGATGGAGCGCAAGTGGTGGACACTGATCGCGGTCTGCGTAGCGACCTTCATGCTGCTGCTCGACATCACGGTCGTCAACACCGCGCTGCCGAGCATCCGCAAGGACCTCCACTCCTCCTTCACCGACCTGCAATGGGTCGTCGACGCCTACGCCCTGACGCTGGCTGCGTTCGTGCTCACCTCCGGCTCGATCGCCGACCGACTCGGGCGCAAGCGCGTTTTCGTGATTGGCGTCGCGATCTTCACTTTTGCCTCTCTGC
>DATHMQ010000018.1:0-9172 GCA_035486935.1 Solirubrobacteraceae bacterium
GAGTCGCTCCGCCAGCTCGTCCACCTCGGGCAACGCGAACGGGACCTTCGCCTCGGTGAGTGTGCGCTTGGCCCGTACGACCCGCTGTGCCACCGTGGACTCCGGGACGAGGAACGCTCGCGCGATCTCCTCTGTCTTCAGACCACCGAGCAGGCGCAGTGTCAGCGCCACTTGCGCTTGCTCAGACAGGACCGGATGGCAGCACATGAAGATCAGACAGAGCAGGTCGTCGCCCACCTGCTCCTCGATTGAGACCTCCAGCTGCGCTTCGACCGAGTCGCCCTGAAGCTCCAGTTCGCCGGCCAGCTGCTCCTGCTTTTGCTGCAGTCGCGTGTTGCGGCGCAGCAGGTCGATCGCGCGGTGCTTGGCCGTGGCCATGAGCCAGGCGCCCGGATTATCCGGAACGCCTGACTCGGGCCACTGCTCCAGCGCGATCACGAGCGCGTCTTGAGCCAGATCCTCCGCCACGCCAACGTCGCGCACGATCCTTGTCAGACCCGCGATCAAGGCCGGCGACTCAATCCGCCAGACGGCCTCGATCGCCAGCCTCTCTCGGGCAGCGCTCACCATTCGCTCGAACTCGCCAATCGAACGTGCCGCCGCTTGGACGTGCTCTAGCTCGCCGCCGCCGCTTGGACCTCCGGCGGGAAGTCCGACATCTCATAGACCTGGCGAACCTCGATCGTGTCGCCCTCGGCCGCCGGACAGCGCGAGGCCCACTCGACCGCCTCCTGCTTGGATTTCGCCTGGATCAGCCAGTAGCCGCCGATCAGCTCCTTGGCCTCGGTGAACGGGCCGTCGGTGACAGCCGCCTTGCCACCGGAGAAGGACACACGGGCACCCTTGCCCGCGGGATGCAGGCCGTCGAGGCTGAGCAGAATCCCGGCTTTGGCCAGCTCCTCGTTGTAGCGGCTCATCGCCGATACGGCCTCGGCGCTCGGACTCCAGTCGGCTTCGTCGGAGATATTGGGAATCATGATCATCATGAAGCGCATCTGTGTTGCTCCTTCGTTGGTGGGTTTCGCTCTGGTGCGCTTAGTTCTGATTAGGTTCGCACCTCGGCTCTATCTATACGTCGAACGAACCAACGCGAAATCGACACGGCCCGTCGTTGGAGATCGAACTTGGCCATTACCGCGATAAGTTGCCGCGAATTAGCACCTGCGTGAGATGAGCCATATGGGATAATCGCACTGATGCCTACTCAGCTGAAGTACGTCGATCCCAACCGCCCAAGCAGCCTGTTCAGGCGCAGCTTCGCCTCATTTTCCGCCACCCGCTTGGGCAGGCTGTTCTCGGCCAAGGTCGTTTGGAAGGTCGATCCGTATCTGTTGCGAGCAACCCGGGGGCGTCTCGGCATGGGGCTTGTGCTCCCTACCGCTCTGCTCGAAACTCGGGGAGCGAAGAGCGGTGCCGTGCGACGCAATGCAGTCATCTACTTCCACGACAAAGGTCTGGTCACGGTCATCGCTTCGAAGGCCGGCGCCGCCGAGCACCCCTCTTGGTTTCACAACCTCTGCGCGCACCCGAAGGTCAGCTTCGGCGGGATCCCGATGCGAGCCACCGTGGTCAGCGACGAGGCAGAGCGGCAAAGGATCTGGAGGCTGGCCGACCGTGTCTTTGCGCCCTACGCCACCTACCGTCGCGAAGCCGCCGCAGCCAACAGGACCATCCCGATCGTCCAGCTCACCGCGCGCTAATCAGAAACCGCCCAGACGCCCGCTAAGGTGTCCAGACCGCTATCGAGATGGGGTTTGTCTTGCTATACGTTGGACTGGGCATCATCTACATCTTCCTGCTGCTTTTCCTTGGTGTCAGGACGTTCCAAAACCGTCACTGGGTCCTGCTGATCCTCGGGTTCGTTATCCCGTTTCTCTGGATCGTGGGCGCGATGCTGCCGCCAAAAGGCATGTCGCACATGGACGAGCTCTATGCGCAACGCGACGAGACTGACTGAGGCCTTGATAGCTCGTGGCTACCTACAGACGGTCCGCCAAGTCTTCTTCTATATGCGGTCCGCCGAGTTGTCCTTCGGACTCCATCCAAACGGATTGGTCGTGTCGTGAATTCTGTCGGCGTTATTAGACACCGCGTAGAAGATGGTTGAGCGCCCTGGCACCGACTCAACCCTCAGACACGCGTCGATAGCGCCCAGGAGATCGTCGTGGCTCAGCCAGGTTGCCGTCTGCCCCGCTCCCGTCTTGACAGAGTCATCTCGCGTTACACCGCCAAACCGCACACCGATGAACTCAAAGCCGAACTGCTTTGAAAGGGTCTTGCCCACCTCCTCCTCGATGAGCTTGTACACGCCGTATGGCGTCGCGGGGCGATAACTGCCCGGGATGCTCAGCGGCCCAACCGCGGCGGGATCGCGGTGGTTGTCGGCATGCACCGAGCTGGCCACGATAAGGCGCTTCACCCCAGCTCGTACTACTGCCGTGAAGACGTTGACGTCGATCTGCACGTTCTCTGGATAGATGCGCATACGCCGCTCGATGGGGTCAGCCGGTGAAAATCTGCGCGCAAGGTGAATGACCGTGTCAACTCCAGCCATTTGCGCCCGCAGAACCTCGTAGTGGGATATGTCATCAGGCAGATCCACACCCCTGATCCGGTACTTATCGCCCAACCCACGCCGCAGCACCGAGCCGATGATCCCCTCAGAGCCGGTGATCAGGATCGTGCGCATCCGGCCGAGCTATCCCGGAGCTTGCCTTTCGCTGCGCTCCTGCTCTCGCGCACGCCGGTACTCGTTTACGACGATCTCGGTGAGCTCCTCGACGGAGGTTTCGTTCGTTGGCTTGTCAAGTGTGATCACACCGTCTTGGATCATGCTCACGCGATCGCACGCTTGCAGCACGTGGACGTAGTTGTGGAGGATCATGACGATCGACACTCGGCCCTCCGCCTTCAGCCGCGCCACGAGGTCGAGGATCATCGATCCCTCCTTGGCGCCCATAGCCGCGAGCGGCTCGTCCAGCAACAGGATGTCGGCGTCGGAGTTGACCGTGCGTGCGACCGCGATCGCTTGTCGTTGCCCGCCGGACAGGCGCGCGACCGCGACGTCGATCCGTGGGATGTTGATCCCGATCTCGTCGAGCGCCGTGCGGGTCTCCTGCTTCATCCGCCGGTTGGCGAGCAATGGGATCGGGTGGTGCACGTGCTCGCGGCACAGAAACATGTTGTGGTAGACAGACAGTTCGTCGATCAGCGCGAGGTCCTGAAAGACGGTGTCGATCCCCTGGCTGCGCGCGTCGTCGACACCACGAGGCCGGTAGGGCTCTCCATGCAGGAACATCTCGCCCGAGTCCTGCTTTTGAAAGCCGCTGATGGTCTTGATCAGGGTGGACTTACCCGAGCCGTTGTCACCCAGCAGCCCGAGCACC
The DNA here is from genome assembly GCA_035486935.1 of Solirubrobacteraceae bacterium. Lineage (GTDB taxonomy): Bacteria > Actinomycetota > Thermoleophilia > Solirubrobacterales > Solirubrobacteraceae > Palsa-744. The sequence continues at coordinate 3,387 of DATHMQ010000018.1, forward strand.
TCGCCCTTGCGCAGGTGCAGGTTGACATCGCGCAGCGCGGTCACGGGGCCAAAGCGCTTGGAGATGTGTTCGACTCTGAGCACATCGTCGGGCGCCGAGGTTGGCGGGACGACAGTCTCGATCGGTTGCGCGTCAGCCACCGCCATGCCCCCTGCGCGCGCGTTGGACGTAGACGTTAACGGTCATCGCCACGATGATCGCCAGACCGAGGTAGAACAACTTGTAGTTGGCGTTCACCCCTTGCAGGATTAGACCGTCTTGGAGGATCCCGAGGAACAGAGCACCGATCAGCGCGCCGATCACGGTGCCGGACCCGCCAGCCAGCAGTGTCCCGCCGATCACCGCCGAGGCGATCGCGAAGAAGAGGATTTCGTTGGCTCCGGAGGGGTCGGGCTGGACGGAGCCCGCGCGGACGGCCTCGAGGATCCCGACGAGCCCGGCGGTGAGGCTGCAGAGCACGAAGTTGCGGATCGTCACCAACTTGACCGCGACGCCCGCCTCGGCCGCGCCGAGCTTGTTAGAGCCGATTGCCACGGTATGCAACCCCCAGCGGGTGAACGTAAGCGTGGTTTGCAGCAGGAACACGATCACGATCGCCCAGATGAACTCCGAATATGTGCCGGCGCCGAAGATTTTGGCAAACGTGCCGACATGATTGACCGTTTCGGTGAGAAAGATGTGGTGACCGTTGACCACGTGTTCCACCTTCACGGTTGTTTGGTGGACTTGCGCACCCGGCGTGTTGACCGGCGCGCCGTGGGAGACGATCAAGCTGAGTCCCTCGAAGGTGAACAGCATTCCGAGCGTCGCCACGAATGAGCTGATTCCGACGACCGCGGTGAAAAAGCCGTTGACGGCGCCCACCGCCATACAGCACAGCAGCGCGATCGCCACGCTTGGCACCAGCGCGATCCCGGCGGTGGACAGCTTGTAGAACAGGATCGGGGAGAACAGGTACATCGCGCCGATCGACAGGTCGATCTCCCCGAGGATCATCACGAACACCTCGCCCGCCGCGAGGATCGTAAGCGGCGCGAAGTATGGCAACAGTGTCTTGAAATTGGCGCCCGTCAGGAAGTTGCTGGTCTCGAGTGAGAAGTAAACCGCCGTGACAATCGCCACGACGATGATGCTGCCCTCGCGCAGCGACAACACGCGCGCGAGCGGACCTTGCGTGTCGAGGGAGCGCGCCCGCGGCCCTGAGTTCTCCTCACCCACCTGACTCTCAGAGGCAGGCGGTCCCCCTGTCACGCTGGACACCGATCAGCTCTTCCACTGGGCGCGCATGGCCGTTGCAATCCGCTAGGCGGGTGTGCCGGCCTTGATCGGAACCACCTTGACTTCGGTTGAGGTCCCCTCGAAGCGGGTCTTGGATTCGACGTACGGCGCGACCGTTTCCTTGTTGAGGAACTTCAGGCCCGTGTCCGTTTCGGCAGGGCCGGTGAGCGAGCCCGACACTTGCCACATGAACAACTGCAGGACCGGAAGGAAGCCCTGTAGGTAGGGCTGCTGGTCGATCGTGAATTCGATGTTGCCTTCCTGCAACAGCTTCTGCGTGCCTTCGGTCAAGTCGAAGCCGCCTGCCTTGATGCCCTTGGCAGGCAATCCGTACTTCTGCATCACCCGCGCGAGGCTTTCGGTGCTGCCTCCATCCACGGCGTACATGCCCTTCGTACTCTGATGACCAATCCAATAGGCGTCGATCGTGGAGAGCTCGCCCGGGACCGCCGCGCCGGTCGCGACCGTGTGCACCGTGATCGGCTTACCCGAGGCCTTGATCGCCTTTTCAGCGCCTTCGATGCGTGGTTGCAGATTGGCCGATCCAGGTGTCGCGATGAACAGCGCGACGTCGCCCGAGCCGACCGCTTCGACGATCCTTTCACCCATCTTTTCGCCGGCCATTTTGAGATCCTGTCCGATGTAAGACAGGCGTGCGTTGCCGGGCGCGTCGGCGTTGTACGCGACGACAGGGATGCCTGCCTTCAACGCCGATTCGACCGGAGCGTTGAATGCGTGCAGGTCGATCAGCGAGACCGCGATTCCATCGGCTTTGCTTGTGATGGCAGTGTTGACCGCGTTGACCATCTGGTTGACGTTGCTGCTTTCCGAGCCCGTCCACGTATACGAGCATCCCAACAATTTGCACGCATCGGTCAGTCCATACTGGGTCGGCACGAAGAATGGGTTAGTCGTGACGTGGTTGACGGCCACGAATTTGTAGCTCGGGTGCGAGCCGAACACGGCCTCGCTGCCGCCACCGGCAGCGGCGCTCGAGCCACTGCTTTTGCCGCACGCGGCCAATATGCTGCTCGCCGAGCCGGCGGCTATGCCGGTGAGCGCAGTGCGACGCAGGAAGGCACGGCGGTCCAAACCTCGCTGTCCGGTCTCTGAGCGCCCGAACTTCTCCAGCCGCTCCGTGAGCTCATCGACCTGGTCTGTCTGTGACATCTCTATCTCCTCCTCTAGGGAGGCTGCGTCGGGCGACGCAGCGCCCATCAATACTTTTCCCCCTTGAATCCATTCGTATTCAGGAACTTCGCGAGAAGGTGTCTATCTTCAGGGAATGGCTTCGGCATCCGCCAGCCCACAGCCCCCTTCCAGCCGCTCGGATGCGGCCAGGTGCGGAGAGCAGGGACCAGAAGCCGGTCGACGCGCAGAGCGCGGTCCACACAGACAAGCAGATGAGCAACGCGAGGTCTACGGACCCATTTGCGTAGAGCGACTTGTCAAGGAGGACGGTCGGGCGCTCATCCTCTACGCACGCCGAGAGCGCCAGGACGGATGAGCGAGCAACGCTTCAACGAGTTGCGCAGGGAGGAGGTGGTATATGCGATCCACAGGCAGGGCCGCACCTTCCTTCCCCCAGAGGATCACTGTCCCCTGTGTCCTACGCCGGCCCGCCCCCACGCGTCGGCGCACGCTCATACGCCAGCGCACGCTCATGCGTTGGCCGATCCCCACACCCCGGCCGATCCCCAGTCTGAGGACTACGTGGAGACGGAGATTCCTCTGCCGGCCTTCGAGATCGCTGTCTTCGACAACCTTTACCCCACCTTTCGAGCACCACAGGGGGCGGCAGAGGTGATCGTGTACACCGACAGCCACCATGGCTCCCTCGGCACGCTGGCGCCCGAGCGAGCGGAGGCACTGATGTGGGTCTGGCGCCACCGCTACCAAGAGCTCGGCGCCCGAGAGGACGTTCGCTACGTGCTCATCTTCGAGAACCGAGGGATTGAGGTCGGTGCAACCCTGGAACATCCACACGGCCAGATCTACGGCTACCCGTTTTTGCCGCCGGTGCCGAAGCTCGAGCTGGCCGCGGACGCGCGCCTGCGGGGCTGTGCGCCTTGTGAGCTGCTGCGCCGCGAGCTCAGCGACGGACGCAGGATCGTGCATGAGAACGAGAGCGTCGCCGCCTACATTCCCTATGCGGCACGCTGGCCGTACGAGACACACGTCGCCACCCGACTGCATCGCCCGAGCTTGCTCGAGTGCGAGCCCGCGGAGTTGCGCCTGCTTGCCGAGTGTCTACAAATCCTCACTCGCGGCTATGACGCCCTGTTTGCTAGACCCTTTCCGTATGTGATGGTCGTCCACCAAGCACCCACCGACGGACATTCCGATGGGCACCTGCACGTCGAGTTCTACCCGCCGCTGCGCACTGCCACCAAGCTCAAGTATCCCGCCGGCTCCGAGCAGGGCGGGGGCACGTTCGTCGGCGACACGCTCCCTGAGGACTGCGCCGCGACGCTGCGCGAGGCGATCGCCAGTGTCGCGTGAGCGCACCGGCGCATTCGCTCCCGGTCGCGTCAACCTGATCGGAGAGCACACCGACTACAACCAAGGGCTTGCCCTGCCGTTCGCCATCGCCGAGGGAATCACCGTGCATGCCACCGCAATCGGCGGTGAGCGTGTCTTCGCCCGCGCACTCGACTTCGGCGAGCAGGATGAGTTCGCTCTCACCGAGCCCGCGGGTGCGACGGGCTGGCGTGCACACGTGCGTGGCGTCGTCGCCGAGCTGCGTCGAGCCGGGCACCCGTTGGTCGGAGCCCAGCTGGAGATCGGCGGCGATCTCCCTCGAGGCGCCGGCCTCTCGTCTTCGGCGGCGCTCGAGGTGGCGCTGTGTCTCGCCTTGCTCGACCTCATCGGCGATGCCGGAACCGACCGTGTCGGCCTCGCGCGAGTGTGCTCCAACGTGGAGAGCGAGTGGGTGGGCGCGCAAACCGGCCTGCTCGATCAGCTCGCCTCGCTGTACGGCGCGTCCGACACGGCGCTGCGCATCGACTTCCAAACAGTCGAGGTCGATCCGATTCCGTTGCGGCTCGAGGGTGGCTGGCGGCTGGTGACGCTCGACTCCGGCGAGCCTCACGTCAACGCGAGCTCCGCTTACAACGAGCGCAGGACCGAATGCTCCGAGGCGTGCGAACTGCTGGGAGTCGACTCGCTGAGGCAGGCAAGCTGGGATGCCCTCGAGCGCCTGCCTGAGCCCCTGCGACGACGTGCACGCCACGTCCTCAGCGAGAACGTCCGGGTTCAAGACACCGTGACCGCTCTGCAGGCGGGCGATCTACCGACGGTGGGACGCCTGTTGAACGCTTCCCACGCGAGCCTACGTGACCGGTACGAGGTCTCCACACCGGCCGTCGAGTCAACAGTCGAGCGGCTGCTCCAGTCAGGCGCCGCGGGTGCGAGAATCGTAGGCGGGGGGTTCGGGGGACACGTCCTTGGCCTGTTTGGCCCAGGCGCTCACGTGCCCGAGGACGCACGGAAGATCCATGCGGATGTAGGCGCCCACCTTCTGGATCCCTCAGACGTTTGCTGATATTCATCGCCCAAACGGCAGCTAGGCTTATGCGGTGCACGTTCAGTCCAAGTACGCGATGACTTCCCAGGAGGCTCGGCGAGTTATCGCCGAGTACGGGTGGGCACGCGTGATTACCGATGGAGGCGATGGTCTGCGCGCCACATACGGGTTCTTCCTACTTGAGGACGGATCCGGGGACGAGGTCGTCGTAGCTGGGCACTTTGCGCGCGCGGACCCCCAGTGCACTGACATCGAAGCGCGCACTCCAACCTTGCTGATCTTCGAGGGTCCGCACGGATTCGTCTCGGCGTCCTGGTATCGCCCCGAGCTGACCGACGTCCCGAGCACGATGAATCACATCTCCGTCCATCTCTATGGAACGCCTCAACCGCTCGACGACGAGGAGCGGTTCGATGTACTACGCCGAACGCTGGAGCGCCACGAGACGGTCCTCGGCGAGAATCGATGGCGGCTCGAGGGCGGGGGTCTCGAGCTATCTCGCAGGATCGCCCCCCAAACCGTTGCCTTCAGGCTGCGCGCCCACCGCGTGGAAGCGAAGGCCAAGCTATCCCAAGGTATGCCGCGTCCGATACGTGAGCGAATCGTCGAGCGACTCGAACAGCCTGGCCCCCATCGGCATCGTGAGCTGGCCGCGCTTATGCGCAGATTGTCCTTGGGCGATCAGCCCTAGCCTCGTCTGACGAACCTGGCACTACCGGCGCTTGGGATCCCAATCAAGCAACCGGCGCCGGCTGCATCACCGTGAACGCGGCTCCCTGGGGATCGATCAGGCCGGCGAAGCGGCCGATCGGCATGTCCATCGGCTCATTCGTGACGGTCGCCCCGAGCTCGCGGGCCTTGGCGACAATCGCATCGCAGTCGGCTACCGCGAAGACCACGCCCCAGTGCGGCGGGATCTCGGCCGGAAAATACTCGTCGCTCATCTGCATCATGCCCCCGACCTGTTTCCCGTCGAGCTCCC
>DATHMQ010000019.1:0-10749 GCA_035486935.1 Solirubrobacteraceae bacterium
GCAGATCGAACAGGCCCATGGCAAGGCCGTCGCTCGCGCGCTTGAGCATTTGCGTGAGGGCGTGCCGGTGGTGCGCCGCCGCTACTCCGGTGAGGTAGTTGAAGAGAAGGCCAAGGATGTGTTGGCGGCCGAGTATCGACATACAACCGCGCGGGGTGTATCGGGCGCGGAGACCCCTGACCCTCAGTTGCATTCGCATGTGGTCGTGACGGGCGCGGTACGCCAGGACGACAGGTTCGTCGCGATAGCGTCGAGGCCGTTGTTTCGCTCTGCGAGGGAGTTGGGTGCTTACTACCGCTCCGTCCTCGCGCAGGAACTGGCCAGCTTGGGCTACACGGTCGAAGGTGGGACGGGCAAGGAAGGCCGTTATTTCGAGATCGCTGGGGTGCCGAGGGGTTTGTTGGATGCGTTCTCGGGTCGTACGCGTGAAGTGGTCTCGGCTGCCGAGCGGTTCCGGGCGAAGTACGGGCGTGCTCCGGAGCGCGATGAGCTGCGCAACCTGAAGCTTGAGAACCGGCGGGCAAAGGAGCTAACGACCCGCGACGATCTGGACCAGTGCTGGCGGGAGACCGCGGAGGCCTACAAGTTCGGGCCGGGCGAGGCGGCAAGGTTGCTCGCCGGCGAACAAGAGCCTGTGGTGCGTGTGGGGACATTGGCAGAACGTGTGGAGCGGGGGTTGACGGCGAGCCGGGCGGTGTTCGAGGTCAAGGAACTCCGTGCCGCCGTCCTGGAGCAGTCTGTTGGAGAGCTATCTCCAGAACAGGCGTTCGACGCGATCCGGGAGATGATCAGCGAACGCTGGGTCGTCCCGTTGGAAGACGGCAAGATGACGACGCTCGATGTGCGGGCACGCGAGCAGGCGATCGAACGTCACGCCAGCGAACTAGCCACACCCGCCGGCCGCGATGTCGGTGATGTGGCGCGTGCGAATGCTGCCCGTGAGGTTGCCGAGCGGATCGGTGCGCCCTTGAGTGACGAGCAAGAGATGGCGCTGTTGGTGTTGACGGGTCCGGAGCGTGGTGTGGCGTTGATCGGGCCGGCGGGTACCGGCAAGGGGGTCGTGATCGACGCTGCCGCGCGGGCAGAGCAGCTGGCTGGGCGTACCACGATCGGTGTCGCTGTCGCGGGCGCGACACGGGAGCGGTTGGGCCGCGATTGTCCCGCGCTTGAGGGTCAGACGCTGACGGTCGATTCGCTGGTCGCGAGAGCGGAAGCCGGGAGTGTCGTACTCGACGAGGACACGACCGTGTTTTTCGATGAGGCAGGGATGGCTGACACGCATCGTCTCGTGAGGTTGATCGAGCTGATCGCGCGGTCCGGGGCAAAGCTTGTGGCGGTGGGTGATGGCAAGCAGTTGCCGTCTATTGGGCCTGGTGGGATGTTCGATCGGATCACGGCACATATGCCGGTGGTGGAGTTGGAGCAGGTGTGGCGCACGATGGACCGGGATGAGCGGCGTGCGTGGGCTGCGTTGCGTGGTGGGGAGCCGGAGCGTGCGATGGCGCACTATCTGGCCCGTGACCAACTCCATTTCCAGGAGACGCGCGATGAGGCTGCGGAGAGCGCGGTGCAGCACTGGGCGCGTCTAACGACCGAGCTTGATCCGTCGCGGGTCGCGTTGATCGCGGACGCGACGAATGTCGAGGTGCACCGGCTGAACGCGCGTGCTCAGTATTTGCGTGGCGAGCGCGGCGAACTCGGCGAGCGTGAAGTCCGGTTGGGATCGGTGCACTACGGGTTGCGCGAGGGCGATTTGGTCGCGTTCGTCCGTCAACACCGGCCAAATGGTCAACCCAGAGTCGAGAACGGTATCCGTGGCGAGATCACCCGTGTCCACGAGAAGCGTGCGGTGACCGTCACTTTGGAGGGCACAGGGCGTGAAGTCACGCTCACCGGTGATGACGTCGACGCGGTTTGGTTGGCCTACGCGCAGCACATCAACCGTCAACAAGGAGCGACTGTGGAGCGTTCGATCGTGCTCACCGGTGGCTGGCAGACCAGCAAGGAGTCCTCCTATGTCGAGGCGTCCCGCGTGAAACAGGGCACCGACTGGTATCTCGCGCGTGAGGAGCTAGGCACAGAAGGCACCGATATCGACCGCATCGACCGGCTCGCCGGGAAGATGCGATCAAGCCGCGCACAAACCCCCTCCGTCGAGTACGAAACACTAGAAGACCTCGGCGAGCAGCTCGACCCAGCGGTCGTCTCGCGCGAACTCGGACTCTCCACCATCCAGGCCGAGATCGAGGCAAACCAACACATCGACCACGAGCACGAGATCGGGGTGAGCCGGTGAAGCGGCTGATGATCAGGTTGCCCGACCCCGCCCACGCCGCCCTTCAAGCGCGTGCACAACAGGCAGGCGAGCCCCTAGCGAGCACAGCTTCCGGGCTTCTACGCACCGTCTTGGAGGACAGCGAGACAGCCACGAGCAGACGAGCTCGCCTACGCACCCGGCCGGCATCTCCACCGCGGGCCACAGGCGCCGGAGCGCTGTGGATCGCGCCCGATGACGATCCGTCTTGGCATCAGAACACGTGGGGCATGATCGTCGCGCTACACCAGCGCTATCCGCGAGCGCTCGCGAAGCTCGAGCACGACTGGTACGAGCACCCAGAACGCGTAGAGACACTCGCTGCGCTCGCCTTCTGGCGCGACAACATCGACAGCTCAGCCGAAGACCCCCGCGAGGAGCTCGCATTCCACAACGCCCTCCAACAGCTTGCCCGCATCCTCGACCAAACACCGGGGCTCGGGCGACCATTCAAGCGCGGGACAACCATGCCGGTCGCGTGGGAAGGGCGCTGACCGGAGGGCTTGTGTCTACCTTCGCACCAGTCCTGATGGCTGGACAGGCCCGTCATTTAGGTTGCCCTCGTTTCGCGGCAGTGTCTGTTGTTGCCCGATCATACGAATGATTCTGCGGCAGGGACTCTTCTTCAATACGATTCGTTCTTATGGCACAGATGGCGAGGCGGTCGGATGGGTTTGGGCGTGAGCTGGTGTTGGGTTTGTTGGTGGAGGAGCCCACGAACTGTTATCAGCTTGATCGACGATTGGCTAAGCGTTTCGGCTCGGCTGGCTATACGAATGGGACGGCTAGGCAGGCGATCGGACGTCTGATTGCTGAGAAGCTCGTCCGTGTAGTCGATGACGAGCAGCGTGTGGCCACAGTGTATGAGGCGACACCTCGCGGGATTGAACATTTTGAGCAGTGGATGTGGGCGGCGATCTCGACGCCGCCGGTGCGTGAGGAGTTGCACGCGAAGGTCGCGCTGTGTAGACCGGGCGACTTGCCGCGCATGATTGTTGTGGTGCGTAAGGCTGAGTGTGTCTGCACTGGAAAGCTCCAGGGCCTGAACTCGCGGTTGCGGTCTCGTCGGTGCGTGTTGGATGAGAACGATTTTCGTGCGCGGATGGACCTCGTCGTGAGTAGCGGCGATCAGGCGTGGTGGGAGAGCCGGATCAAGTGGTTGCAGAAGGTTCGTGTCTATCTGGAAGACGAGTGGGAGCGCCGCCGAGTGGATCCTCGCTCTCGGACGGTGATACAGCGGACGGGGTAATGGGGGTGTTGCTCTCGCTGCGGAATGTCTCGTTGAGCTTCCCGCGTGGGCGCCGTCATGTTGTGCCGGTGCTTGCGAATGCGTCGCTTGATGTCGATGCTGGCGAGCTTGTGGCGGTCTTGGCGCAACGTGCGCAGGGCAAGACGACGCTGTTGCGGGTAGCTGCAGGTATGGATCGGCCGGCGCGCGGCGAAGTCCTGTTCAAAGGCAATGATCTGTGCTGTCTCTCTGACCGACGGCGTTCGGCACTGTTGCGGCAGCAGATCGGTTTCGCAGAGCCGGTTGGGCCGGATATCGATCTGCCGGTGCTCGTGCATGTGGCGGTTCCGTTGCTTGCCAGCTTGAGTAAGAAGGATGCGTATGAGCGGGCACGAGTCGCGTTGGAACGTGTCGGTGCCCAGGAGTGCGCCGATCAGTCCTGGAGGAGTCTTGCCGACTCCGAGCGTGCTCTCGCTGCGCTTGCGCAGGCGATCGTGCGCCAGCCTGAATTGTTGTTGGTGGACGATTTGACCGCGACACTTGGACTCAGTGCGACTGAGCGGACGGGGCGCCTGTTGCGCTCTATCGCCGACGAGGATGGGTTGGCGGTGTTGATGAGCGTCTCAGACGCCGATGCGACCACCTGGTTCGATCGGGTCGCCTCGCTCTCGGGAGGTGAGCTGTTGGTAGTGCCCTCAGAGGGTGATGCTCCGGGTGAGAATGTGATCGATTTCCCGGGCGATCCATCGCGGCACGCATCCTTGTGATGCTGGAGGTCCGTGATCTGAGAAAGCATTATTACGTCGGCGATGGTGAGCCGGTGCGTGCAGTGGATGGGCTGTCGCTCTCGGTGGACGCGGGGGAGCTCGTGGCGTTGTATGGGCCGAGCGGGTCTGGCAAGACGACCTTGTTGAGTTTGATCGCGGCGCTACTGCCTCCGGACGCTGGCAGTGTGATTGTGGACGGGCGGGATCTAGCCTCGCTGTCTGACGCGGAACAGTCCGCGTATCGCCTGCGTGATCTTGGCTTCGTCGATCAGACATTTGATCTTTTGCCCGGCGGTAGTGTTGTGCAGAACGCGGCGTTGAAGTTGTGGATGCTTGAAGGAACGCGCAAGGCAGAACGACGGGTCAAGCCGTTGCTTGAGCGTCTGGGTTTGGGCGAGCGTTTGGGCCATCGCGCCGATCAGCTCTCGATGGGAGAGCGCCAGCGCGTGATGATCGCGCGTGCTCTGTCGACCGAGCCGAAGCTGGTGCTCGCGGACGAGCCGACCGGCAATCTCGACACGCGTCGCGGGCGCGAGGTGCTCGAGCTTTTGGTGGAGATGTGCCGTGAACACCAGACGGCTGCATTGCTTGTGACCCACGATCCGCAGGCGACGGCCTTTGCCGATCGGGTGGTTGCTCTGCGTGATGGTCGCATAGCTGACTATCAACCCGATGGGCTCTTCGAACGGCTGTCCGGTGGCGAGGTGTTGCGTCCGTGAGAAGGCTCTCGAACATCGCCCATCTGTACGGTGTGCGTTTGAAAGCGCGTGCCGTGCTCATGCAGGAGATCTTTGCGATCCTCGGCATCGCTGTTGGCGTCGCGTTGCTATTCGCCTCACAGGTCGCGAGTACAAGCCTCAACGGATCAGTGGCGGAGCTGACCAGCGGTGTGATCGGCAAGGCGACGCTGCAGTTGGAGGCCCGCGACTCCCACGGTCTCAGCGAACGCCTCCTTGGCCAGGTAAAACGGACACCGGGTGTTCGCAGCGCCGTGCCGGTGCTCGAGCAGCGAGTCGGGTTGATCGGCCCCAAGGGCAGCGAGAACGTCGATTTGATCGGTGCGGAACCACGAATGATCCAATTGCAGAGCCCGCTGCTGCTGCCGTTCAAAACCCCTCAGCTTGCTCGTCAAGAAGTGTTGGCCCTCCCAACCTCGGTTGCTGGCGAGAGCGGTGCGGGACCGCTTGAAAATGTACACCTGCAGATCGGCGCAACGCTGGCCACGAGCCTGGTCGCGACCGAACTGACGAGTAGCCAGATCGGTACGCTCGCAAACAGTCCGATCACGGTCGCACCGTTGCACTATGCACAAAAGCTCACGGGTATGCGAGGCAGAGTCACCCGTATCCTGGTCGAGTCAAAGCCTGGGGCGGAGCGACAGGTCAAGGCCGCACTACTGAAGATGGCGCACGGACACAGCAATGTCGAGCCGGCGGACTTCGACTCGACCGTCTTCGATCAGGCAGCCGGTCCGATCAATCAGTCAACGAGTGCGTTCGCCGCTATTTGTGCGCTGGTAGGCTTCATGTTCGCCTACACTTCGATGCTCCTCACGGTACACCTGCGTCAAGGCCTCGTTCGGGAACTGCGGCGCAACGGGGCGACCCGGACCTACACCGTTCAAGCGCTCCTCTTCGACGCGCTCGCACTCGGCATCGTCGCGTCCCTGCTTGGCCTTGCGTTGGGCGAGCTCCTCTCGGTCACCGTCTTCGGCTCCAACGCCGGATATCTATCATTCGGCTTCCCGGTCGGCTCACGACGGATCGTGACGTCACAGACCGTACTCTTGGCCATCTGCGGTGGTCTACTTGCCGCCTCGATCGGTGTATTGACGCCCTTGCGCGATATTTGGCTGCGCCCCCGCCGCACCGAGCCAAGCCAAGCACGACACACGCCCGCTTATTGGACCGCTGGCATGCTGCTCGCAGGCTTCGTATGCCTTGGAGGCACAACGGCCATCCTCCTTAGGGCTCCGCAGTCGGCGGTTATCGGCATCTTGTTGTTGATCCTGGCGCTCGTCTGCCTATTGCCACCACTGCTCGACGGGTTCCTGAGGATCGTCGATCGTCTGCCGGATGCGATCTTCGCGGGCGCGAACCGGCTAGCGGTCATCCAGTTGCGGGAGCGAGGCAGCAGGGCGCGCTCGCTCGCAATTGCCGCCACCGGCGCCGTAGCGGTATTTGGCAGCGTGACCATCCAAGGCTCCCACCAAGACCTACAGAACGGTCTTGACCGCCTCTTTCACGAAGTCACAAGCGCAACCAACTTGTGGGTCTTGCCGTTCGGTTCACAGAACCTGCTGGCAACCAATTCGTTCCATACCTCGCTCCAGCCGAAGCTGGAACATCTCCAGGGAGTGCGCTCCATTGGGCTATACCACGCGAGCCTGCTCGAATACGGTGATCGCCGAATATGGGTGCTCGCGCCGCCAGCCGACGCTTCACCGGTGCCGGCAGGACAGATAGTCGAAAGCAGCACCCGATCTGCTGAAACTGAGCTTCACATGGGGGGCTGGGCGGTAGTCTCACAAGCCCTCGCAGAGCAGAACCATCTACATGTCGGTCAATCGTTCACGCTGCCGGCGCCGCAGCCGGTCACTTTGAAGATCGCAGCGCTCAGCACAAACCTCGGATGGCCCCCCGGCGCCGTGATCCTCAATCCCGCCGACTATGTGCGCGCCTGGGGAAGCAGCGACCCGAGCGCTTACGAGATCACCGTGGCAGCCGGCTATCCGTTGCAGCGTGTCAGTCATGAGATACGTCAAGTTCTTGGGCCAGCCAGTGGGCTGACTGTGGAAACCGCCTTGCAACGCGACAAGCTTCAGCAGGCGGCCAGCCGCCAAGGCCTGGGACGCCTCAGCCAGATATCAACGTTGGTGCTGCTCGCTGGCCTACTCGCGACAGCGACGGCGATGGGCGCGATGATCTGGCAGCGACGCCGCATATTCGCACGATTGAAGGTACAGGGCTACGCCACAGGAGTGCTATGGGCGGCCCTCATCTGCGAGTCCGCGTCGCTGTTGCTTGTCGGCTGTCTATTGGGGGCAATCCTCGGGGTCTATGGGCAGTTGCTGCTCGGTCACGCACTGCTCTCGGTCACCGGGATGCCAGTCATCTTCTCCTCGCGTGTGCTGCTCGCGATCGTCAGCTTCCTACTCGTGAGCGTGGTCGGGGCGATCATCATCGCGATACCCGGCTATCGCGTCGCCAGTGTGGCACCACGCTCGTAACCTCCTACCAGATGCGCCACGGTGTTGGTGGAGCCTCCTGCGGCCGCCACAATCCCAAATGTCAGGTCCGAGACCACTATTCGTTTCTTTGGACCCTGGTTCTATAGGCTCGGAAGATACGGTCCGGCTCGACATAGCGATCCAGCCCCGCTCTCGCCACGACAACTACGCGCGCTAGTCGCGGCGGCAGGCCGCGGGATCACCTGGATATGGCCTGCCGTCTTCAGAGAACTCGAGCACTGGAAATGTTGCGCCTCGCTCATCCCAAACGCTCAATTGCGCCAAGACGCGCTCAAGTCGATCGAGCTCAAGCGTGAGAACGCACACGGTGCCGCGCTCTTTTGCATCCTGCCCAAACGCCGTGAGTCGCAACTGCTCACGCTACTTGTCGCCTATCAGACGCTGTGGGATTACCTGGACAATGTCGGCGAGCGGGGAGCGTTCACCGATAGCAACAACGGCTACCAGTTGCATCGCGCTCTGACGGAGGCATTGGACCCTGACGCACCGATATCTGACTATTACCGCTACCACCCGTGGAGCGATGATGGTGGCTATCTCCAGGCGCTCGTAAGTACCTGCCAAAGATGCTGTCTGGCGTTGCCGTCTTACGCCCAAATACGGCCGTTCGTGCTCGCGGGCGTACAGGGATGTGCCATCCAAGCCATCAACCATCTGCCTGATCGTCGGCAACGCGAGAGCGAGTTGAAGGCGTGGGCCGAGCGACAACGACCAGCACATCAGCAACTGCGGTGGTTTGAGGTTACAGCTGCCGCAAGCGCGTTCTTGCCTCATGCGCTACTCGCTCTCGCGACAGAACCACTAAGCGACACGGCATACGTAAGGCAGACTCAGGAGGCCTACTTCCCTTGGATGGCACTTGCGATAGCGATGCTTGACAGCTACGTCGATGCCGCTCAGGACACGGTCAACGGCAGCCATAGTTACATCGCACACTACCCCGACCAGCACACTATGTGCGAGCGGCTGCACGAAATTCTCACCCTGACAGTACGCGAAACAGCAAGACTCCCAAACGGGCCACGCCACGTACTCATAGCGGCCAGCATGATCGCGATGTACCTATCGGCTCGCGTTGACGGTGAGCCCGAAGTGCTCGCGATCAAGGAGCGGATCACAAGCGGAGGCGGCTCCGTCACACGTCTGCTCGTACCAGCCGCCGGCCTGTGGCGCACGCTCGAGAGACGACACGCATCCTCCGCGCTGCTCCAGTTATCGGCTAGAGCGACAGCCGCACACCTACCCCAAGCGCCGGTGCCAGCGCCCCTACAGACGTTCCTGTTTTGGCACTCGCCTTTCCAATACCTACAGCGGTGTCAAGACAGGTACGGACCAACGTTCGCGCTGCGCTCAACCAGCCAACCGCCGCTCATATTCCTGACCGACCCGCACGACATCCGCTCCCTGATGGCGGCACCCGCGAACACCCTACGCCCCGGAGAGGGTGGCGCTGCTATCTCGCCGATCGTGGGCAAGCGGTCGTTCATGCTCTCAGACGACGCAGAGCATATTACGGGGCGCAAGGCAGTCCTCGCGGCCTTCCATACACATGCCGTCAACCAGCACATTCATATGGTCGCCGGCGCCACGCAGCGCGCTACTGCAGACTGGCCGACAGACAGGAAGGTGGCGCTCCACCCCAGACTGAGATCGCTGACCCTTGAAGTAATCCTACGGACCCTCGCCGGCCATTTAGCCGATCCGCTCGACAAACAAATCCTCACATTGCGAGACCGGGTGCTAGAGATGCTGACGGTGACAGCAAGCCCAGTGCTCATCGAGCCTCATCTGCGCCACGGTCCAGGCAGACGCATCTGGCAGAGCTTCCTACGGACCAGAGCGCAAGTGGACGATCTGCTCGGCGAGCTCATCGACGAAAGATCTGAGCCCTATTCGGCGGGCGACCTACTTGGCCGGCTCATCGCTCTACCCAACCCCGACGGCTCGCCAGCGTCACACGGGCAGGTCCGCGATAACGCCATGTCGCTGATCCTGGCGGGACACGAGACAACCGCGGCCCAACTGGCCTGGGCCTTCCAACTGCTCGCGCATCATCCTCACGTGCGCGAACACCTTCACCGCGAGATCGACGACGGCCAGAGCGAGGACTACCTCACGGCCACGATCCAAGAGGTGCTGCGCCACCGCTGCGTATTCCTCTTCGCGATCCCACGTGCGGTCGCCAAACCGATCACGATCGGCGGCCATACCCACTATCCGCCCGCCCACCTGTTGGCCTGCATATACCTGCTGCACCACGACCCCAAAACCTATCTAGACCCCCATGTCTTCAGACCCGAGCGATTTCTCCAGGCGCCGCCGGACCCCCGTACATGGATGCCATGGGGCGGCGGAGGCAAGCGCTGTCCCGGCCTGCACCTCGCGATGCTCGAGATGAAGACCGTCCTTCGCACCGTACTCTCGACCAAGACCGTCCATCCAGCAAGCCGGTGCATCGAGCGTCCGGGCTGGCGCAGCGTGATCGTCACGCCGCATGCCGGCTCGCGCGTGATCCTGCGCCCGCGCAGACGCTATTAGCCGCAATAGTTAGCGACGGCTCTCTATTCAAGTCTGAACACAGCAGTCATCGTCAACGGCGATGACACCACGCAACGAGCATCCACGACGACAATTACGTTTGGACAAAAAAAAGAAGAGGGACAATCCCGCACCTGATATCAGTCCGTCGGCGGAGTCGAGATACTCTCGCTCGCTCGAAATCGGTTTGGCGATAATCGGATGTTTCACTGCTGAGAAGCAGATATTGGGTATCGCCGAACTTGCCGACTTGGTCAGGGTGAGTCGCTCCACGGCCCACCGCTACGCGCAAACACTCGTGAAGCTTGATTGTTTTGAGCAAGATGACAAACGTCGCTACCGTCTCGCGCGCGGAATCACCAGTGCTGGGGTGGCATTCATTGACACGCTTCGCTTGGAGACCCCGACCGCTGAGACCATTCTTGAAGACTTGCGCGAGGCGACGGGTTACACGGTCAGCATGGGGGTGTTGGATGGGACGCGTGTGCTCTACACATATCGTCTGTTTACGCACGGAAGAGGGCAGTACGAGGCGGATCTCGGGCTGGATGTCGGTGCGTCTGTTCCCGTGTACTGCACCGCGATCGGCAAGACTTTGTTGGCGAGTCTCAGCATTCCTGACCGGCGTGATGCGATCGCCGCGCTCAAGCTC
>DATHMQ010000020.1:0-2541 GCA_035486935.1 Solirubrobacteraceae bacterium
ACGGCCCTCGTAACGAAGCATCGGCTCGTCACGCTGACGGGCGAGGGAGGGATCGGCAAGACCCACCTCGCGATCGAGGTCGTGCGGCATCTTCTGTCGGAATTTGTCGATGGAGCCTGGGTCGCCGAGCTCGCGCCGCTCTCCGATCCCGAGCTTGTCCCAGTCACGGTCGCCACGGCGCTCGGGCTGGAGCTCGCCGCGGGCGCTATGTCGGCCGAACGTGTCGCGAATGCGCTCGGCGGGAAGCAGCTGATGCTCTTGCTCGACAATTGCGAGCATGTGATCGACGCAGCGGCCCGCATGGCCGGGGCGCTTTTGCACACCAATGCAGCGATACGGGTACTGGCGACGAGTCGCGAGCCGCTGCGAGTGGAAGGAGAACACCTGTATCGGGTGCCACCGCTCGCTGTGCCGGCTGAAGGTGCCGACGATATGGATGAGCTGCTGCGACACGGCGCGGTCCAGCTGTTCGTAACGCGAGCGAGGGCGGCGGATCCGCACTTCTCGCCGGACGGGGGCACTGCAGCTGTCGCAGCAGCAATCTGCCGGCGACTCGACGGCATCCCGCTGGCGATTGAGCTGGCGGCGGCCCGCGGCGCGGCGCTCGGTGTAGAGGACCTCGCATCGCGCCTGGACGATCGGTTCCGCCTGCTCACCGGGGGTCGTCGGACGGCGCTGCCGAGGCATCAGACGCTCCAGGCGACATTGGACTGGAGCTACGAGCTGCTCTCCGAGCCCGAGCGCCTGGTGCTGCATCGCCTGGCGATCTTCGCCGGCGGCTTCGGCCTGGAGGCGGCGGGTGTCGTCGCCGCGAGCGCCGAAATCGCCCCGTCGGCTGTCGTCGACTGTGTCGCGAGTCTCGTCACCAAGTCGCTCGTCACTGCGGATGTCGGTGACGCGACAGACCACCACCGGCTGCTCGAAACGACGCGTGCCTATGCCATTGAGAAATTGGCCGAAAGCGGCGAGCTCACGTCGGTCGGCCGACGCCACGCCGAATACTACCGGGACCTCTTCGAGCGAGCGGCGGCAGAATGGGAGACACAACCCGCTGCCGAATGGTCAGCGACTTATAAACCGCGGGCCGACAACGTTCGGGCCGCGCTGGACTGGGCGTTTTCGGCAAGAGGCGACAGCTCGATCGGTGTGGCCCTGACGGTTGCCTCGGTGCCTTTGTGGATGCACTTGTCGCTATTGGACGAGTGTCGCGTGCGCGTCGAACGCGCGCTCTCCAACCTCCGGTCGGCTTCTACGCGAGGCTCGCGCCACGAAATGCAATTGTACACGGCACTCGGAGCGTCGCTGATCTATACCAAAGGTTCTGTACCTGAAACCGGCGCAGCTTGGACGAACGCCCTGGAGATTGCAGAGAAACTCGGTGACACGGACGCTCAATTGCGGGCATTTCGTGGACTGTGGGCTTATCATGGGAACCGCGGCGAGTATCCGGCCTCGTTGACCCTTTCCCAGCGGTTTTGCGGCGTTGCTGCGGACCGAGGCGACCCGGCTGATCTGCTGGTTGGCGACCGCATGATCGGGACCTCCCTGCATTATCTTGGGGACCACACTGATGCACGGCGTCACATCGAGCGCATGCTTGCCGGTTATATCGCACCTGTTCAACGGCCGCATACGGTCCGCTTTCAGTTAGACCAGCGGGTGACAGCGCGCGCGAGGCTTACGTCGATACTCTGGCTCCAGGGGTTTCCGGACCAGGCCATGCGCACTGCCCAAAGCAATGTGGAAGACGCTCTAGCAATCGATCATGCGCTTTCGTTGTGTATTGCACTGGCCGACGGAGCGTGCCCAATCGCCCTTTTAATCGGCGATCTGGATGCAGCGGAACGCTTTGTCGCGATGCTGATCGACCATTCGGGAAAGCATGCATTCAACACCTGGCTCGCCTTGGGCCACATCTGCGAGGCAGTGCTGCTGATCCAGCGAGATGAGGTAGTCACTGGGTTGCCGCTTCTCCGTGCTGCTCTTGATGAGCTTCTTGAGACCGGGTATTTCCACCGTTACTTGGGATCTCTCGGTACGTTCGCGGAAGCCTTGGGCCCGGCCGGGCAAGTGGAACAGGGCCTCGTTGCGATCGAGGAGGCCCTGGCGCGATCCGAGCGCACCGAAGCACGCTGGTGCATGGCCGAGTTGCTGCGCATCAAAGGCGACCTTGTTCTGCAGGAGGGCGGACTGGATTCCGCGGAAGCGGCGGAGGGTCACTTCCTAAGAGCCCTCGACTGGGCGCGGCGTCAAGGTGCGCTCTCCTGGGAACTGCGCACCGCCACGAGCCTCTCACGGCTATGGCGCGACCAGGGTCGAACCCAAGAAGCCCATCGGCTCCTCGCGCCGATCTATGATCGGTTCACCGAGGGGTTCGCAACGGCCGATCTCAAAGCAGCGAAGGCGCTGATCGGTGAGATCTCCCCGACACCACCACCGCCATTATCGAAGGACTCCAGCCCTCCAGTCTCACGTGACGCTGGCTGATCGAGCATCCCGACTTGCCGGTGAGCTGACAGGAGCGAACCGCACTCGGCTTCG
>DATHMQ010000021.1:0-3078 GCA_035486935.1 Solirubrobacteraceae bacterium
AGCATCGGCCCGAATGCCTCTGAACCCATGCCCTAGAGCCAAATGCTGCGCCCTCGGGAGGCCCCCGGCCCCCTCCAGCATCCAACCACACTTCATCGGGGAGACAGGATTTGAACCTGCGACCGCCCGGCCCCCAGCCGGGTGCGCTACCAGACTGCGCCACTCCCCGTGGTGCCCCTTCGATTCTACGGACAAAGCCCACGAGGCACCTGCCCCGCAGATCAAGCCCTCGACGGCAACTTGACGCGTAGCTTGGGTAGACGCACCCCAAGCAGCCCACGCACCAGACCCTTGTTGAAGTCGAGGAAGTCGAAATAGTCGCGCCAGAGCACGATCTGCCCGTCGCGAACGTCAAAGCGCCCGCAGACCCAGAGCTGAATGTGGAGTCTGCGGAACGTCAGGAAGTCGGTGCGCTCGGTGAGCACCGAGGGTCCATCTGCGCAGATCGTGTGGATCACGACATCAAAACCGGCTCCATCGTCATATGCCTTTCCAAAGAGACGCCGAACTCGCTCGCGTCCGTGGACCGTTGGCAGACCAACGTTCTCGTAGCGCACATCCACCGCCAACAGCGCCACAGCCTCGTCGAGATCCCCGCGGCGCAGGAACTCCATAAAGCGCTCGACCACAAGGACGGGAGACGAGTCGACCGCCGGCCGGTCAGCCGCGGTCTCGGGTTTGCTCGCCGGCTCAACCATGCCGCTCACCCCCCGCCGATCTCGGCCGCGCGCCGTACCATCTCCTCCTCGGAGATGTCCTCGACGTGCGTGGCCACGTTCCAGCGGTGGCCGTACGGATCCTCGAACTGCCCGGAGCGATCCCCATAGAACTGATCTTCGACCGCCCGCAACGGTTTGGCCCCAGCTTGGACAGCCCGCTCGAATGCAGCGTCCGCATCCTCGATATAGACGTGGATCGTCACGGGCGTGCCTCCGACCGACTTCGGGCCTTCGATGTTCATCCCAGGGTTCTCGTCGGCAAGCATGATCACAGCCTTGCCGATTTGCATCTCGGCGTGGCCGATCCTGCCGTCAGGTCCATCAAGGCGCATACGCTCGCTCGCGCCGAGCACCTCCTTGTAGAACTCGATCGCCTCGTTAGCCCTGTCGACGATCAGATAGGGCATCACCTGCGGGTAGTCATCTGGTATCGGCTTGGCCATCGCACTGCCTCCTTACCGTTTTGCCTGAACCTCTGCCTGAAGCGGGCGACGGGAATCGAACCCGCCCTAAAAGCTTGGAAGGCTTTTGTGCAACCACAACACTTCGCCCGCGAGAGCACCAACCATCGTACCGTCACGCGCGACCACTAAGGTATACCGCGTGCGTCCAAGGGCCTTGGCTTTCCTGCTCGTGCTCACGGTGGTCGACTACCTGCTGTGGAACTGGTCGATCGCCGGCGGTCATGACGTCGTTTCGCTCGTGGCGGGCCTCACGCTGCTGCCGTTGGGGACCGTCAGCATCGCCCAGTTGGCGCTTGGCGCAGCCCGGATGATCGGCCTGGTGCTCGGCCGGCCCTCGAAGAGCGCGCGAGCCAGGCGGACAGCACGAGCAGCCGCCGCAGCCGAACACGCACGACAGACCTCAGCGGTGGAGTCCGATCCACCGTCGAGCAGACTCGCCGCCTAGGGGCGGCCCCCGGCTTTGACGGCTGACCGATGAGTGGCAAGCGGCGCTTCCGCCTGCTCCCGAGCTCCACCAGGGCCAGACTGGCAACGGCGGTCGCGGCGCTGCTGGTGCTGGCAGGCGTAGCCCTCGCGGGCTACCTCTACGAGAAACACCGCACAGGCGACATCTACCACCCGCAAGCGCGGTTCGTGCCGCAGCCGACCCCGACGCTACCCAAGGTCAAAGGCCAGGACCACTTTGCCTGGCCTTTGTACGGCTACACCAAGAACCACACGCGCTTCTTCCCTGCCTCCCCGACCATGAGGCCCCCGTTCAGGACGGTGTGGGCGCGCGGCGGCAGCGCCCTGCTCGAGTTCCCGCCGGTGATGTCGGGCAACCGAATCTTCCAGCTCGGCGACGACGCCATCCTCAACGCGATCGACAAGTACACCGGGCAAACCCTCTGGAGCCGGCGCCTCGGAGCCCTCTCGGCCTCCACCCCTGCCGTCGCCGGCAACACCGTGTACGCGACCGTGCTCTCGCGCTCGCCCGGATCCCAGGCGGGAAGGGTCGTAGCCCTGAACACGCTCAATGGCCACTACCGCTGGACGCGCAACCTGGCCAGCCGCGCGGAGTCCTCCCCCCTCCTCGACAAAGGCAAGCTCTTCTTCGGCTCCCAGAACGGCACGGTATACGCGCTCGACGCAAGCAACGGAGACGTCCTGTGGACCTACCACGCGGCCGGCGCGGTCAAGGCCAGCCCAAGCCTCTCCGGCGGGGTCCTCTACTTCGGCGACTACTCAGGCGAGCTACAGGCGGTTGGCGAGCAGCACGGGCATCTGCTGTGGCGCAGCGGCTCGGGTGGCGCGCTACTCGGCAGCGGCACCTTCTACTCGACCCCAGCGGTCATGTACGGCAGGGTGTTCCTGGGCAACACCGACGGACGCGTATACGCCTATGACGCCTCCTCAGGCGCGCTCGACTGGGCTGTTCAAACAGGGGCCTACGTGTACGCCTCGCCGGCTGTCACGAACGCCCCGGGCCTCGGCCCGACCATCTATCTAGGCTCGTATGACGGGACGTTCTATGCCCTCAACGCCCGCTCGGGCCACATCGAGTGGCAGTACCACGCGGGCGGCAAGATCTCCGGCTCGGCCACGATCGTCGGCAACATCGTGTACTTCGCCGACCTCGGCACACACCGCACGATCGGCCTCGGCATCTCCACCGGCAAAGTCGTGTTCTCGATGAACACGGGCTCCTTCGATCCGGTCATCAGCGACAACCACTACCTCTACCTGTCAGGCATAACCGGCCTGTACGCGCTCGCACCTCTAGACGCGACACCGCAAAGGTCAAGGACGCCGAACACAACCAGCCCGGGCACGAGCAATACACGCGCAAAGGCGGCGGCCGCGGCGATAGCCAAGGCACACGCGAACGTCGCGACAAAGGGCGCCAAGACCAAGCG
>DATHMQ010000022.1:0-9186 GCA_035486935.1 Solirubrobacteraceae bacterium
TCCGACCATCTGTTGCTATACATCGGTAACGGAACGAGGATAGACACGGGCCAAGGGATCGCGCCTGGTACAAGCCCGTCGCTTGTAGAGACAAACGGAAATTTCTACGCCGCATTCGCTGCGCTAGGATCTAATGATCTCGTCATTTGGGACATTTCGACAGGGACCGGGGTCAACACTGGCCTCCAGATGGCGTCAGGATCGAGCCCTAGTATCATCAAGTGGGGGGGTTACCTCGTTGCGTTCTCGGCAGCAGGTTCGGGCCATCTCGGCTTGTACCAGAGTGGTACATCTGGGTGGCTTGATACGGGCCAGGGGATGCAGGCCGGGTCTAGTGCAAGCCTTACTCAACGCGGCGAAGGATCTCAGGCGCACTGGGATGCGGCCTTTCAAGCTGCGGGGAGCCACCACCTGCTGACTTACTCGAGTTCTGCGGGTGCGACCGACGCTGGCGAGATTCTCGGCGAACACTCAAGTCCGAGCATCTCGGGCGGCGTGCCCGAAGAATAGACGGGATAGCTGGGCTGCGCCGGCGGGTCTTTTCGGGCCCGCCGGCCGCAGCGCCGTAGTTAGGTCAGATCTCTCCCGGCTGGGGCAGTTGGAGCCGCTGATACGGCGGGAGAAGCCTCGCGAGGACGCGCGAGACTTCTATGTTTGTGGTGTTGTGAGTGGGTCGTCGTGCCTGCCTGTGTAACGGCGCCGCCACCGCGCCCGCGTTCTCGGGCGACTTTGTGCCGTTTAGACGGTGCATGGGCAGATGGTCGACCGGAAACCTCGGTCCGCCGCGTGAGCGGCAGTCAGCCAGTGGAGTGTCGGAGGGAATTCCGATCGATCCCCTCAACGGATTTGCCTACGTCCAGTCGGAGAGACAAAAAGCGGAAGATTCCGCCGATTAGAAGCCGCTCCGGAATGTCGATCGCCGGCGGTCGCTCGGCCACCTGGATCGCGTCTGACAGACCCCCGATGAGGCGTTCGCGCTCCTCGAGGAGTTTCGGGCCCGCTGCAAGGCCTTCGCGCATCAGAAGTTGTGCAACCGTCGGTTCGTCGCACGCCAGCCTTACGAGCAACTCCAACAACGCCAGCTCCGGGCAGTCCGAGCCTCTAGTTGTTCTGCCCACGTAGGTTGTGAACGCGGCTGATGGGAGGCTGGTTAGCAATCCCGCTGTGTGGCCTGCGCGTGTTGTAGTGCTCAAGCCAGTGTGGCAGAGCTTTGTTGCGATGGCGTCGGTTCATACCGGGCGACCAGCTTGCGGTCAAGCGCATGCAATACAACTGTCGTATTCCGCCACCGATTGATGACAAGTACACCCTTTTGCGTAGCGTCAGATTCTCCGGTGAGTAGAAGAATTGGGGGTTGCTGGGGAGGGGGTGCGGGGAGGCCGCTTTTACCCGCCTGTCCACCCCCACCCTAAGGAGGGCTTGCGAGGGTTTGATCGCATGCGGTCAAACCCATGTTCGAGACACCGATCTGGTGGGCGAGGCCCGGACCGAGACGCGCGGTTTGGGCATTGGCTCGTTGCGACTAAACCGTCCCAAGCCGACCGTAAGCTCCCCGGTGTGAACTCATCCATCCCGACCTCGGAGGCTCTCCACAGCCTTTCGGTTGCCGTCGATCCGCCCGTCACCACGCCCGTGTATTTGACTGCGAGTACACCGCCTCGCCAATTCTCACATTGCGTATGGATGGTCGAGGGAACTGGTGGGTTATCTCACGCTCGCGACGGCAGTGTCGCTTTGCCTCGACTCATGGAGTTGCCGCGTAGGTATGCGGACGTATCACCGATTGCGATTGTTTGATCGTCCGACTGTACCCGCGCCATTATGCCTTGGGGACGCGCGACAAAATCATTGCCATAATCTGAGCGTCTGTTTGAGGTCGGTGCGGCTGGTATTAGAACGCGCGAATACGCTAACAGTAGTCTTTATCTGGTTGGCAGTCTGGGTGTCGGATGATGGGACTTGACATTTGGATTGCGGATCTGCTTAGCTACTCAAAATGTCTGATTGGTGATCTAAGCAGAAGATAGGACAGGGATGGACAAAGGCAAGCTGTGTGTGCCTCTCGGCAATGCAGAACAAGCGCTACGAGCTCAATGCTTCCCAACATCGCGGGAGATAGCGTGGTTGGTGTTCCAGATGTCTACGGCTCAGCTGCAGGCGGCGTAGTGGGCATGCGACCGCAGACCAGGTCTCTAGGGAGAGGAATCCGGCGCTCCGCCAGCAAGGAGGCCGGATCACGCACAGACAAAGACGGCTTGCGCGGTAGCTCAAACGGCCTGCGTGGCAGCGCGCTCGTGCGCTCGCAGGTGGCCAATATCCAGCGCGCCCGCTTGCTGGCCGCGGCGGCGCGTATAGCGGACGAGCAGGGCTATAGCGAGGCGACGGTCGCGCGCGTCTGCGAGCGGGCAAAGGTCTCGCGACGCACGTTCTATGAGCTGTTCGCCGACCGCGAGGCGTGTCTGGCGGCGGTGTTCGACAGCGAGCTGGCAAGGGTGCGAGAGGTGGTGGTGGAGGCCGGCCTTGCGGATTTGGCCTGGCGCGAGCGGGTGCGCGGGGCACTGTGGGCGATCTTGTGCATGTTCGATCGCGAGCCGACGCTGGCGCGATTGTGTGTGGTGCAGTCCGCCTGGGGTGGTCAAAGCGTGCTCGGTTTGCGCAATGGCGCGCTGGCAGAGTTGGCGGCGGTGATCGACGAAGGTCGGAGTGAGGGTCGCCGCGGGGCGGACTGCTCCCCGCTGACGGCCGAGGGCCTGGTGGGCGCCGCGGTCTCGATCGTGCAAGCGCGCCTGCTGAGCGGCGAGCATAGTCGGCTGCGAGCGTTGCAGGGCGAGCTGATGAGCATGATCGTGCTGCCCTACCTGGGCCCGGGTGTAGCGCGCCAAGAGCGCACGCGCCCGGCGCCGGCTCCGGCTCCGGAGTCCGTGCCCGGCGGCGAGGCGCGTGTCGGGGAGGGCCTCGGTGCGGGCGCCGACCCGCTGCAGGGCATCACGATGCGCGTCACCTACCGCACGGCATTGGTGCTCGAAGTGATCGGTCTGCACCCGGGCAGCTCAAACCGCGCGGTCGCCGATCTAGCGGGCATGAGCGACCAGGGCCAGACCTCAAAGCTGCTGGCGCGCCTGGAGCAATACGGCCTGCTGGCCAACAAGCGCCTTGGCCTGAGTCGGGGCGAGCCAAACGCCTGGCATTTGACGCCGGCCGGGGAGATGTTCGCGAACACGATCTCGCTGGGAGTTGAGAACGGTGGGCGGGCTTGAGCGCCTCTCGGGTGGCCGTGGAGCGTGTCCTCACATGACCCGAGCACTGTCCACGGGCATGTAGGGTGGCTGGGACGATGTCGGCGAGGATTGGCGCCAGCGACGGACGGAGTGGCTCGTTGCCCCCGGGCCCGCGCACGCCGGCGGCGGCGCAGGCGTTCATGCGGGTGTGGCGGTTTGCCGAGTTCAGCGATCGTGCTCACGCGCGTTATGGGAACACGTTCACGATCCGGATCGGGGGTCTACCGACGGGTGTACTCACGAAGGATCGTGAGGCGATCCGGCGCCTGTTCACGGGCGACCCGCTGGTCAAGCGCCACGGCAACGACACGCTGCGCCCGCTGCTTGGCGAGAGCTCGCTGCTGGTGCTGGAGCCGGCCGAGCATCTCGCGCGGCGCAAGCTCCTGCTGCCGCCGTTTCACGGCGAGCGCGTCCAAGGATATGCCCGCTTGATGGAGCGCCTGGCCCAAGCCGAGCTGGACGGATTGAAAGCGGGAGACGTGGTGGCTGTGCAGCCGATAGCGCAAGCGCTCACGCTAGACGTGATCCTGCAAGCGGTGCTGGGTGCCAGCGACGTCGAGACACGCCAGCGATTGCGGCGGATCTACGACGCGATGGTGACGCCGCTCAGCAACATCCTGCTGTTCATGCCGCGCCTGGCGCGCCGTTCGCGCTGGAACGTGGCAGCGGAGCACTTTTGGCGGCGCAAGGACGAGCTCGACACACTGCTGTTCGAGCAGATCGCCCACACCAGAAGCGACAAGTCGCTCGCCGAGCGCGAGGACATCCTGGCGATGATGGTGCTCGCGCGCGACGAGCAGGGACTCGGCCTCAGCGACGAGCAGTTGCGCGACGAGCTGGTCACACTGATCACGGCGGGCCACGAGACGACCGCGACCGCGATCGCGTGGGGAGTGGAGCTACTCGCGCACAACCCGGAGGCGATGGCCACAGCACGCGAAGGCGACGACGCCTACCTGGAGGCGCTGGCGAAGGAGACTTTGCGTATCCGCTCGCCGGTCCCGGTCGGCGCGGGACGCTACGTGCTCGAGCCGTTTCGGATCGGCGAGTGGACGATCCCCGAGGGGGTGGGTATCTATGTCGACGCCTATGGCGTGCACCATGACCCCGAGGTGTACGCGCAGCCCGAGGTATTTCGCCCCGAGCGCTTCATCGAGGACCCGCCGGATGGCTACTCGTTCCTGCCGTTCGGCGGCGGCGCGCATCGCTGTCTGGGAGCCGCGCTCGCGCTGCTCGAGATCAAGATCGTCTTGCGCGAGATCCTGACGCGCTTTGAGCTCGCGCCGGTGTCGAAGGAGCTCGCGCGCCCAGTGCCGCGCGGTGTCACGCTCTCCCCGCGTGGAGGCGCGCGGGTACGGTTCGCGGGTAGGGCTCTCAGCGACAGGCACGCCGCGGCGGGCGCAGTCGGGTGAAGAGCCCGTGTCTCTCAGTGCTCGACGGCCGCGATCGCGTCGTCTTCGATCGGGAACTGGACGTCGATGCCGTGGTCTTGCAGGAGGCTTTGGAGCTGGTGCAGGTGGTCGTATAGGCAGGTTCTTCGTGAATGCGTGACGGGCAGTGTGTCGTGGTCGTGCTCGACGGTTGTGGCCTGGCGCAGGTCGGGGGTCAGGACAAGGTGGGTGGCCTGGGTCCTGGCGTTGGCGTGGCCGGTGTAGATGGAGTGCAGGTCGATGGCCTGATCGGGGAGGACGGTCTCGAGGACAAGAATGTAGGCGCCGACGCTGGTCGCGAGGGTCTCTGAGCGGACGGACTTGCCGTCGAGCACGATCTTCATGGGGATTTGTGAGCGGTGCTCCATCGCCTGGCACGCTAGCGCTTGGTGTGGGCGGCTTTGGTCGCGGTGAGGACTGCGGGCGGCACGCGTGCGTGCGTGCTGCCCGCAGTCGTGGTGGCGCTGCTTATTTGCGCTTGGGCGGGTCTGCGATCTCGGGTGTGTAGGCGGCGATGAACTCGTACTCGCCGTTTATCAGTGGCACCTCGTGGCGTGCCTTGATGGCCCATTCGCATAGTTGCCCCCAG
Source organism: Solirubrobacteraceae bacterium (assembly GCA_035486935.1). Lineage (GTDB taxonomy): Bacteria > Actinomycetota > Thermoleophilia > Solirubrobacterales > Solirubrobacteraceae > Palsa-744. The sequence goes on from DATHMQ010000022.1 coordinate 5,298, forward strand.
GTCAGCTCGCCGCGACGCATTGCCGCGACGCGCTCGTCTGTGCTCATCTTCCAGAGGGCTTGGGAGCGCTCTTGCTTGGTTGCGCGTTGCTTGGCGAGGCTTTGCAGAATGTCTTCTCTCATGTCGCTCATGGTTGGCTCCTTTGCGAGGGTTTGGGGGGTGTGCATGCCGCAGCCCAGCCGCGCTTGCGCGGCATAATTGGCAAGGCGTGCGCGCCCCCCAAACCCGTAGTGGGCTCATGCGCGCGCGTAACGGAATGTCAGGAGACCGGAGGAGGATTGACCCAAAGGGTCAGACCGGCCGCAACGTCCCGTCGCTGCGCCGCATGAGCCGCCTGCGCTTACTGCGCAGCTTGTGTGCGTGTGCCGGCAACTACCGTCGTGCTTGGCTACAGCTCGAGGTCGTCCATTCGCTGCGCGGCTCTGGTCGCCGCGACGAAGTCGAGGCCCAACTCGTGGATCAGTCCCGATGCCGCGAGCCCGGCGAGAGCGTCTGTCGCCTCAAGGCGCGATGCGCTCAGTTCGCGTATCAGCTCCTCGCGTGACCACAGCCCGTGATGGTCGGTGCTCAGCAGCAGCGCGATGACCGCGGCTTCTGTGCGCCCCTGATCGTGGTCGTCGCTCGGCTCGTCTTTGCACGAGCGCCGGCTTGAGTCGATATTTTGGGTTTGCATGGGAAGGGTTCAGCTCCTTTCCAGGCCACGGCCCCGGCGTTGACGCGCGCGGGGCCAATAGCGTTTTGATGGTTGTCTTGAAGTTATCGGCGGGTGGGTAGGGGGATCAAGGCTTGGGGCCTGAATCTGGCTTGTTTGCGTGAAAGTTGGCCGGGAAACGCTCTTCGCGGGAGGTGGGGAGCGCAGTCCGTGGAGGATTCAAGGATTGCTCTAGACGTTGACGGTGACGGTGGGGAGCACGTCCAAGATCGGGTCGACGGCGTAGCGGTAGAGGTGGGGCTCGCCCTCAAGCATGAATGCGTTCCCGCGCTTGCAGCACAGTACGGCTTCTGCGTCGCCTAGAGCCATGCTCAGGCGCCTGAGCAGTCTTCTCGCGGTCTTCTCGTCGGTGACCTGCTCAGGGCTTACGTCGGCTACGGCGATCATTCCGTTGGGACCATCGATAACGCGTGTAGTTAGGGGCATCTCGACCTCCTTCGTCTTGTGATTCGTCTCGGACGCTCGCTTTGTTTGTGTGTTGTGCACGATCCGAGACACGGTTTCTAGCCATAGGATCTATATATGGAGACGCGGACAGAACTACCGGATACCCCGACGCTATCGCGTGCGTAGGCTGGTCGCTATCGAGACTGGGCGACCGGAAAAGTTGTTCACAGGCCAAAAAAACCTGGTCTTTGCGGACGAAAGCTCGGTTGTCCCCAGGGTCTGTGCATAGATCACTATGAGATAGCGCTAGTTATTCACAGGCTAGGCGGGGTTACGCACAGGCATGGCTGCATCGAGGGGTCGTGCTGACATGACGATCCGCTAGACATAGCCCATGGCCAGCACCTATGAGCCCAGCGCCGCGATGGCACGCACCGCCCGCACCGAGATCGAGCGCATCGCACGGGCGCTGGAGGTCATTGAGCAGCGTCGGGCAGCCTTGCTCGCTCAGGCGGCTGAGCTCCAGGAGGAGGCGGAAGACTACACGCGGCGGCGACGCCTGTTGGAGGAGCTAGTTCAGGTCGAGCAGGCCACGCCGACCGCTGAGATAGGAGTCTCCGCGCCGCACCGGGCCGCCCGTTCGCTACGGGGCCGAGAGCTGCGACGTGCGGCCGGCCGATTGCTATGGACGTGGAAGGGCGAGGACCAGATCCACTACCGTGAGTGGTTCGAGCGTGTGCTCGCCGAGGGATACGCCACGGGCGGCAAGGACCCGGCCGCGAGCTTCCTCACGAACATCCGCGATTCGCCGGCCGTTGTGCGCTGCTCAGGTCAGGGCTTCTACCGGCTTGACAGGACAAGCATCGAGCGAGTCGAGCAAGGGGCGGGGGAAGCCCAAGCCGAGCTGGCCGACGTTGAACGGTCGATCGAGCGGGCTTACGCCGGCGAGGGTCAACATGGCTCGGTCGAGGCGCTGCGCTCGCACCGAGACGGTCTCAAGCAGCGGCTCAAGCGCTTGGAGGCGGACCTTGACGAGGTGCGGTTTGTCTTTGGCGAGGAGCCTGCACAGCAGCACAGCAGAACGGGCGTTGGGTCCGGGCTACGGGCTGCCTGAGGCAATCCGATGTGCCATTTGGGCTCGGCAGTTAGTCGGGCGGCCATCGCTCTGAACGCAGCTCCGGAGTCCCAAACATTCGGCGAGGCCAGCGCTGGTGTTGTCGCTCATATGCTGCCGAACGGCGGATCTCGGTACCAATTGGGTACCAAGTTTGTCGGCGAGGACTTGAGGGTGGTCGGAAACCGCTTGGTTGTGCGGGATTAGGGATGCGCCGTGCGGGACTCGAACCCGCCCCGCCGGATTAAAAGTCCCTTTGAGCGATCAGGTTGGTGGTGCGAATGCACGGTCTACGATCTCTGCCTCGTTCTCGGCCGGCTGGTAGTGGGCGTAGATCTGGGTGGTCTTGGAGTCCGCGTGGCCCATCCAGTACTGGAGCGTGCGCAGCGGCACTCCTGCCGCGGCCATGCGGGTGCCGAAGGTGTGACGCAGCTCGTGGTAGGTGATCGTGCGCACTTCGGCGCGCTTGGTCGCTTTTTTGAAGCGTCGCGTGAGCTTGGAGCGGTCCAGCGGGTTGCCCGTCTCAGGGTGGCAGAACACGAGCGCTCCGTCTGTGGCATACGCAGAGCGCTCTCTATGTTTCTCAAGCTCGCTCGCGACGCGGTCGGCGAGGGGGATCGAACGTCCCGAGTCCTCGGACTTCGGGTCGCCGAACTCGCCGCGCACGAAGGGGAGGACCACGCGTATGCGTCGGGCGCTCAGGTCCACATCGCGCCAGCGCAGTCCGATCAACTCGCCCTGGCGTACGCCGGTCATCGCGGCGGTCAGGTAGATAGTTGGCTCGATACGCCCAAACGCGTCGTCGGGATAGCTCGTGGCGATCAGCTTGTCGAGTTCGGTTTGATCGAGGAACTTGATACGCGTCTCGTTCTTCTTGATCGTGGGGCGCTCGGCAAGCTTCACCGGGTTGGTCTGGCACCAGCGGCGGCGCCTCCCGATCTCGAACACCGAATGGGTCGTGTTCAGGTGGTTTCGCACCGTCTTTACAGCGAGGGTGCGAGTCTTCACAGCGATGTAGCGTTCGATGTCCTCTGGAGTGATCCTGGCAAGGTCCTTGCCTTCGAAGAACGGCACGATGTGTTTGCGCAGGTCCGAGGCCACTGTGAGACGGTGGGACTTCTTGCGTCCGCGTATCTCAAGTGCTCGGCAAAGTTCTTCGCCGGCCTCCTGCATCGTCGCCCGGCTGCTCGTGGCGATCACGATTGCGTCCTCTTGGCGCATTCGCGCCAGCTCTCGCTCAGCTTCGGCTCTGGTCATCCCGTCGCGCTCGCCCGGTGTGCGAGCCGGTCCGATCTTGCGCTGGATCTTGCGACCGTCGGGGGCGTACCACGAGCCAATCCACGAGTGGCCCTTCTGGCGCAGCGAGCCGGTTCCGTATCCGCGCCTTTTGCTGTCAGCTTTCCTTGCCATCGGCTGCCCTCCTAGAACGCATCTGTGTTCTATTTGTGTTCTATCTTGAGGATATCTTAGGGGATGTGGCGGACGCTAAAAGCCGGTAAACACTGGGGTTTGGAGCTGGGGGAAGGGGGATATTTCCGGCTGGGGGCCGGGCGGTCGCAGGTTCAAATCCTGTCTCCCCGATGAAGTGTGGTTGGATGCTGGAGGGGGCCGGGGGCCTCCCGAGGGCGCAGCATTTGGCTCTAGGGCATGGGTTCAGAGGCATTCGGGCCGATGCT
>DATHMQ010000023.1:0-2602 GCA_035486935.1 Solirubrobacteraceae bacterium
GGAACCATGGGCACGAACATCTCGTTCAAGCGTCCCGACGGCAAGGAGGCCAGCGGCTTTCTCGCAAATGCCGCGCGCGGCAACGCCCCCGGTGTCGTTGTGATCCAGGAATGGTGGGGGCTTCAGGAACAGATCAAGGGAATATGTAACCGCCTTGCCGTCGCCGGGTTCGACGCGCTGGCGCCGGACCTCTACAACGGCAAAGTGGTGCCGTATCACGACACCGACGCCGCCGGCAGGGAGATGAACTCGCTCGATTTCATGGATGCCACCACGCAGACGGTTCGTGGTGCCGTGCAGTATCTGAGCAGGAACGGCGCGAAGGTCGGACTGACCGGTTTCTGTCTCGGCGGCGCCGTTACCATCATCGGTGCTACCAGGATTCCGGAACTGGCCGCGGGCGTCGTATTTTATGGTATTCCGCCGGAGGCCGCGGCAAAACCTGCGGATGTCAAGATTCCGCTGCAGGCACATTTCGCCAACAAGGATGATTGGTGCACGCCTGAGGTGGTCGACGCTTTCGAGAAGGCCATGAAGGCAGCCGGCAAGTCGCTCGAGCTGTTCCGCTATGATGCCGAGCATGCGTTCGTCAATGAACAGCGCATGTCCGTGCACGACCGCAAGTCGGCCGAACTCGCTTGGGGCCGCGCCATGGAGTTCTTCAAGAACCATCTCGGGTGAGTAGCGTCGACCCATCACTTGCAGCCGGAAGGAGGACCACCATGTACGCCGCCATCCGCCAGGCCAAGGCCAAGGCCGGCAAGTCAGAAGAACTGGCGCGCCGCATCAAGGAAGGTGCCATCCCGATCATCAGCGACGTCGAGGGCTTCATCGCCTATTATGTGGTCTACGCCGGCGACGATACCGTCACCGCGATCAGCATCTTCAATAATTTTGCAAGCGCCGAGGAGGCGAACCGGCGGGCCATCGCCTGGATCGAGGAGAATCTCGGGCCGCTTCTGGTCGGGTCGGCGACGGCAGTCGCGGGTCCAGTGATCGTGCATACGCTGGCCTGACGGTAGCGCTGCTGTACCAGCGAAGCTCGCGCCGACCAGAGCTTTCGTAAACATATTATCAACCTTCTGCACACAATCTTAGCGAGTGTGGTGACTTGCGCGCCGCCTTGGGGAGTGGAACAGACGATGCGGTGGTTTCATAATCTTCCGCTGGCCGTCAAGATTCAGGCGCCGGTCGCTATCATGATAGCGGCGCTGATCGTGACCTTGGCGGCGCACATCTTCGATGCCGCCTATTGGGCGATCATGGGGCGGCTCGGCTTTATCGTGCTCGTCGTCGTCGCGAGCGCGGGCGTGCTCGCTTGGTTCGCCGGGCGCAGCATCGCCCTGCCGATGCGCCGGCTCGAGGCGACGATGACGGCGCTCGCATCAGGCGAGCTCGACCGCGTCGTCCCCGATCGCGACCGTGGCGACGAGGTCGGCCGCGTGGCGCGCGCCGTCGAGGTCTTCAAGGCGCAGGCCTGGGAGAAACGCCAGCTTGAGTCCGGGCACGCCGAGGGCGCCGCCGCCGCCGAGCGCGAGCGCCGCCGCGTCATGCAGGATTTGGCTCAGCGAATCGAGACCAAGATCGGCGGCCTCGTGGGGACGCTGTCGCAAGCATCGAAGAGCCTGCAAGGGACGGCGGAATCGATGTCGGCGACAGCCGAGCAGGCGGCGCGTCAATCGCTCCAGGTCGCGACCGGCGTCGAGAAGGCCTCGCGCAACGTCGCGAATTGCGCGGTGTCGACCGAGGAGCTCACGACCTCGATCCGCGAGATCGGCCGGCAGGTCCATCAATCCTCGACCATCGCCGGCAAGGCGGTCGCCGAGGCGCAACGTTCGGACGTGCTGGTGCACAAGCTCTCCGAGGCGGCGCAGAAGATCGGCGACGTCGTCAGCCTCATCAACGAGATCGCGAGCCAGACCAATTTGCTCGCGCTCAACGCCACGATCGAGGCGGCGCGCGCCGGCGAAGCCGGCAAGGGCTTCTCGGTGGTGGCCTCCGAGGTCAAGAGCCTCGCCAACCAGACCGCGCAGGCCACCGGTGAGATCGGCGGCCAGGTGGCCCAGATCCAGGAGGCGACGCGCGAAGCCGTCGCCGCGATCCAGGAGATCGGCGCGACCATCACCGAGATGAACGAGATCACCGCCACCGTGCTCTCCGCGATCGAGCAGCAGGAAGCTGCCGCGCAAGAGATCAGCAACCTCGTGCAGAATTCCTCGAGCCGCACGCGCGAGATGTCGAAGACCATCGCCGATGTGCATCAGGCCGCGGCCACGACCGGCCAATCCGTCGGCAGCGTGCTCGAGGCAGCCAATGGGCTCTCAGGCCAGTCGCATCTGCTGTCCGAGGAAGTCAGCCGCGTGATCCAGGAAATCAGGGCGGCTTAGGGGCCACCCGGACGGCGCTGAAGGGGCCAACGGCCTGGGTCGCGCAAAATCTCGAACCACCGCCGATCGGACCTACGACCGCCGTGGCCCTGTGATCGTGCACACTGGCGTGACGGTGGCAGGCTGTGTAGGCTCAGTGCGTGGTCTTTTGGGCTAGAGCCGAGCCTCAGGCACCGTCGGCCTCGCCCCAGGGGTGAAAGGCTCCTTGACGTACC
>DATHMQ010000024.1:0-5386 GCA_035486935.1 Solirubrobacteraceae bacterium
CTGGCCCGCGGCGAGGCGCTCGACACGTCGCTTGCGGACGCGGTGGCGCAGGCGATGAAGGACTGGGCGATGGAGAAAGGCGCGACGCACTACACGCACTGGTTCCAGCCGCTGACGGGCTCGACGGCGGAGAAGCACGACTCGTTCTACGGCCCTGTTGGAGACGGCACGGCGATCGCGGAGTTCTCGGGCAAGGAGTTGATCCAGGGCGAGCCGGACGCGTCGTCGTTCCCGACGGGCGGCATCCGCGCGACGTTCGAGGCGCGTGGCTACACGGCGTGGGACCCGACCTCGCCGGCATTCATCCTGGAGAACCCGAACGGCGCGCTGCTGTGCATCCCGACGGCCTTCACGTCGTGGACGGGCGAGGCGCTGGACCACAAGATCCCGCTGCTGCGCTCGATGGACGCGCTCTCGGGGGCGGCGATCGGGGCGCTGGAGCTGCTCGGCGTGGAGGACGCGCAGCGGGTCTTCACGACGACGGGCTGCGAGCAGGAGTACTTCCTGATCGACGAGCAGTACTTCTTCGAACGGCCGGACCTGGTAACGACGGGGCGCACGCTGTTCGGCGCGAAACCGCCGAAGGGCCACGAGCTCGACGACCACTACTTCGGGTCGATCCCGGAGCGGGTGCTGGCTTACATGCTCGAGGTCGAGCTGGAGCTGGCGAAGCTGGGCGTGCCGATCAAGACGCGCCACAACGAGGTGGCGCCGAACCAGTTCGAGGTGGCGCCGATCTTCGAGAACTCGAACGTCGGCTCCGACCATCAGATGATCACGATGCAGATCATGCAGAACACGGCGCGCCGCTACGGCCTGGTGTGCCTGCTGCACGAGAAGCCGTTCGCGGGGGTGAACGGGTCGGGCAAGCACAACAACTGGTCGATGGGCACGGACACGGGCCTGAACCTGCTGGAGCCCGGCGACACGCCCTCGGAGAACCTGCAGTTCCTGTTCTTCTGCGCGGCGGTGATCCAGGCGGTCAACAAGCACCAGGCGCTGTTGCGCGCGTCGATCGCCAACGCCGGACAGGATCACAGGCTCGGAGCCAACGAGGCGCCGCCGGCGATCATCTCGATCTTCCTCGGCGCCGACCTGGAGAAGGTGTTCGCGGCGATCGAGTCGGGCAAGGCGCAAGCATCCAAGCCGGGCTCGTTCCTCGGCCTGGGCACGCCCGTGCTGCCGCCACTGCCGCTGCACGGCGGCGACCGCAACCGCACCAGCCCGTTCGCGTTCACCGGCAACAAGTTCGAGTTCCGCGCGCTTGGCTCCAGCCAGTCGCCGGCACTGCCCAACACGGTCCTGAACACGATCGTGGCCGAGTCGATCGATGAGCTGGCGGACAAGCTGAAGACGGCTTTGAAAGCTTCGGGCGCGACGCTCGAGAAGGCCGTGGCAAAGGTCGTCAAGGAGGTGTGGTCGGCCAACAAGCAGATTGTGTTCGACGGCGACGGCTACTCCGAGGAGTGGCACAAAGAGGCCGAGAAGCGCGGCCTTGCGAACTTGCGCACCACTCCGGACGCGCTCCCCTGGCTGGTGGACAAGCAGACGCTGGCGGCCTTCAAGAAGTACAAGGTGCTCTCCAAGCGCGAGCTGGAGTCGCGCTTTGAGGTGTTCACCGAGCAGTACGCGGTCAAGATCAATATCGAGTCCGAGACTGCGGCCCAGATCGCGCGTACGATGCTGCTGCCGGCCGCGGTACGCCACCTCAACGAGCTCAAAGCCACAGGCCTGGACGAGCTTGTCGAGGAGGTCGAGCCGCTTGTGAAGGAGCTGCAGTACGCGATCGTAAAGCTGGAGGACGCCAACCTGAGCGACAACCAGCCCGACGGCTCGGCAATGAAGTGGGCGACCTACATGCGCGACACGACGATCCCGGCGATGGACGACGTACGCGACGTGGCCGACCGCCTGGAGAAGCTGGTGGCCGACGACCTGTGGCCGTTGCCGAAGTACTCGGAGATGCTGTTCATCAAGTAGCCCTGAGGCCCGGATGGCGGCGCCTGGCGGCGTCCTCCCTCCCTTGCGTGCAGAGCACACCGCGGTCGGTGCGTCCTTGCCAGGCTTGCCCTCCGAACCTCAGGACGGCCCGGTGCAACCCTGACATAGTTGTGTCAGGGTTGCACATTCGCTGCTAGCATCCGTGCCGATGGCACGCGACTACCGGCAAGCGCTGCACGAGAAAATCGTCGTCTACGACGGCGGCATGGGCGCCACGCTCGAGCAGTTCGAGCTGACCGCCCAGGACTATGGCGGACTACAGGGCAAGTGCCACGAGGCGCTTGTGCTGAACCGTCCGGACGTGATCGAGGGGGTGCACGCCTCGATGCTCCAAGCCGGCGCCGAAGTCGTTGAGACCGACACGTTCCAGGCCTCCCGCCTGAAGCTGGATGAGTGGGGGCTGGCCGATTACACAGTCGAGGTCAACACCAAGGCGGCTGAAATCGCGCGTAAGGCTGCCGGTGAGAACCGCTTCGTGGCAGGCTCGATCGGTCCCACCGGCTTCCTGCCCGCCTCTGAAGACCCGACGCTCGGGCAGATCTCCTTCAGAGAGCTGGTCGAGGTGTTCGCCGAGCAGTCCGCGGGCCTGATCGACGGCGGCGCCGACCTGATCATCATCGAGACAGCCCAGGACATACTCGAGGTCAAGGCAGCCGTCTTCGGCGCGCGCGAGGCTTTCAAGAGCACCGGCAAGACCTTGCCGATCCATACCTCCGTGTCGCTGCTGCCAAACGGCGGCAAGATGCTGCTCGGCACCGATATCTCCGCCGTGTTGTGCACCTTGGAGGCCTTGAAGGTGGACGTGATCGGGCTCAACTGCTCGACCGGCCCGCAGGATATGCGCGACGCGATCCGCTTCCTTGGCGAGTTCTGCCCGCTGCCTGTGGCCTGCATCCCCAATGCGGGTCTGCCCTTGCAGGGCCCCGACGGCGAGACGATCTTCCCGGAGAAGCCCGAGCCGCTGGCAGAGGCACTCGGAGAGTTCGTGGAGCGCTACGGCGTGGGCATCGTGGGCGGCTGCTGCGGCACCACGCCAGATCACATCAAAGCAATTGCAGAGCGCGTGACCGGTAAGTCCGTCGCGCCCCGTCCAGCGCCTCGTCCGCCGCATCTCTCCTCGATGATCGCTGCGACCACGCTCGTGCAGGAGCCGCGCCCGACGATGGTCGGCGAGCGCGTGAACAGTCAAGGCTCGCGCAAGGCCAAGGAACTGCTGCTGGCCGACGACTACGACGGGCTCGTGCAGATCGCCGAGGACCAGGTGGCCGGCGGCGCGCATGTGCTCGACCTGTGCGTGGCCTTGACCGAGCGTTCCGACGAGGACGAGCAGATGCGCCAGTTGGCCAAGCGCATCTCCTTGACCCAGGAGCCCCCGATTCAGATCGACTCGACCGAGCCCGAGGTGATCGAACGGGCCTTGGAGCAGATTCCCGGCAGGGCGGTCGTCAACTCGGTCAACCTCGAGGCAGGCAGGGACAAGCTCGACCGCGTGGTGCCGATGGCGCTCGCGCACGGAGCAGCTCTGATCGCGCTCACGATCGACGAGGTCGGGATGGCCAAGACCGCGCAGCGCAAGGTCGAGATCGCAGAACGAATAAAGGGGCTGTGCTGCGACGAGCACGGCCTTGACCCGAAGCTGCTGATCTTCGACTGCCTCACGTTCACGCTGACGACGGGTGACGAGGAGTGGCGGCCCTCTGCCGTGGAGACGATCGAGGGCATCAGGCGCATCAAGGCCGAGATCCCCGATGTGAAGACCTCGCTGGGCGTATCCAACGTGTCCTTCGGGGTCTCGCCAGGGGCACGCGCGGTGCTCAATTCGGTCTTCTTGCACCACTGCGTCGAGGCGGGGCTCGACCTTGCGATGGTCAACCCCAACCACATCACTCCCTACTCCGAGATCTCCGACGAGGAGCGAGGACTCGCGGACGACCTCGTGTTCAACCGCCGCGAGGACGCGCTCGAGCAGTTCATCGCCCACTTCGAGTCAAAGGGCGAGCAGGAGACGCAGACGAGCGCCAACCCAACCGAGGGGATGGAGCCAGAGGAGGCACTTCACTTCCACATCCTGCGCAGACGCAAGGATGGCGTGGAGGATTGGATCGACGCCTCGGTCGAGAAGATCGGCGCGGTGCCCACTCTCAACACGGTGCTGCTGCCTGCGATGAAGGAGGTCGGCGACAAGTTCGGCGCGGGCGAACTGATCTTGCCCTTCGTGTTGCAGTCCGCCGAGGTGATGAAGAAGGCTGTCGCGCGCCTGGAGAACTACCTGGACAAGATCGAGGGATATACGAAGGGCACCGTCGTTTTGGCAACCGTCTTCGGCGACGTGCACGACATCGGCAAGTCGCTCGTCAACACGATCCTCACCAACAACGGCTACACCGTGATCGACCTCGGCAAGCAAGTGCCGATCCAGACGATCCTGGACGCCGCTCAGGAGCACGAAGCGACCGCGATCGGCCTCTCTGCGCTACTCGTGTCCACCTCCAAGCAGATGCCGGCCTGTATCCAGGAGCTGCACGCCCAGGGCATGCAATACCCGGTGCTGATCGGCGGCGCCGCGATCAACAGAGCCTTTTCCTACCGAGCCCTATATCCCGGCGGCAAGGAATCCAACGATCAGTATGCGCCTGGCGTTTTCTACTGCAAGGACGCGTTCGAGGGCCTATCGGTGATGGACCAGCTGATCGACGATGGCGCCCACGAAGCGCTGCTCGAGAAGCTGAAGACAGGCGCCACCGAGTTTCGCGCGAAGGGCGAGGCGCCCGTCGAGGAACTCAACTTCGCTGACGACAGCGTGCGCTCGAACGTCAGTACGCACGACCCGATCCCCACTCCTCCATGGTGGGGTGTCAAAGAGGTGCCGGTCGATATGGACGAGGTGTATTCGCACCTCGACACGCACGTGCTGTTCAAGCTGCACTGGGGCGGTAAGGGGGTCAAGGGCGAGGCGTGGCGCGAGCTTGTCGAGGAGAACTTCCGTCCGCGGCTGGAGCGCATGTGGAGCGAGCAGAACTACCTGCACCCGCGCGCGCTGCTCGGCTTCTTCCCGTGCTACGCGCAGGGCAACGACATCGTCGTGCTCGATCCTCGCGTGACTAGCGGCGAGCTTGACCCGGCCGATCCCGCGAGCGAGCTGACGCGCTTCGTGTGCCCGCGCCAGCCGAAGGGCGATCGCATCTGCCTGGCCGACTTCTTCCGCCCGGCGCTCGACGGAGCGCCGCCGCCGGAGCTGGACGTGATCGCCGTGCAGGCGGTGACGGTCGGCGCCGAGGTGACCGAGCTGATGGCGCGCCTGGAGGCCGAAGACAAGTTCACCGAGCATCTGTTCGTGCACGGCCTCGGCGCGCAGACCGCCGAGGGGATCGCCGAGTGGCTGCAC
>DATHMQ010000025.1:0-40823 GCA_035486935.1 Solirubrobacteraceae bacterium
TCTCCTCATTTGCTGGTTGGCGCTGGTGTGATGTGGAGACCGCCAGACAAAGCCATGTCGAGCAACAGGCACGCTTCTATGAAGTCATGGCGGCGTCCGTGACAGGCGGCGGGAGACAAATCCAACGTAGGGCACCCGACACCGGGGCCAGCCGTTTTACTTGAGTCATCCCGTCGCCTGCCACACCCTCCACGGGGCACCGGACACCACTGCACGACCGCCGCACTTCACAGCAGCCAGCCCGCTTTCCACAGGGCCCCAACAGGCGCTATTGAAATTACATGGCCGGTTTGGCGTTCTCACGGTCATTAAGAGAAAGGGACGAATCGCTCCCATGTGATCCGCGAGTCGTGAAAGGTGGTGCCACGCGATGATCGAGTTGACCGTAAGGCTCACCGACGAGCAGCTCGCCGAGATCGCCCAGCGCGCTGCTGCGCTCGTCTCAGCCACGCCAGCGGCCTCTCCCTGGTTGAACGCGGCCGACGCGGCTGAGCGGCTTCGCTGCGGCAAGGACCGCATCTACGACCTGATCGCGCTCGGCAAGCTCCACCCCCATCGCGACGGACGTCGGGTCCTGCTGCACCGCGACGACCTTGACGCCTATGTCGAAGGACGAGCCGGATGACCTCGACGCGATTTTTAGGTGGAGTGGTGCTCTTGCTTGTCGACGGCCTCGCCGAGTTGGCGGAGATCAACGTCGAGCGCTCGCAGGAACGCGAGGAGGGTGTGCCAGCGGATGCCGCGGTGTCCGTTCTCGACCTGCGAGACGTATGTGGCGCCGATGTCTACTCGTGCCGCGAGCGCCTCTTGGGTGAGCCCGGCCTGCTCGCGCAGTTCTCGCAGAGCCTTGCCGAGGGTGCGATAGGCGTCGGTGTCTGGCTCTGCTCGGCGGCGGGTGGGTGGCATCTCTCGACGACCTTTACAGTTGGGCTAAGTTGCGCTAGGCTCGACCCGATCGAACATACATACAAGTTGGCGCCCGCGATGAGTGGATCATCCGGGCGCCGTGGCACCGTGAGCTGTAACTCCCGGCACGCCAGCCAAGCTATCAGGCAAACAGTTTGGCTTCCCTGCCAGAGCAGTCCTCCCGGGGCCTCCAACCAAAGGAGGAACCATGAGCACGAACACCCAAGGAGTTCTGTCCTCGCTGTTGGCCGAAGATCGGCCGTGGACCGTCCAGGAGCTGGTCCGCGAGAAGGGCAACCGGCTGGAGGTCGTAGACGCGATCGCCGAACTGGACGCCTTGGGGCTCCTCAATCGGATCAACAAGCGGGTTGTCTGCGCGTCGCGGGCGGCGATCCACGCAGACCGCTTGTCAGTGTGATGAGACTTCGATCCGGCCGTGAGCGTCGCTCCTTCGGGAGTGGCGCCCACGCTCGTCAAGAGCGCGAGAACGATGCCTGCTCCCCTTGAGAAGACCCGGACGCCGGGCATCTTCAAGCGCGGCAGCCGCTACGTGTTCAGCTATCGTGTCGATGGCAAGCAACGCTGGGAGTCTTGCCGCACGCTCGACGAAGCACGCAGAGCGAAGGCCGCCCGAGCCACGGATATCGAGCGCGGCGAGTTCGAGCAGCACTCACGAATCACGCTTCACGAGTACGCGAAAGAATGGATCGAGCGTTACCAAGGCACCGGTCGCAGAGGGTTCCGAGAGGAGACCCGCACTGAATACCGGACGCTGTTCGACAGGTTTGCCCTGAACTACTTCTCCGAGCAAACTCGCCTCACGGACATCACACTAAGGCATGTAGCCGGTTTATCGCGTGGCTATGTAAGCAGACCAAGCCCGCTCCGACGAAGACAGACAAGGAGCGGCGCGTGCCGCTGTCGGACAACACTGTGCGCAACGCGCTCAGTCCGCTCAAGGCGTGCCTATCGACCGCCCGCCGAGAGGGCCTCATCCGCCACAACCCGGCGAACGAGGCCACGTTGCCACATCGCGCGACGGTTGATGCCGACGAGGATCGGCCGCGCCCATTTCCGCGCGTTGAAGGTGAGCAGGGCGAGATGATCGAGACGATGGAGCTGGTGGTGCAGCTCGTGCCGTCTCCTCATCGGCTGATGTTCGAGCTGCTGGCCGCGACCGGCGTGCGACGCTCGGAGCTGCTGGCGTTCGAAGGCCGTCACCTCGTGCTCGATGAGGCTCGTCCCTACGTAATGGTGCGCCAGCGTGTTCGCCGTCGGCGGGGGGAGGGGCTGGTGATCGGTCCGCTCAAGTCGCGCTACTCGCGGCGCGACTTGCCGATCTCGATGGCGCTGGCGAAGCGGCTACTTGCTCTCGACATTGCTCCGCGTCTGTTGGTGTTCCAGTCCTCGGCTGGCACCATGCTCGACCCTGACAACCTTGCAACGAGAGTTCTTGCGCCAGCGTGCGAGGGTGCCGATGTCGAATGGGCTGGCTTCCACACCTTCCGGCACACGGTCGCATCGCGACTATTCGCCGAAGGTCGCAATGTGGTGCAGGTACAGCGCTGGCTCGGTCACCACTCGGCGAGCTTCACGCTTGATACGTACGTCCATTTGCTCGACAACGATCTTGGCGAGCCGCTGGCGATGAGCTTTGCTGAGTGAATCGATGGTTACGGGCATTCGTCTCTTCGATCCACCGGGAGGCCGGATAAGTCAGTGGGCAACCTCCACGTCGATGACGTCAACACACGTCTGCGGCTGAGAATGGTTGGGTGCCGTATGCCATTCGCCGGCTTGACTCACGACATCTTGGAGTCCCTCGATCGGGATGCAACGCCACTCCCCGCCAGGAGGCAAGTCGGAACTGCTGGTACCGCCAAATTGAAAGAACAAGGCCTGTGGACGACCATTCTTCGTCCCAATCACATGGGGACACATTTCGCGAACGTGGCCGTTATACGCCGCGATGACCTGGTGCTTGTCGAGAATAGCCTGGCGAACAGTCTCGTAAATGCCTGACATAAGACCCCCTGAGTGTGTACTACTTGACAAGTTCGACATATTGAAGTCAGCCATTCTATAAGGCACCGGCCCACCCACCACGAGGGGTCCGTTTTTCAACCCGCCTTGACATATGGGCGACTTCCCGCCGATGTTCGACGCCAGCCCGCTCTTGATTGACGACCAAGTCACCGGCTCGTCGGGCGAGTCGTCTACGGTCGCATGGATCGCAACGGCTCGACGTTGCCTTTAGTACCTCGACGATGCGATGCTCAGCGTGGCGGCTTGTCGAGCACGGCGTCAAGCAATATGCGGAGTTGGTCGTTCTGTCCGTTGAGGCTACGCACGTTCGCGGCGAGGCTCCGCTCGTGGTCGAGATGCTCCCAGGCGATGCGGTATCCGGCTTCTCCGGCGAGCTGACCCAGGAACGCACGCAAGCTGCGCGTGTTGCCCTCGCGGAACGGGTGAACCGCGTACATCTCGGCGTGGTAGTGCGTTAGCCGCTCAAGGAAGGCGTCACGATTGAGGCCCTTGAGGAGGTAGTCCTCGCTAGCGAGCTCAGCGAAGATGCCGTGCGCATAGCCTTCGATGTGCTCAGGGCGAGCATAGAACGCATTGGGCTTCGCGATCTGAACGGTTCGTAGCTCCCCGGCCCACGGATAGAGCCCACCGAAGATGCGGCGGTGAAACGCTTGCCAATGCGCCAGGTCGTAGTCCCCGGGAAGCGAGCGACCGCTCAGAACGGCAAGGGACGTGCGAACGATGTCCGCCTCCGCCAGCGAGAGCTCTTGCTGGTCGTGGATCTCCAGGTTGTTGCGCAGGACACCGCTGCCTGGGTAGACATAGGGATCCTTCGCCATCTGGCTTCAGCAACTATCGACCGGCTGTGGCAGCCAGGCGCTTGCGCACTTGCTCCAAGTTGAGCAGCTCGAACTGCTCGTCATCGATCTCGCCTGCCACCCATCGGGCGGCAAGTGCTTCGTGAGCGGGACTCGGCTCAAGTCCCTCGGCGCGGAGTAGACCGAGCGCATCGGCAGCAGCCTCGCGGCGGCTCTCAATCGCTGGGCTCGGTACGGCACCATTGCGTGCGACAGCGGTTCGGTGCATGTCTCCATTGTAAAGCAGCAAGGCGTCGGCGGGGGCTCATGGTTGCCCTGGGAGGATCGATCCAAAGTGCAAACAAAGTGCAAACATGCCCCACGCCATTCGGCTCCACAGTCGCGATTGCGTCCGGACGCGATCCCCAGCAATAGAGCCGAATCATCCAACCCAAACGACACCCCACACCACCCCCAAAATGGTCTACGGAACCGAAGGTCGGGAGTTCGAATCTCTCAGGGCGCGCTCACTACCACGCACCAGAACGCACCATTTGCAGGGGTTTTGGTGCTCCAGGGTTCGGCGAGGTCACCTCCGCGCACCACCGCAAATCAGTGGTTGCGCGACTTAATCGTGATATTGGCGGGTTTCGCAGACTCCTTGTGTTAGCGCCATCGAGGCGATAGATAGCGACGTAGCGGGAGCCTCGGCGGTAGATCCCGGATGGGCGGTCCGCTTGGGCAACACCCAGACTGTTGCCCTGTTGGCAGGGCTGCGAGAGCTGCCACTGATCCGGCGCGAATGGCCGGGATGCTTGCTGTCCCAGGAGGACTCTAGGCGCATCCAGGCTCGCCGCGCTGACTAGCAGCCAGGCAGCTCGTAGCGCCGGCAGAGGGTCGCTAGCTGTAGAAACCTGAGGACGTTGTTCATCCGGTCCTCCTTGGAGGCTGGTGGTGTCAAAGCCCCAGTCCCAAGGAGAAACCGGATGAAGCTGCACGGTGATGCTGCGCTGTCATTTAGGCAGCGCGAGCGGATGGTTCGTCGTGTCGTTGACCATGGTTTGGTCTGCGAGAGAGGCTGCCGTGGCAGCCGAGGTCAGCACCCGGACAGCGGGAAAGTGGGTAGTTCGCTACCGGGCCGAAGGAGCTGCTGGGCTGTTGGATCGCTCCTCGGCGCCTTTGTTGTCGCGAACCGCAGCAGCGAGAGCACGATCGAGGCGATCGCAGCGCCCAGGCGTCTACGGTTCACGGGCCCCGAGATCTCCGAGGTGCTCGAGCTGCCCAGCTCGACGGTCTCGGGGATCCTCAAGCGGATCGGGGTGGGCCGCCTGGGCCGGCTCGGAATGGAGCCCGCTGAACGCTACGAACGGACGGTCGCGGGCGAGCGATCGCACCAGGCCGTACCGGCCCCAGACGAATGGGAAGGCTGAGCGCTTCATCCGCACCATGCTCGCCGGCTGGGCCTACGGCGCGATCTACCGCAACAGCCAAGAACGCACCGAAGCCCTTGACCGATGGCTATCGACCTACAACCATCGAAGACCACACCAAGCCATCGGGCGACAGACACCCATCACCCGCATGAACAACCTGCTCGGGTCTTACAAGTTGTCCTGCCCACGGAGGTTGTGGATGCGGCTGATGGGGTGGTGATGGGGTCCCTGTGACGAGTCCAGGGGCTATGCGTGTTCTTAGGTGTTTGTTTTTGTGATTGTGGCGTACTCGCTTGGACAGCGGCCCCCCGAGTGCTGTGTGGGGGCGGTAGGTGTTGTACTCGTGGCGCCAGTCCTCGATCACGACCCTGGCCTCGGTGATGGAGCCGAACTCCTCGATGTTCAGTAGCTCGTTACGCAGTCGGCCGCTGAAGGACTCAACGAATGGGTTCTCCCACGGCGATCCGGGTTCGATGTAGCTTGTGCGCAGAAGCGTCGCAATATATCGATGCCACCAACGATGCACAGTCGCCGGCGAGACATTCAGCAACGCCGCAGCCTGGCGAAACGTCATCCCATCCCGCACCGCCTCTCATAGCGCCAGCCGTCCTGCCGGTCCGAGCTTCGCTCTACCGTGGATCTGCATCCGGGCCCTCCCAGTCTCGTGAGTCTCGCAGACCCACAGCCTGGGAAGAGGCCCGGATGCCTCCCCTAACCGTTCACAACCTATGTAGGCACGTCAACTAGTTAGGGCATGTGGAAGTACTGCAGCTGTTACCGCGTCATCCGTCCATCGACGGGCAAGACGGTATCGGCGTGTAGCAGGATCTTGTTCGAGGACGCCGATCACGACCCAAGTTCTGAGGTACCGGATAACAGTTGACGGCACCATGTCAAGTTCCTCAGCAACACCGTTAACTCGACGGTCGTTGCCGTCGGAGAAGACTGAAAGAATCAGGAGGCCTGTAAGGAGTGTCTGGCTGCTCTTGCTGTCTTGAAACTCAGGATCAGCCGCCAACTCCGTGAGTCTGACCCGATCGCCCCCGCTAAGTGCGAGGAGGAGACGCACAAGAGAGGCCCCAGGATCGTTGCTCTCCAAAACCTGCTGTACCACACGCTGTGCCTGTCCGAGAGAGATCGGGACCATTATCTCGGATTCTTCTCGACTACTCATCGGACTTCCGAGAGGTCGGCTGGTCTACCCCTGCGGTGACGCACTGACGAGCCGAACGGCCTTCCGGGAACCGATGACCGTCCGGCTCGTCTAGAAACGTGTCCGGCTGCCGAGGCAAGCGCGACGCGGAATCCCGGCCGACCTCGGCCACCTGTGCTAGACAGATGTGGTCGCATACTGCATCTGTTTCCCCTGTGGGTGGCACTCTGCTGGACGTAGTTCCCTTGCGTCATGCGAATCGCGATGTCCCCACGACCGCTCCTCTCGGTGGCCCCTATACCGGAGTGCTCGCAAACGCAGCACTGGGCACCCGCTTGGGCGGGATGGCTATGCTGGCTCGTACATCGTGTGGTCATCGACCGCAGAGATATTGACTGTGGTCTGCTCGGAAAAAAAGAGCAGCGGCGCTGTAGTGCAGTGACGCAATAGTGCAGTGACGCACTATTCGTATCCCTGAAGTGCGGCGCCTGGTCTACAAGATGCGATGTATCAGTCGCCGGAGATTGAGAACAAGCATGGTTGGCTTGCTTAGACCACCCAACACTTCAAGGATCTTTGCCCGTGGCTGGCAAGCATAAGGGAGTTTAGCCTCGTCCGCCGAAAGATAGAAGCACACCATAGCCGTTAGAACCAAAGTATGTTGAGCGGGGTTAGGCAAACTTTCGCTAAGTCGTACAGACTCGATGGCGATCATCTGCATACGGTTTGCCATCTCCTCGATCGAGTCGTAGTGTGTGACTAGATTCTGCTGACCAGTGCTAATGTCCTCGGTCAAGTCTATAAGGCTGTCGAGAAGTGAGTGCAACGATCCGATCCAGGGAAAATATGCGCTCTCCACTGCAAGCGCTTCGGAAGGGGAAACGTGGGTATTCGACGCCATAGCAATTAGCGCAAATATGCCAAGTGATGAACCGGCAGAGGCAGCAGTCTCCCACCAGTACAATTTCGATCTTAGAGGCGTTTCGTGCCTAGCCCACAGTTCAAGGGGGGTTTCACTTCCTTGTACTCGCGTGAGATTGAAACTCTGATAGTTAACGATACGCTCAGCCAGTCTGCATGCAGAATCGGCGACTACCGAGTAAGACGGCAATGTGCGCAGTGCGCTTCGACAAACGTCGATTATTTCCTTGAGGTAGCCGCCGTCGGCATCTTTCGTGTGGCTAGCGTAATAATCTAGGTGCGGGGACGGCATCGGATTGAGAGATATAAGTAGTGCCTGATGGAGCTGCCGGCCGTTATCGATGGGGTCCCGAACTGGCTGCTCGGCGAGTGTGTCAACGTAGTCGTAAATTGCTTGAAAGGCGATCTGCGCCCTAATAACTGCCGGACGACTAATGGGAGGCGTAAAAGCAGCAAACGCAGCAGCGCCCTCTAGGTTCCCGCGCTTTGTGCGATGGACAGCTAGTGCAAAATCTCGAAGCGTACTATCGGGGATGAACTTGGCTCTTTGGTGCCATCCACCGATTTCGCGACACACCTGTGGGAAAACGTCAGACCAATAACTGTGCGCGGCGTGCGCAAAGATTGCCGTTAATGCAAGGCGATCGCCGACTCCTGTCGCCATATCTCAAGCCTTGGAAAGGAATGCTGGTCATGGTCACTCTTGAAAGCCGGTGC
Source organism: Solirubrobacteraceae bacterium (assembly GCA_035486935.1). Classification (GTDB taxonomy): domain Bacteria; phylum Actinomycetota; class Thermoleophilia; order Solirubrobacterales; family Solirubrobacteraceae; genus Palsa-744. Next base: position 7,953 of record DATHMQ010000025.1, read on the forward strand.
GTGGAGATACGCGCGCAGCGGAGAGGCCGGGCAGCACAATTATTAGGAGTGTAATGCTTGTGACGACAGCAAAGGCGATGACTATCTGCAGCCCACCGATAGAAAACGGCGCCGGAAACCCGGTTGTTAGTGCTAGCCAGCGGCTGGCGAGCGCATGTCCATAGAGACCAAGAACAGCTCCATCGACACAGCCGATCAGGACAGATACGGCACTCTCAAAAAGGAGTGCCCGCCAGAGCTGCATGTCGTCAAAGCCTTGCGTCTTTAGTGAAGAAAGGCGGGCACGGCGTTGCCATATCGCAGCGCTTAGAACTGAAGCCACAGCAAGCGCGGCGGTGATTAGGAGCAGGACGGAGATGGTCCCGAGACTGCGCAGTCCTTCGCGGGCACTCGCCTCAAAACTCGCCTCTCGTTCAGCTAGAGTTTCGACCTGTAGGCCAGGCCTGTCTCTAAGCGCACTTTCAACATCTCTCTTGCCTTGCGCCGGACTTATCCCCGGTAGCAGGCTGACCTCGTATGCCGTCGGGTTACTAGTGTGCCAAAAGCGACGATAGTCACTCGTGTTGATGGTAATCGCGCCGGGGGACCACCCGGTGTTCGTCGTAATGGCAGCCACCCTAAAGGGGGCATTGCCCGTCGGGGTGGGTAGCGTGAATCTGTAGCCGAGTCTAAGGCCGCGTTCGCTTGCAAAGCTGTTTGAGATCGCGGCCCAGTCACCCATGCGTATGAGTCGTGTAGCCCGGACTACGTTCCCCTGCAACAACTGGGATGACTGGATCATCCTAGTGTCTGACGGAGAACGAGCACGTATCCATATGCGTCGGGAGCCGATGTCCAATAGGCCCCCTTGGTAAGCGCGTACTGAAGCGACCCCAGGGGCTTGTGCGATCGCCGCAGCGCTACCTTCGGGACGGAAGCTGTCAATTGTCAGGAAGTTATTATTAGGTGCGACCCAAATAGCAGCGGTGTCGAGATATTCTACTACCGCCTCGTTGAGGCCGGTCGTAAGGTCACGCCGAGCGCCCTGTATCGCGACGCTACCGTATACGCCGAGAGCCGTCACTCCAATGAGCGCGATTGAGCGGGTCGCCGCAGCGTTTAGTTCTATTGAAGCAATAGGAAGCATACTTCCGTGAGTGTGACGACCAATGCGCTTGAGATTGCGTGTCGCGACTACAAAGAGAAGCGGTATGAAGCACGGGACGGCGAGTGCTAGGAGGACTCCGCCGAATATGGTCAGGCTTGGAGCGAGAAAAACTAGCAACGTTACGCAAGCGACGATCGTGAGTCCGACCACGGCGAAAAGGCGGGTTGCCTTGCTGCTAACCTGCTGTCCAGACTGAGCGGGGCCTTGTAGCGAGGCGTCGTTAGCCCCCTTTGCTATCAAAGTCACAACCGGCGGGAGTGAAGCCGTTAGTGCTGCGCAGATGCCTCCTGCAAATGCAAGTAGGGCAAGCGCGGGATGAGCGGTTTGATGAATCGTAATTGGAAACGCAGCGGCCAGATACACGGGGGTTTGATGAAAGAATGTCTGTGCCAATAGCTCTCCAAAGGCGAGGCCGGTAAGCGAGGCCACTATTCCGAGAACGGCCGCTTGGTAGGCTAGGATCACAAATATCTGTGAAGCGTCGAAACCCTGGGTGCATAGCTCGGCTACTAACCGGCGTCGATCGGGTAGCGTCAACAACATCGCATTTATTGCGAGCAGAAACCCTACCATCGCACTGATTGCAGCGAATAGGGCGGTTGACTGTTTTAGCGGCTTGGCCGTTTCGTTCAGTACGCGCAATTCGTTGTCGGCCGATGTGACAGTGGCGCGGCCACGGGCAAGCTGTCGAAGCTCTCGGGCGACTTGTCGATCGTGACCCGCGTACGGTTGGATTAGAACTTGCGTCACGAGACCTGGCTTCTCGGCAAGTCGTTGCGCAACGGGAAGGAGGGCGACTGCAACAGGACTTTCGGCGATAGCTCCGATCGCACCACTATTGAGGACGGCTCGTACTAGTGCTGTGTGAGAGTCGCCTTGCGCCAGGATTGTGACGTTGTTGAGAGATCGCGCGCCGACCGCTTTCGCGACGCTTGCGGGAAGACCGAGGCCACCTTGGAGCAGACCTCCGCCGGCGCCTAGGTTCTGCGTTGCTGATCCACCGAGGGTGACGATGCTGGCGGTCAAACCAACAAGCTGTATTGACTTACGACCATGAGGACCGATTATCACAGCATCCTCGCGCAGCAAGGCGGCGCTGGTCTGTACGCCCGGTAGCTGTATCACTTGCTGAGCGAGCTGTTCGCTAAACCCTTCGGATGAGCGCGCGACGAGCTGGAGGCGAGCCGAACCATTCACGGCCCGAATCAAGGCAGCTGCCGATCCGGTGATGCTTGTGTTGGCTACAAGCACACCGAACACGAGTGCCACCCCGACTGCTATCCCAGCGCCCGCAAGTAGCTCAGGCACGGCGTGGTTGCGCAGGCGTATCCGGTACATGTCCTTTAGGACACTGACGCGGATACCGTTGATCCGTGGGTTCAACATGTGCCTCGGGAGTCGTGAGGTGCGCTGTTCCTTCATTGTGAGATGATGGCCGCAAAGTCAACGTCGAGCCCAGCGGTGAGCTCGCCGTCACGTAGGGTGTAGACGTGATCTACAAATGTGGTGGCTTGGGGGTCGTGCGTGACGAGCAAGACTGGAATCTCGCGCTCGCGACATAGATCGCGGAGCAGCCCCAGCGTCTGTCGGCTGCGCTGAGAGTCCAGATTGCCGGTAGGCTCGTCAGTGAGCAAGAGACGAGGCTCGTTGACGAGTGCGCGGGCGATAGCGACTCGTTGACGCTCTCCCATAGAGAGGCGCGTAACATCTTGGTTTATGCGGGCTCCAAGCCCAACCCGTTCTAGCCACGGTCGGGCGGCGTCACATGCCTCATCCATCGTCCAACCATCAGCTAGCAGTCGCAGAGCTGCGTTTTCGAGAACACTCGCACCTGGCTCCAAATGGAATGATTGAAATACGACCCCTATTTCTCGTCGCCTATAGCAGTCACTCTCGTGTCGCGAATAGTGCGTGATGTCTTGGCCGTCAAAAAGGACAGAGCCTCTGTCGGGTGCGAGTAGGCCGACTGCCATCAGCAGTAGCGTTGTCTTGCCCGATCCGCTCGGGCCGTAGAGGGCGACAAACTCTCCTGCGGATATCGTGAGTGAGACGCCATCGACAGCACGTACTAGCTCGCTATCCCCGCAGGGATAGTGCTTCACGACATCAAGGAACTCCAGCGAACTCACGACGCCTGCGGTCCGTTCCCGCCTTGGCTGCGCCGTTCGGGGAATGGGAGGACACGCCTGCGTGATTCGGTCGAGCGTAGCCTGCCACCATCTATTGTCATAAACCGCTGTACGCCCTCAAGTGCGGACATGTCTTCGGAGGCGATTACTACAGCAATACCCGAGTCTCTTGCGAACGAGCGTAGCAAGGCGTACAACTCCCTGCTGTCGTTTAGACCTGAGAGCACCGATGGCTCGTCTACGAACAATAGTTGTGGTTCGCGTACTATCGCTCGTGCCAACTCCACACGGATGCGTTCGCTGACAGACAGTCGCTCAGTAGATGTGTGCGCCCATTGTGTGAGCCCGAAGCGATCAAGCACTGGACGAGCTACTGCTTCACTCTCGGCGAGCGTCAATCCATCAGTGGTGAGGGGTAGGGCGACATGCTCAAGTACGGGCTGACTAATCCCCACTGGGCGCCAGTCGCCGCCTGCTAGGGCCATCCCATGAGGCCGCCGAAAGTGGGCGCGCTCGCTGGTCGATAGTCGGGTTATCTCGTTACCAGCGAAACTTACTGTGCCGGCGTCGGGAACCTCCAAACCCGCCGCAACCTCCAACAGAATGCTCTTGCCTGAGCGTTGCTCGCCGTAGATGCCAATCAAGTCGCCCGCGTCAATCTCGACAGATACTCGGTCGAGCACAAGGATCTCTCTCGCCCCATCCAAAAAGCGCTTACTAACGTCGTTGAGCGAGAGAAGTGTCACCGCGATTCAGCCAGGTACTCCTCGATCTCCCGGCGAGTGCGTTTGATCCAGCGGATCTCGCCCTCAAGCTGTTCGCGGTCGCTGTTTCGCGAAACGTTGAGCATACGACTAGACCAGGAAGTCGGCTGAATTACTGTACACGTAATGCCCTTCGTCGTCTCCAGGCATTCCATGCAGTCTTGTTCCCACTCGTCTAGCTTCGCAAGGATCTGATCTGCTTCATCTGGCGAAGAAAAGACAATCCATGCACGGTCCACCCGTCTCTTGGGCAATACTTGGCCTTCGTGTGACCACGCCGCGCGTGTCTGCTCCCCCAACTCGGTCGCATAATAGACGCGCTTCCAAGAGCTACGCTCACCCCGAGTCTTCTGCTCCTCAGACGACAACAACTTGTCTTTCTGAAGTCGGGCTAGGGCATCGTAGACGCTTCTCAGTGCCCAGTCGGTCCCCATGCGCCTGTTGATGCGTGTGGTTATCTCATAACCATGACTCGGCCTCTCTACGATGGCGGCAAGGACCGCCGCCGTCAACGGTGCCGGCGATCCACGTCGCTTGACTCTATCGTCTGAATGATCGTCTAGTTGGCCCATAGGATCAGTTGGTTAGAACGCCCTTATTCCGAGGAAGCGTACAGTATGATCCACAAGTTCGTATGGTGCGCTCCTCGTCTACGTAGCTTGGGAGTCGGACGCTCTAGATGGAGCTGTGGACTACAGCCTCGCCACCATGCCGGGCGACCGCTGGTAGTGGTCCGTAGCGGGGCTGCGCTCTGCAAGACATGCGCTGGCGCACTTGATTACGCCTCGCCCCCTATTAGTTGCGGCAGGAGCGGCATCCGACTTGAGGGCTGTGTCAGGCGCAAGGTCGGCCCTGGGCCTGTCGCGAGTCGCCGGCCGACAATCATTAGGACTTCGCTGATTGCCCGCTAATCGGGATGTGGTGTTCATTTGGACTGTATGCTTGGCGTGTAGGATTGGTGAGAGTGGGTATACGGTTCCGCTTCAAGCCAAGGGAGGCATCTTGAATGGGCATTCAAGAAGTCAGTTAGTACGCCCGGGCATGCCGGCGGTGTCGGCGTGCCTATCTGGCAATCTCGTGTGAGGAGGGGTTATGAGACGTAACTTGGGGCTATCCATCCGCCGGCCGCTGCTTTGTGTTTGCTTGGCTGCGCTGATGTGCGCAGGCACCGGACTGTCCGCGCAGGCTTCGGCCATCAGTGGCGGTACAGGCGCGAGAGAGGCCCGGACTGTCTCTCTCTCTGAGGTTGCTCACATGCAGCAGAGCGAACGAGAAATACCCGGCTGGGAAGTCTCCGAGATCGGCACCGCGACCGGCACGTACAACGTGCCCATCACGGCCGGCCTGATGCTCGGGGCGAAACACGTAGCGGCGATCGTCAACATCTTCCTGAAAGGCGGCACGATCACCGCGACAGCGAACGCGGACTTTACGCAGACCGGTGTCACGGGAACCTTCCACGGCACCCTCAAGATCACCCACGGCACTGGCATCTACAAGCATGCCTCGGGAGAGCTGGGATTCAAAGGTGGCTTCAATCACGTCACGTTCAAGATGTGGGCCGTCACGAGCGGTTCGGGCACCTACTAGCCTCAACAAGCTGCCAAGGACACGGGATGCGTATTGCTGGAACCTTTGCGGTCGTGCTTGTCGCTGCCCTGTGCTCGGCGGGCGGCGCGAGCGCGGCCCCGGCCGTCAAGCTGAAGGTCGCGTTTGACCCCAACGTCACCGGCGAGCGCACGACGATCGAGCTGGGTCTGAGCATCAGCGGCCCAAAGGGTGGCCAGTCGGTTCCGGTGACGAGTCTGGATCTTCGTTTGCCTGCTCAGATGGGCCTCGGGTCAAGCTCGCTGGGGCAAGCCAACTGCGAGCCGGCGAGCCTGATCGCCGATGGGCTCGGTGGCTGTCCTGGGAACGCCCGCGTCGGCCTCGGGAACGCGACCGCTGTGGTTCCGGTTGGCTTGGGACTCGTCCACGAGATGGCATCCCTTGATGTGCTGTTGGGGCCGCCGGGGGAAGATCGTGTGGAACTCCTGTTCTACGTCCAGGCACTGCGGCCGGTGTTCGGCGCCTTGATCCTTCCGAGCGTGGTGGAAGAAGACGCGCTGCCATACGGGGACAGTCTCGAAACGTCGGTACCACTCGTGGAAGCGTGGCCAGAAGGTCCGGACCTCGCGCTCCAGACCTTCAATGCAAGCCTCGGTCCCAAGGGTCTGACCTACCACGGTCAGGTCCGTGGCAAGACAGTGGCCTACCACCCGAGCGGTATCCGAGTTCCGCCGCTATGTCCGCGGGGCGGCTACCCGTTCGGGGCACTCTTGACATTCGCTGACGGCACGCACAGCGCGGCCGTCTACCACGTTCCCTGCCCTCCCCGGACAGGCCGATCTTGACCCAAGCAACGCCCGAGCCAAATCAGCGGCGCCCTAGACCTCGCCGCTGGGCCAAGCCTCACGTAGGTGCCTTGTGCTGGGCGGGGATCGCGGCGTTGATGTGTATCCCGGCGGGAGCCTCAGCGAGCGAAGGACGACCGTTTGCCATCAGCTCCTTTACGACGCAGACAACGCAATCCACCGCCGGGAATGTCAACGAACCGACCGTGTTCAACCAGGCGGCCGGGCATCCAGCGGCGTTGACGACCACTATCACGTTTGCTCAGGAAGAAACCGCTGGTGTCCACACAACAGCGACCGGCGATCCGAAGGATCTCATCATCGACCTCCCGCCGGGCCTGCTAGCCAACCCGTGGGCAGTCCCGCGCTGCTCAGGGCAAGTCGAACACTGCCCCACCAACAGTCAGGTTGGGACGTTCGCGCTGCATCTGATCGGCGGCGAAGATCAACTTTCGATACTCGGGGCGATCGTCAACATGACACCGTACACCGGGCAGGCCGCAGAGTTCGGTCTCGAAGTCCCGTTTATCGGGCGCGTGATCTTGACCGGCCGCCTCGTTCGTACCGCACAGGGATACACGCTTGCGCTCATCGGCCGCAGACTCCCCATCTTCAACCTCGCGGCCGTCGCCAGCGGCGCCCCGGCGGTGCATCTCGCGAGCCTGGAAACGACGCTGTGGGGTGTTCCCGCAGCCGCCGAACACAATCCACAACGCGGCTTGTTGTGCTTTGGCGGCGCAGGATTCGGCTCAAGCTGTGACGGAGGCGGTGAGTCCGATGGCGAAGAAGCGGTGCCGTTCCTGACGATGCCCGACGCCTGCTCCGGTGAACCACCGACGACGGTTGTGTGGGCGGACTCCTGGGAGCAGCCAGGCGACTACGTTCAGGCCACGGCCAGCATGCTCCCGATGGGCTACTGCGAACGCCTCCCATTTTGGCCCGAAGTATCTGTGCGCCCAGAAACGCAACGACCCGAAGCACCTGACGGTCTGGGCATCAGCATCCAGGTCCACCAGTTTCAGAACACCGTCGCCGCAGCGCCCGCGCTGCGGGCCGCGACGATCACATTGCCGCAGGGTGTCGCGATCAATCCGGCCGTCGGCGACGGCCTTCAGGGATGTGACGCGACTGGCCCGTCCGGCATCAACATCCCGACCGGCCGCAACGCAAGCGGCGAACCGCTGCGCCCAGGAGAAGTCGGGCCAGGCGAAGCCATTCCCGCGTCTGAACTTGGCCCCAAAGAACCCGAACTCGCCCCAGGGCACTGCCCCAATGCTTCGATCGTCGGAGTAGCCGAAGCGATCACGCCGCTGCTGGCACATCCGGTCGAAGGTCACGTCTACATCGCAACGCCCGGATGCGGCGGTGAAGGTCAAGGCGCCTGCACGGAAGCGGACGCCGTTGACGGCAATCTCTACCGCATTTACATCGAACTGGGGGCAGGCGCGAACATCGAACGCAACCAAAACGAAGGTGTCCTTATAAAGCTCGCCGGAACCGTCCAAGCAAACCCCGCGACGGGCCAGATCACCGTCCGCCTGAGCGAACTTCCGGAGCTGCCGATCAGCGCACTAAACCTACATCTCTTCGGCGGCGAACTCGCCTTGTTGGCCAACCCCTCGATATGCGGCGCGGCGAGCACGACATTCGACTTGGAGCCCTGGAGCGCACCACACACGCCCGACGCATCGCCGTCGTCCTCCTTCAACGTGAGCGGCTGCCACAGCGTCCCACTGAATCCGGGCTTTCTTGCAGGAAGTATGAACTCTGACGCGGCTGCCGCCAGCCCGTTCGCGATCATCGTCACCCGCGGCGCCGGCGAACCGGACCTGTCCGCAATACAAGTCCAGACGCCGCCCGGACTCTCAGCAATGCTCTCAAGTGTCCCTCCGTGCGCCCAGGCACTCGCGAGCACCGGAGAATGCCCACCGACATCACGTATAGGAAGCTCCACCGTGGCGGCCGGAAGCGGGCCGCTGCCGCTCAAGATGCCGGGAAGTATCTACCTAACGAGCGGTTACGGTGGCGCCCCGTTCGGCCTTGCGATCGTCACCGACGGCCGCGCCGGGCCGCTGAATCTCGGGACGGTCGTTACCCGCGCCCGAGTCACAGTCGACCCCGTTACGGCTGCGCTTACGATCACCACCGACCCACTGCCACAGATCGTCCTCGGCGTCCCGCTACGCATACAGCGCATAAGCCTCGACATCGACCGGCCAGGATTCATCATCAACCCCACCAACTGTGGCGAAGAGCACGTCACCGGCACGATCGCGGACGCGCAGGGTGCGCTCACTAGCGTGTCCAATCGTTACCCACTCGCCGATTGCGCCATCCTCGCGTTCAAGCCGCGACTAGCGGCATCCACGACCGGGCACACCACCGAGACAGGCGGCGCGAGCCTCGACCTCGCACTCACATTCGGGCACGCAGTAGCGGGCGCCGCAAACCTCGCACGGATCAAGCTGGCCCTGCCCGAACACCTCCCCTCGCGCTTGGCCGCGCTTCAGGGCGCGTGCCCGGAAAAGACCTTCAATTCCAACCCGGCTGCGTGCGCCCCTAGCTCCCTCGTGGGAGTTGCCAGCGCACAGACCCCCTTTCTGAGCGCACAGCTGACGGGGCCGGTCTATCTCATCACGCACGGCAGGGGTGCGCTTCCCTCGCCGGTGCTCGTCCTGCAAGGCGACGGTGTGACGCTGATCCTCAGAGGCTCCACCCTCATCGGCAAGGCCGGAACGACGAGCGTCACATTCGGAGCGATCCCCGACGTCCCACTCCAAACACTGCGGCTGTATCTCCCACAGGGGGCACATTCCCTTCTCGGCGCCAACACGAACCTCTGCGGCCAGGCGAAGGTGGCCACCGTCAAGCGCAAGGTCACCCGGCGCGTACATGGACACACGGTTCGCGTCACCGTCAACGTGCGCGAGCGCCTGCGAGCGACGCTTGCCATGCCGACCGAACTTGCCGCCCACAACGGTGCCGTGATCCACGAGACCACAAAGATCGCGGTGGTTGGGTGCTCTGGAAGAAAAGCGCGCCAGTGAACCGCAGAAGCGCGAGAGCCGGTACCAGCAGTATGTAGAGGGTCGAGCGCGACTACTTAAAGACTGGCTAGAGAATGACGACGAGCAGGTGGGGAAATGTCTGGTAGTGGTGGTGGGTAGTGGCATTGCTTTCGTCCGCTTCGCGAGATAGAGGGACATCTTGAACACGGCTCGCTGTCGTTTGCGGTCGCGGTCGCCAAGGACTGGACAAAAGAGCACCAGAAACTGCTCCCGCTCGATCTCGCCCTGCGCTTCCTGCCTCTCAAGGCGGCTAAGTGCTCTGGCTCGGAAGTTCGGCGACGTATCCGGCAGACGGACACGCTCGCTTTTGACGGCCAACAGGCGCCCGGCCGGTTCCGAGACACAGCGCTGCTTGTCGTCCTTTGCGCAAGTGTGACGTCAAGCCAAGTCGCGCTCGCATTCGTCGGCGAGCAAGCGTGACCCCCCAAAGTCCCTCGTACACAACCCCTCCGTCATGTCCCCGGCGACGGGGAAACGGGGGTGGTCACTGTGCGCAGCCGTGGTCGTGGCGATGGACACCTGCCCTAACTTGGTCGTATAGTCGCTCGTCAAGACGGTGAGCCCTGGCACGGATGGACGGGCATCTGAGAGCACACCGTCAACGAGCAACGAGGAGGGCGCACGATTTCGGGGACGCTTGGACGGGTTGGAGGGCGTGTGCTTCTTGCCGCGCTCGTGGTTGTGGGAGCCGCCGCCGCAGCGCCAAAAGCTCGAGGGGACGGGGGAATGAGAACGAGACGAGTACTCGCGGCGCTGATGGTCGCCAGCTGCGCATTCGTCCTGGCGGCACCGCAATGCGCCGTCGGCTCTGTCGGCAGATCGGTAGGGGCGCGACTGCGAGCTGCGGCCATGTCGCGGTCCGCCATCGCCATGGAGACGCAGCTCGCAGGTGCCCTGACCGACCCCTCGGTCGCTTCGCTCTCAAAGAGCCTCATATCGCAGGATGCGGGTCTCACGCCTTTTCAGAAGGACATGCTCGGCGTCAACGTCCTGCTCGCGCGCCCGAGTGTAAGGGCCGCCCTCGCAGCTGCTAAGCACGGGCATCACCTCACCAGGGTGCAGATTCACGTGCTCGTCGGCGTGTTCGCGAGCTTCGCCCACAATCCCGCGATCGACCTACTGATAGCCGAAGGGCGGCGCTTGAAGGGCCAGCCCGCGACGCTCGCAGCAGATGTAGCGGCAGGTAGCAATCCCGCTGCGCGACTGTCGTCCGGTAGCCCAGAAACCCCCGATGCCCTTTACAACGCGGCTTGGTCTCGATTCGCGCGGGCGTGGGACGCGGCACACGCCCAGCAACTTTCAGGTGCGACCCGCGCGCTGCTGACAGCACCTGGGGCTACGAGCTACCTCCAGACTCTCCCTCCACTGGCTGTCGCATCCCTCATCCCAGAGGAACAATTCCTCGCACTTCATCTTCCTTCCGAGAGCGCGAAGGCGACCCGCCTCGACCGTCCTGCCACCGCTCATGCAGCGGCCGAGGAGGGCTATGCAGTCGGTCTCGCCATGCTTGAGGCCAAGCTCGGGCTGGACCAAGTCGTGGGCAACCTCCAAGACGAGGTGGTCCTCAAAGCAATTCTCAAGGGCGCCACTGTGGTCTTCAGCGGGACGGTAGCCGCTGCGTCAGAGCCATGGCTTGTTGCGATCGCGGACTTCCTCGGGGCCATCAGCGTGGGAGAAGCCATCGTTGGCGCAATTCCGAAGCTTGCCTATCTCAACGAAGTCACGTCCCTCGAAATCGTTCCGGGGAACCCAACGGTCTCGGCGGGACAACCGGTCGGCTTCAAAATCATCGCAGATGATAAGGCAGGCCACCCGATCGACTACGTGCCGGCGCCGTCCGTGCACCTCACATTTGTGGACAATCCCGACGCTCCTGTCGATCCCTATGAGACGTGCAACGATGCCACCCAGACCTGTAGCGCTGGGCGCAAGGGCACTCACAGTATCGAGGCCGAATTCGACTTCGTCCACGCCTTCGCTTCGATCATGATCACACCGGGCGCTGAGACGGGACTGGAACTTTCGCCGGATCCCAACACGACTGACACGGGCGTTCTTTCGCCGGAATTCACAGCGACGGGGTTAGACTCCTACGGTAACAACCTTGGTGCAGTGACTGACTTCACGCTAACAGCGTCCAGCGGCGCCAGCTGTACCGGCCATACGTGCACCGCGGGATCGGCCGGGAACTACGCGGTCACAGCTACCGACGGCAAGGGCCTCGGCGCAGCAACGCTGACCGTGACGGGCGGCCTGATGATCACGCCCACTAGCCTCCCTGACGGCGCCGAGGGTATGCCATACAGCGAAACGCTCCAGGCCACCGGGGGCACGGAACCCTACACCTGGGCGCTGACATCCGGGAGCTTGCCGGAAGGCCTCGAACTCGACGAAGACACCGGGGAGATCTCGGGCACGCCAACCAAGTCTGGCGAAAGCACCTTCGAAGTCACCGTGACCGACCTGCTCGGAGCCACGGCGAAAGCCACTTACAACAAGCTGACGGTTAAGGGGCGCAACGAAACGATCCTCGTCGATGGGGTCGACGGCGGGGTTCTTCACCTAGAAGCTACGCTCGACGAGCCTTTTGATGAGGGACTCGACGCTGAAGGTGGCCTTGGCCCCTACACATGGACTGTGGGTCAGCCGGCACCCACGTGCCCCGGCCTGCTGTTGCTTAGTGAAGGCCGGCCCAGTGACGAAGATGTTATCGAGGGGGTTCTGGCGGAAGTCGGTACGTGTTCTGCCACGCTGGAAGTGCACGACGCTTACGGCGACTCCGGAACGATCGAAATCGTAGTGGAAGTTCGGCCGGACGCGTGATAAAGGATAAAGTTTATACCCGCTTTCCTAATGCGGCAAGATAGCCGGTCGCCCAAATGATTCCGCTGCCAGTTCCTCCACCACCGTCGTCGCAAATGTGTGGACCGTAGCAACGGCCTACGGCGAAACTGCCCAGATTCTTGAAATGTGAACGCGGAGGAGCCCTTCCTTTCGTGTTGCCCAATCGGCAATGAGAGCGAGATCGATACGGCAAAGCTGGAGAGCAGGTTTCATCCCGTTGGGATCGTCGTCGCGTTGGCGCTCGCGTGCACGAGCGCAGGCGACCGGCGGCGGCAGGATCGCGGCCTCCCTTTCGGTCGCTGATGAGCTCACGGAGGTGGCCGCGACTTCCGCAGCAGCTAAACGATCGTGCGGCACCAAGCGTGTCCTGCCGGGAACAATCGGGCCCCTAAGACTGGCTTGACCAGTGGCCGGAGTATCCTGACAGGATAATTGTGTGGCGCGGTTCGGTCTCCTGCCGTAAGGCGCGGAGCCTGATAAAGGCGACCGCACCTGGCATGAGGCCCCTGATATCGCAGCGATTACACGAGTTTCCCCGGCGGCTGGCGCTGCGCGCTCGCCATTGGGTGATTACGGCTGCTGGCGAGGCCGGCGGGTCGGGGCTTCCGGCGACCGAAGCGAATACGCGGATGAAATCGATGGATACAGTTCTAGCCGCCGGTTACGAGCAGGCAGGGCGTGCACTCCTTTTGCAGTGACTGGACAATAGAGATTCTGAGGAACTCATAACCCCGGGAGCGGATCGTGAAGCGGATCATCGGCGATAGACCGCCCGTGCTTTCAGCCAGGCAGTCACGCCGACGACGTCCGCCCTGACCGCTTTCGGACAGAGCGCCTGCCGGCGCGCGACGCTGCGGACCACTCCTGTGGTCGTTCGACGGTCGCGGGGCCCGCGACCGAAATGGGCTACGAGGTGATCGCCCGGCAGCGCGTCGCGCAGCGAGCGCTCGGCTACGGACCGCGGCAGATCGGTGTTGGGACTAGCCCTTGTCGAGCAGCTTTGCCTTGGAAGCCTGAAACTCGTCGGCCGTCAGAGCACCCGACTGGTGAAGGTCAGTGAGTTTCTTCAGTTGCGAGGCGAGGTCGAGGGAATTGGTTGCACCACTGGCAGGAGCGGAGGGACGGGCGGGCATCTCTGCTGCGTCGCGCTTTAGCTCATCGGCAATGGCCTGAGCGTTCAGCCTTGCCTGGTAGTTCATGTCCGGAGCGCGGCTCAAGCTGTGTACGCCCGCCCTGATCTGCCGCTTCTTTGACCACATCAAAATTGGTCCCAACACGAACTGGCAAAAGGCCCAAAAGATGACGCCGAGAACGACTAGCCCCACAATGACTCCCATTGGCTCTCCCTCTCAGTGCCAGCGCGGCACGCATAACATCAAATCAAATGACGTATGTAGTTTTATCAGGCGTGATGCAAGATCGCAAGCAAGCTAGCCCCATTTTCCGCGTAGCGACGCGGTAGGTGGGTCTGCTTCCGGCCGCTTGGGTGGCTGTGTTGCGTGGTGTTTGCTGGCATCGTGGGCTCGGTGTTGGTTGATGTCGTTGGCCGGTTTGAGTCCGTGGAGGTCATATACACCATGAGCAGAACAACTCGCCCGACAGGGCATCTCCAGGTCGGGGCCGAACGCAAGGGCGGCGAGCGCGCCTACTACGCATTCTGGCGAGACGAACATGGCGTGCGGGCCGCCAAGTGCCTTGGCCCCGCGCATGTGCGGGACTCCGGTCGCGGTCCGCTCGACCTAACGGTCGCTCCGAACGGGCACATCGTTGTCGCCAGTGAGTTTCCTTTTGGCGCTCCGGACGCTGTCACGAGTGCCCGCGAATATGACGCGGCGACCGGGGAGCTGGTGCGCGTGTTCGCTGCCGTGCAGCTCCCCGCGACTGGTAGAGCAGAGGAATCAATTCAAATGCGATGGGAGGAGGGTTCCCATGACTTACTCGACTTTGCTTGATTCCGCGGGGCGTCGTCGCTCTCCGGCGACGATGCCGGGCTACCACGCTGGACGATCGCCGCGCAACAAGGGGCTGCGCTATTCAGCAGACCCGCCCACAGTGCAGGAGATCATCACACCGTGATGCGCGATGCCGGTACCGACCGCCACGGCGCTCGCCTGCGGGCGCTGATCGTCGTGCTTTGGCGTGGTGGGCTACGCATCCACGAGGCGCTTACGCTGAGCGAACGAGATCTTGACCCACAGCGAGGGTCTTTGCTCGTTCGCAACGGCAAGGGCGGCCGGCGCCGCGAGATCGGCATTGACGCATGGGGATGGGAGCAGTTGCAGCCCTGGCTCACCGCGCGCGTCGAATTGCCGGTCGGGTCAAAGTTCTGTGTGATCGACGGCCCGACACGCGGCAGGCCGTGGTCGAGTGCTGCGGTACGGAGCGAGCTTCGTCGCCTCGCTGCTCACGCCGGGACTCGGCGCCGGTTCGCGCCGCACCAGCTACGCCACGCCCACGCGGTCGAGCTCGCGCGAGAGGGAGTGCCACTGAACATCATCCAGCGCCAGCTCGGCCACGTCAACCTTGGCACGACCTCCATCTACTTGCAGGGAATCGACACAGAGGAGATCATCTCGGCAGTGAACTCACGGCGAGCACCGATGATGCTCGCCAGCGCCGGTCTCCAGTTCTGAAACATCAATCAGCGAAAGCGGGAGCCGACGCAGGGGCGCTCCCGCTTCGCCCTGCCGAAACCAACAACGCGCAGCGCGTCGACAAGGCCACCGTGGTTCGTCCTTTGCGTTCGTCTGCTGGGCGCCTATGCCGACGATCGCTTCCGTGCGCCAGCGTCACTCTCGCGGCCGGGTGCGTGGCTATCGGCTGCCTAGCGGGCGACGTGATATCTGACGTGGGTCACTGCCGGTGAGGCGATCACGTTGATGGGCTCGAGGGTAGGATCGCCGACGTTCTCGAGCAGCCGCTCCCCCGCCCCAAGGATGATCGGGACGATGTGGAGATAGAGCTCATCCAGCATCCCGGCGGCGAGGCATTGCTGGACGGTGCTCGCGCCGCCAGCGACCGAGACGACCCTGTCACCGGCCGCCGCGTGCGCTTGCTCGAGTGCGGACTCGATCCCGTCGCCTACGAAGTTGAAGATAGTGCCGCCCTCCATCGAAAGCGGGTCGCGGGGGTGGTGTGTGAGCACGAAGACGGGCGCATGATAAGGAGGGTCATCGCCCCACCAGCCCGTCCACGTCTCATCCCATGGCCCGTCACCGCCACCAAACATCTTTCGGCCCATGATGTAGGCACCAACACCCTTGAGGACATCGTCAACGACCTCCGAGTCCGCGTTCCGCTCGCCCCCGTCCAATCCGTGCTGCTTTCGCCAGCTGTCGGTCGCAAACGCCCACTGGTGCAGGCGCAGCCCGCCCTCTCCGATCGGATTGCTGGGGCTCTGGTTGGGCCCGGCGACGAAACCATCGAGCGACATTGCGATATGGCAGGTGACTGTACTCATAGCTTCTCAGACCTCCGTCAGCGGGATGAATCATCGCACGCGAGTAGCCGCTCGAGCAGCGATCACGGGTGCGCCGCAAAGACGTGGGCGACGCCTCCGCGGCTGAAGGCGGTGGTGCTCACGGGCTCGATAGTCAGCGGCATGGTGAAGAGCCGCTCGCCCGCGCCCAGGATGACCGGGTGGACGACGAGACGGTACTCGTCGATCAAGCCAGTCTCGACCAGCGACCGCGCGAACCGCACACCGCCCTGGGCGAGCAGGTACCCCTCGGGGCGCTCCTGCTTGAGGCGCGTGACGGCGGCGGCCAGGTCGCCGCGGGCGATTGTCGCGGGGCCCCACTCGGCGGAGGCGAGCGAGTCGGAGAACACGACCTTGGGGATCTCGTTCATCGGCTGGGCGAACGGCCCTGCGGCTCCCGGCCAGAAACCGGCCCACATCGCATAGGTCGCCGCACCGATGAGGTGCGTCCCGGCGTTGCTCACGGTGTCGAGGACCCACTCGGCGCCGTCGGGAGAGCGTCCCGCGGCGACCCAGTCGGAGCTCCCGTCGGCGGGTGCGACGTAACCGTCGAGCGAGACGGACATCTTCAGAACTAGTGAGGCCATGCACTGCTCCTTTCCGGGCTGGATGACATGTGAGGACTGATGATCCAGGATGACTTAATCGAGTGACCGATCTCGCTGCTGAAATTCGGCATTCACTCGGGATCCCCACCGGCCGTGCTCGACAGCCACTGAGGGGGTGTCCAGTCCCCCTCAGGGTCCGTGGTTTGCCCCACCTCGATCAGATGACCGTCGGGATCGCGGATGTAGCAGCGGATCTCGTACTGGTGTTGCTTCGGTGGTGTCAGGAAATCAGCACCACGGGCGCTCCATTTGGCGTACACGGCCTCGATGTCCTTGACCCGGATATTCAGGAAGCTGCTGACCCGGTCGGGGTCGCGTGGCGTCTCCAGAGTGACCGCGGGCTTGTCGTCGGTCGGGCCTCCGCCCCGATTGATGACGATCCAGCTGTTGGCGAGCGCGACGTTGGTCGGTTCTCCGGAGCGTTCCAACGTGCCGCCGAGCACGTCGGTGTAAAAACGCCGAGAACGCTCAACGTCGTCCGAGACGATGAAGTGGGTCAGCATAATTCCCTCTGTGGGCAGTCCTGCCATCTGCCACCTCCACTTGTTGGGACTCATACCCCCTTACGGGCGGGTTTGCAGCCGATATTGTGATGGTCGGGGACTCTAACCTCGTTCCATGGTAAAGCTATACGCCACCACGTTTGACTCCGATGGAGGCTCATTATGCGCGGCGACATCGAGGTCGGGGCACGCCTTCCCGACTATGAACTGCCCGATCAGCGCGAGCAGTTCCTGGTGAGTCCAGTCGAAGGAGAGGCGATTCGCTACACCGAGGGGACTGAGGTGGGAGTTAAGCGATGAGCGATGGTCAGCTCGTCAAGCCCATCCGAACGAAGGGCCCGACCCAAGAGGTGCCCCCTGCCAGGGCCGCGAAGCAATCAGGCCCCACCGGTCAATGGCCGCGCCTCTGCAGGGCCGACTACGAGGTCGTGAAGGTCGCCGCCCACCTCGAGTCGACCGGTTTGTTGGAGCCCGCCGGCCTTCTCCGGCTCGAAGCCGGTTGTTCGGATCAACCGCTCGACTTCCTCGCCAGCACGGTCGTCGTCGGTCACGTAGAAGAGGACCGCCGGCTCTGGCGATCGTTTGCTAGAGGACTCGAGGATATCGGCCGACAGGGTTCCAAACGCCATTGCCAAGCGCGCCCCCGCCGGCAACCACCCGGCTAGGACCTCGCCAGAGGATTGCTCTTTCGGCAGGAGATGCGAGACGTTACCTTGCGCGTCGATGCCGAGCGGGTTGCTCGGAACGACGACGAGCTTGTCCGTTAGCCGGTCGACGATCTCGTCTATCACGCCCTCAAGCGCGGTAAACCGCAGCGCGAGGACGACGGCATCGGCGCCCTGCAGCGCGTCGCGATTGTCGCCGGCGACGACCGCAGCTGGACCGATCTCTGCAGCCAGCGTTCGTGCCGACTCATTGTTGGCGCTCGAGAGCCGCAGGGTTTCGCCGCCTGAGGCCAGCAGGCGTGCGATGACCGATCCGAGCGTCCCCGTGCCGATGACCGCGGTCGTCATGATTTCTCGGCGGCTGTATTCGACAGCCACTGAGGCGGGGTCCAGTCCCCGTTTGGGTCGGTGGTTTGGCCCACCTCGATCAGATGACCGTCGGGATCGCGGATGTAGCAGCGGATCTCGTACTGGTGTTGCTTCGGTGGTGTCAGGAATTGAGCACCGCGGGCGCTCCATTCGGCGTACACGGCCTCGATGTCTTTGACCCGGATGTTGAGGAAGCTGCTGACCCGGTCGAGGTCGCGTGGCGTCTCCAGGGTCACCTCCGGCTTGTCGTCGGTCGGGCCTCCGCCACCATTGATGATGATCCAGCTGTTGGATAGTGCGACATAGGTTGGCTCCCCGGAGAAGACCACCCTGCCGCCGAGCACTTCCGTGTAGAAGCGGCGGGAACGCTCTACATCATCTGAAACGATGAAATGAGCCAAGACGATCTCCTCATTGATGTTGCTCATAGTGACCTCCGTTGTTGAAATGGCTCCATAGTCAGTGTCCTGCGCTTTGGCCGCCGTCGATGTGCAAGATCTCCCCGGTCACGAAAGGCGCCGACTCGAGATATAGGACTCCACCGACCACGTCCTCGATCTTGCCCACCCGACCGATGGGGTGCAACGCGCCCATCCCCGCGTTGATGAGAGTGTCTATGCGACCGAATTGCTCGACCGCCGCCTCCACGATGCGCTGTGCCGTCTCGGGGTCGGCGATGTCGCCCTCGACGGCAACGATGCCGTCGTCCTCTGACGGCCCGATCGAATCGAGCGGTGGCGAGCACGGCATACCCGAGTTCACGGTAAGCCCTCGTGAGACCGGCGCCGATGCCCTGCGAGGCGCCGGTGACGAGCGCGACTTTCTCGTTGTTGCTCACGACGATGCTGCTCATGTTGGCATCCGCAGGTCGGTTTCGGTCCTGGCACCGATCCAGCGTCGCGCGCATGCCTGGCGAGGCCACAAAGCGGGTTCGCTTTTCAGCGTCGCCGGACTCGCCACGCGCCACGCGGGACGGCTTGACTTCTGCTCGGATGAGAGGAAAGTATGCGCGACCCGACGGGATCGTGGAGGCGATATGAGCGATATCGAGGTGAGCAGCCAAAGTGCGGCGGGCACCACGCCGGTGAAGGCCGGGGACTTCAAGCTCGAGGTCGTGGTGGTGCCGGTTTCGGATGTCGATCGGGCGAAGGTCTTCTATGAGGGCCTGGGTTGGAGACTCGACGCGGACGTGACTGCGGATGGGGACTTGCACCTGGTCCAGTTCACGCCGCCGGGCTCGGGGTGCTCCATTCAATTTGGCGCGAACGTCACATCCGCCGAGCCCGGTTCGGCCGAGAGCATCTACCTGAGCGTCTCCGACGTCGGGGCGGCGCGTGAGGATCTGCTGGCACGCGGCGTGGAGGTGAGTGAGGTGTTCCACGAGCGCGCGTTGGGCGCTCGGTTCCACGACCCTGGTCGTTTGTCCGGGCCGGCGCCCGACCACGGTACCTACGGCTCGTTCGCGACCTTTAGTGATCCGGATGGCAACGGCTGGCTGCTCCAGGAGATCACGACGCGGCTGCCGGGTCGCTGAATGAAAGGAGAGGCTGCTGATGAACACGGTGTATGACTCCGTCGAGGATCTCGCGGACGCGCTCAGACGCGCAGCCGCAGCCCACGGCAAGCACGAGCAGCGAACGGGCCAGGCGGATGAGAACTGGCCGGACTGGTACGCGCTCTACATGGTGCGCGAGCGCGCAGGCGAAGAGCTGCCGACGTGAGCAGCGAGTACGACGTGATCGTCCTCGGTGGCGGCTCACCGGGCGAGCATTGTGCGGGTGCGCTCGCCGAGGGCGGCCTGCGTGTGGCCGTCGTGGAGCGGGAGCTCGTGGGAGGGGAGTGCTCCTACTGGGCTTGCATCCCGTCGAAGACGTTGCTGCGACCAGGCGAGGCGGTCCACGGCGCGCGCGAGGCCGCCGCGAGCGCCGATGTCGACGTCGACGCTGCATTCGCGTGGCGTGACTTCATGGTCTCCGACCACACCGACGCCGGCCAGGAACGCTGGCTCGCGGACAACGGCATCGACCTGTTGCGAGGCAGCGGGCGGCTCGCCGGCCCGGGAGTCGTCGAGGTCGACGGCGTCCCGCACACCGCCGACCACATCGTCCTCGCCAACGGTGCCGACCCGGTCGTGCCGCCCGTACCGGGCCTCCGTGAGCTCGACGATGTCTGGACGAACCGCGAGGCGACATCGATGAAGGAGGTGCCGCGGCGCCTGTTGATCCTCGGTGGCGGGCCGGTCGGGGTGGAGCTCGGACAGGCCGTTCGCCGGTTCGGTGGCGATGTGGCGGTGATCGACATGGCCGAGCACGTGCTCGGGCGCGAGCCGGCGCCGCTCGGCGAGGCGCTCGGCGAGGTGCTGTGCGGCGAAGGCATCGAGCTCGTGCTGTCAGCGAACGTCGGCGCCGCGCGACGCGACGGTGAGGACTACGTGCTCGAGATCGACGACGGGCGCGAGCTTCGCGGTGACCGCTTGCTCGTCGCCACTGGACGGCGTCCACGTGTGCGGGGGCTGGGTCTCGAGAGCGTCGGCGTCGAGCCGGACGCGCACGGGGTACCGGTCGACGCGCATCTGCGCGCGGCCGAGGGGTTGTGGGCGATCGGCGACGTCAACGGGATCTGGCCGCTCACCCACGTCGGCAAGTACCAGGGCGAGGTGGTCGCGGCGAACATTCTCGGCGAGTCGCGGAAGGCCGACTACGAGGCCGTTCCGCGCGTCGTCTACACAGACCCGCAGGCTGCCGCGGTGGGCGCTTCAGCTGGCCGCTTCAGCGCGATGGTGCCACTGGCCGACGTTGCCAAGACAGCCACCTACACGCGCGCCTACGCCGACAGCAACGGCTTCCTCACGCTACTCAGCGACGGTGTGCGGCTGACGGGCGCCTACGCGCTCGGCCCCGAGGCGGGCGAGTGGCTGCAGCAGGCGACGCTTGCGATCCGCGCTCACATCTCGCTCGACGTGCTCGCCGACACGATCCAGCCGTTCCCGACGTTCTCGGAGATCTACGTCGCCGCGCTGAAGGCGCTCCGCGGCGAGATCGCGGCAACGTCCAAGGCCGTCGGCGCGGGACCGCCGATGGTGAGCTAACCAACCAGGAAGGAGCACACACGGGGCCAAACGACATGGCCCCTCGGTTTCGTCGAGCGCAGTACGCGGGTCACTTCGTCGTCGCAGGATCAACCAAAGCGCCATCGCGTCTGGCTGAACTGCTCACCCTTGGCGAAGCCGAGAATCGTCGTAGGCGTGACCCGATAGAGGAGCACTTTACCCGCGCGGATCGCATCGCCGAGACCAAACCACGTGCCCTCGGGGGCTGTGAAGTGCGTCCCGTACTTCGATTCGTAGGTGTTGGCGCCCTGTTGGCGCTCCGCTCCATCGTCGACCTCGAGGGCGTGTCCTTCGACCACGACATCGAGTCCGTCGAGTCCGTTCTGGCCCGTGGTGAGAATGCATTGTTGGTTCTGCTGGAGGTTCTTTGCCTTACGCTCTTCCTGACCGGTGCAAAAGTACATTGCGTCGGCGTGCCACACGGCCAAAAGCGGGGTGACGTGCGGGCGACCATCAGGACGCACCGTCGAGAGCCAAAACACCTCCGCCTCGTCGATGTGGAAAACGCATTATTTGCAGGCGAATCTGCACTATAAGCTTCGCTCTACAGAACCGAAGGTCGGAAGTTCGAATTTCTCAGGGCGCCTAGTCGTTGGGGATTGACATGCCGAGCGGTAGGGTGTGGCTACCGTGCGAGTTGACGTTGGTGGTGTGGGTATCGAGTACGAGGTGACCGGCGAGGGTCGCCCGGTGGTATTGCTGCACGGGTTCCCGGACTCGGGGGGACTATGGCGCCATCAGGTCCCGGTGCTGGCGGAGGCGGGGTTCAAGGTCATCGTCCCCGACCTGCGTGGCTATGGCCGGTCAGACAAGCCGACGGACGCGAAGGCCTACACGATGGATCTGCTCGTCGGCGACGTGCTGGCCGTGATTGGCGCGGCGGGCGCCGATCGGGCTCATGTGGTGGGCCACGACTGGGGGGCCGGCGTGGCATGGGCCACCGCGCTTGCGGCCGCGGAGCGCGTCGACCATCTCGTCGCGATGTCGGTCGGGCATCCCGCGACGTTCTTCGCAGACGGCTTCGAGCAGCATGAGAAGTCGTGGTACATGCTCCTGTTCCAGTTCGCCGGCGTGGCCGAGCAGTGGCTGTCGGACAACGATTGGGCCAACTTCCGTGCTTGGGGCCGCCACCCCGAGACGGATGCGAGGATCGCCGAACTGGAGGCAAACGGCTCATTGACTGCCGGCCTCAACTACTACCGGGCGAACATTCCCCCTGAACGCTTTCTGCTCTCCGGTTCGCAGCCGCCACCGATACAGGCGCCGACGATGGGCGTGTGGAGCTCGGGGGATTTCGCGCTCACCGAGGGACAGATGACCAGGTCGGCCGAGAACGTCGCCGGCCCGTGGCGCTACGAGCGCCTCGACGGCCCGGGGCACTGGATGCAGCTCGAGGCGCCGGATGCGGTGAACCGACTGCTGGTAGATTTTCTACCTATATGAACTTGTGTCCTCCTGAGCTGTGCAGTGGCGCCCGTAAGCAGGGTGAGTACAGCAGCACGGCGGGAGGCTGAGCCGCTGATGGCCAGGATCGTTGTGTTGGGCGGTGGGGTGTGCGGGCTGGCATCCGGACTGATGCTGGCGCGCGACGGGCACGAGGTCACGGTGCTCGAGCGCGACACGGCGCCCGTGCCCGAGTCAGTCGATGAAGCGTGGGAGTGGTCGCGCGATGGCGTGAGCCAGTTCCGCATGGCCCATTTCCTACAGCCTGGCGGTCGAATCGTGCTGGAGCAGGAGCTCCCCGACGTCTTTGACGGGCTTGTCTCGGCGGGCGCGATGCGCATGGACCTGCTCGAGCGGATGCCTCCCACCGTGGCCGATCGCACCCGGCGAGCCGGCGATGAGCGGTTCGTGACCTACACAGCTCGTCGTCCGGTCTTTGAGCAGGTGCTGGGACGGGCCGCGGAGGATGAGCCCAGCCTGCGAGTACGTCGAGGTGTGACAGTGAAGGAGCCGATCATCCAGCTCGGCAACGGGACGCCGCACGTGACAGGTATACGCCTTGACTCGGGTGAGGCGCTGCAAGCCGACCTGGTGGTGGATGCGATGGGCCGGGGCTCGCAACTGCCGCGCTGGTGCAGCGACGCGAACATCGGGCCGCTGCACGAAGAGTCCGAGGATTCCGGGTTCATCTACTACGGCCGCTACTTCCGCTCGCAGGACGGTACAACGCCGCAGTCCTTCGGCCCGCTGCTCGCGCCGTTGGGGACGTTCTCGATCCTGACTCTTCCATCAGACAACGGCACGTGGTCGGTGACGGTCTATATCTCGAGCGGGGACCAAGCGCTGAAGCGGATGCGCCATCCAGACGCGTGGAACGCTGTCGTGAAGGCGTGCCCGGCGCACGCGCATTGGCTTGACGGCGAGCCGATCAGCGACATGATGGCGATGGGAGGGGTGATCGATCGCTACCGCCGTCCGCTGCGCGACGGGCAAATCCAGCTCACCGGCATCGCGCTGCTTGGCGACGCAAGCTCGTGCACAAACCCCTCGCTGGGTCGCGGGATGTCGCTGGGGCTGCTGCACGCGAAGTGCCTGCGTGAGGTGGTCGGCTCGCATTTGCAGGATCCACTCGAGTTCGCACAGGCGTGGGACGCCGCCACCGAGGCACAGCTGACTCCTTGGTATCGGGAGACGGTCGCGGAGGATCGCAACCGCCTGAGCGAAATCGAGGCGTTGCGCGATGGATTGGAGCCGCCACAGCCGAGCGAACCCTCGCAAGCCCTGGCGGGGGCGCTGCTCACAGCGATCATGCACGATCCCGACCTCTTCAGGGCCTTCCTCGAATCCCGCAGCTGTCTGATGCCGTTGAGCGAGACCTTCGCACGAGTGGGCGTGCCCGAGCGAATCCTTGAGCTGGCGGGGGAACATGAGCGGCTACAGCTGCCAGGCCCCGACCGCGAGGATCTGCTGCGGCTACTCGATTGATACGGCAGGGCAAGCGGGCGATGGGCGCGCTCGCACCAGAGCGGACGTCTCGGCCACAGGCCATCGCTGGCGCCGTGCCGCATTCCTCCGGCAGGCCAAGGAACGACAACCGACGTTGACATTCTTGCGGAAGCACGACGATTCGCATAGAGGGAATTGAGGGGCCGGTGGCGTACATAGCAGTCGATGCGTCTCAAACGAATGTGCTCTGCCTCGGTCTCGGCGGCAATGGCCCTCGTGCCCGGGCTCGCTCTCGCGATCGCGCCAGCCGCCGCGGCCGGCGCCTCGATCGTCCCCGTGACGTCGGCGTCGCTCGCACAGGTCGCGCCTGTGCCCGCCCCGTCCAACGACGAACGCGCCAACGCGCAGGTCGTTCACAGCCTGCCCGCAACCATCAACGGCACCACGGTCGGCGCGACGCTCGAAGCGGGAGAGCCTGAATCTTCCTGCGGTGTGGCGACCACCAACTCGGTTTGGTACAGCGTGCGAGCCCAGAACGCGGAGCGGATCGCGCTCGATTTGACGGCCGGCGGCGAGCTGGATGGCACGGTCGCCATCTATCACGCCGTGCGCTCTCAGCTGCAGTCCGTCCAATGTCAGCAGACCGAAGCTCACGGCAAGGCGGCCCTCTCTTTCAAAGCATCCAAGAACGGCTTGTATCTGATCCGCGTAGCGGCGTTGCAGAATTCCCAGCTTGCGAACTTCACGCTCGAAGTCTTCCTGCCCACCCCGGCGGTCGGTCCCCCGGGCGCGGCGCTGCCCTCCAGTGGCGTCAGCGGGCAGGTGGATCGCATCCAGAACATCAACGCCGCCTACGCATTCACGATGCACTCT
The DNA here is from genome assembly GCA_035486935.1 of Solirubrobacteraceae bacterium. Lineage (GTDB taxonomy): Bacteria > Actinomycetota > Thermoleophilia > Solirubrobacterales > Solirubrobacteraceae > Palsa-744. The sequence goes on from DATHMQ010000025.1 coordinate 32,792, forward strand.
GGCGTCAGCTATCTGATCAACCTCGCCAACAGGACCAAAGGCGCGTGTGTCAGCGGCGCGTTGTTCGCGCCCAGCACGAGCTCCTTCGAAGGCGAACCGGCTCTGCTGCGCGTCGGCTGCGGTGGCTATCGGCTCTTCACGCCCGGCCCTGGCCAAGGCGGCCTGTACAGCTTCGAGGTCACCCCGCGCAATTCATACCGGGGCGTTCAGCGCTTTCACCTACAGGTTGCCACGGCCGGCCCAGCCGAGACGGCCCCAGGTATCGCTCTGGGCAACTATGCGCAGGCACACGCTCGCCTCGACGGTCGTGGTGTGAGTGTGCTGCGTCTCTACCGCCTCGACGTCACCAGCCACTCGAACCTCACGCTCGAGCTCACGGCTCCAGCCTCGGCGGACTTCAACTTGCAGCTGCGCAGTCAAGACGGCGCGGTGATCGAATGCCGCTGTGGTGGCAGCGGATCGCAGAAGCTCCAACGCCAGCTGCAACCCGGTCGCTATTACGCGGTCGTCTCCGTGCGCGACGCAACCGCTGGTAACTTCACGCTCGTGCGCCAATCGCGCACGATCACCTCGACCTCGCTGTCGTTCTCTTCCAACAAGGCCGCTCCAGGCCAGGGTGTGGGCATCGACGTAAAGGTGGCGCCGGCGGCGTCCGGCCCGGTCACGGTCGAGATCGAACGCCTCGACCCGGTCTTCGGCTGGCAGTTCTATCGCCAGGTATCGGCGCTGGTCAGCGAAGGCGCGGCGAGCATCGCATTCGTGCCCCCCGCGATAGGAGAGTGGCGGGCAAAGGCCACATACGAAGGCTCGCGCACATCGAGCCCGAGCGCGGTCGGCTTCTCCTACCTACAGGTCTCCTGAGCCGGCCTTTGGAAGAATGCCTTTGAGGGCAGATTTGGCGGTCGCATGCGCGCGGGTGTAGCTTCTAGGCATGTGTCCTGAGTGGCCGACTATCCCGTTCGCCGACTGGCGGGATACGTGCGACACACTGCACGCGCATACACAGGTTCTCGGCAAGCTCGCGGCGACGCTCGCGCCGCCCGAGCCGCAGCTGCAACATGCCGCGCTGCGCCTGAGCGCGCGTGGCTGGGAGACGCTGCCGCTCCCCGCCCCCGACGGCTCCGGAGCGTTTGCGGTCGCGCTCGACCTGCACTTCCACCAAGCGCTCGCCGAGCATAGCGACGGACGCGTGCTGCGCGTTCCCCTAGGTCCCGACCGGCCCGTCGGCGAGGTCACGCGCGAGCTGTTGGCTGCGGTCGTGGAGCTGGTCGGTCCCGTCGAGATCGACCCCACACCACAGGAGGTCTCCTGGAGCGTGCCGCTGGACGAGGACGACGAACACCACATCTATAGCCCCGAACAGGTAGAGCGCTATTTCGCCGCGGCAACCCAGGCAGCGTTGATGCTGGCAGCGTTCCGCGCCCCATATCGCGGCCGCTCGACCCCGGTCAACGCTTGGTGGGGCTCGTTCGATTTGGCCGTCAACCTTTTTTCGGGGCGACCGGCAGACCCGCCGTCGCAGGACTTCATCATGCGCAACGCGATGAACGCCCAAGAGGTGGCGGTCGGTTGGTGGCCGGGAGACGCGCGCTATGAGAAGCCGGCCTTCTACGCCTACGCACATCCGGCTCCGGGGGATTTTGCCGAGGCCGAGCTCTCGCCGGCGGCAGCTCGCTGGGATGGAGCATTGGGCGAGTACGTGCTCGACTGGGAGGACGTCTGCGCGGCAGCGGACCCGCACGCATTCGCGCTGGAGTTCGCCCGTTCGGCCTTCCGCCACGCCTGCCTGGTCTGCGACTGGGACCCGGAGCTGCTTGCAGGCGCGGAAGGCGATCCGCCGCCGATCGTCTGAGCGCGGTCCTGCCAGCGAGCGCAACGTTTTGCGTTGAACACGCGTACGCAAATGACGGCACAGGTGCAGGTGGGGCAAGGCACGGGTGCCTCACACGATCTGGAAGGACCTCACTCCGCTTCGATCTGCACCCGAAACCACTCCGAGCCCTCGACGCTAGCTCCCTCAGCGTGCACACGGTCGCTGAGCCAGCGATCCGAGGTAACGACGCGCACCAGCCCAGGCTCCTCCTCCAGCTTGAGCAGCCGCACAATCTCATCGTCGGCCGAATCGCGTCTGGGCCTGGGAGCGTGCGCGACAACAATCACGGTCGAGCGGATCGGCGGTCGTGGCGGCTGCTCGAAGACGACCGTCACGTCCTCGCCCCCGTAGGCGGCCCAGCGCTCCAGTTGGTGCACGAGTCGCACCATTGCGCTGTGGCGGTCCTCCCACCAACCGTCGGGACGTGTCCCGATCACGTTCATGCCGTCCACAATCCAGCGCATATCGCCAGCCTATGGATTCGCGGCCGGCAGGGAGACAGATGTCATAGTGTGGAATCGGCGCCGGCGCGTTGCGAGCCAGGGTCCGGGCCTCGTCTCGGGCGGCCACGCTCGCCTTCCAGCGTCAACGCGCCGACGGAGCAGGCCAAGATGCTGAGCAAGGCGGCCAGCATGATCGCTCCGGCCTGGGAGGCGGTAAGCACGTGCTCGGGCAACCCGAGCGCGACGATCGCGGATGGCACCCCGAGCTGGGCCGAGGCGACCAGTCCGGCAGCGCGCGGCTGGCGTGCAATGCGCGCGGCGAGTAGGTGCACGAGCACGTTCAGTACCGCCAGCGCCCCGGCAAGCTCGATCAGCGACGGGTCGGTGAACAGCCCGCGTAGGTCCAGCCGAGCGCCAAGCACGACAAAGAAAAGCGGGATGAAGAAGCCCCCGGCGATGCCAAGCACCTCGTTGGAGAGCCGTTTAGGTCCGCCAACGGCGGCCACCATCAGTCCAGCGCCGAAGCCGGCGATCAGCAGGCTCGCCCCGCTGCGCTCAGTCAGCCAAGCCAGTCCGAACAGCAAGATCAGAGCAAGGCGCAGATCCACCGCCCAGTTGCGCCGCTTGCCGAGTTGGCGCAGCGCCTGCACATCGGCGCGGCCGCGCAGGTGACGGGTGGCAAAGAACGCCGCGATCACGCAAGCGGCGACGATCGCGCTGCCAGCCGCGATGCGCCCAGCCTTCCCAGGCGCGAGTACGAGCGGCACGGCAACCGTGGCCCCAATGTCGGCCACGGTCACCTGCGCCATCACCGCGAGCGCCACTGGCCCAACCAAATTCCGCTCCTGAAGGATCGGCAGCACAACCGCCGCTGAGCCAGAAGCAATCAGCACCGCGTACACCCCGGCGTGTCCGACCCCGTCGATCCGCCCCACGAGCAGGCCGGCACCGACCGCGATCGCGGCCACGAGCAGAGCGCTTGTAGCGCCTTTGCCAAGCGAGGCCCGCATCCTTTCGTCGCGCAGGGGTACGTTCATGCCGACCGCGAACATCAGCATCGCAAAGCCGATTTCGGCCATGAAGGACAGCGTCGGATTGCCGGAGTCGATCGCGTTTATGCCGGTCTTGCCGAGGATTATGCCGGCCAGTAGCTCGCCGACGACGACGGGCACAGCGCCTTTGCCGGCGGTCCCGAGCAGCGGTCCGGCAAAGCCGCACAGGCCGATCAAAGCAAGCGTCCCGAAGCTCATCGTCTTCATTCTCGCGTCCAGGCCAGCGGCACCGATCATCGGCCCTCAAGACAACAATCCTCGTCGCGTCACGCGGCGAGGATGCCAAGCGGCAAGCCACGAGTTTGTACTGAGACCGCATCGATCCGGGTAGATGAGAGTTGTCTACATAGACACTGCTTGCTACATAGACGCTGGAATGAGTCCGGCATTTAGAGGAGGACGGGATGACGTTGAGGGTTCGGAGCTTGCTCTTTGGGACGGTTGCTTGTGCGTTTACGGTCGCCTATGTGGCGATGGCGCTGGCTGCGCCGGCGGCGCAGGCGGCGGGGTTCGAAGTGGGAAGCTTCTTTGCGGCGAACTGCACGGAATCTGGCTGTACCGCCTCTAGCCCGAGCTCGGGCCCCGGTTCAGTCGCCTACACGCAGGCTGCTGGCCATCCTCCGTTTGGGATCACGGAATTCACGGTCAAGACGACAGGAACCGCTCCGAGCGTGCCATCTGGGGTCGTGACACACGTTCGAACGGATGTTGGCCCGGGCGTCAGCACAAATCCAGAGGCTGTAGAAAAGTGCTCTATGACGGAATTTGGTATTGAAGTCGCGCCTGGGGCGTTTTTAGCTCCCACATGTAAGCCCGGGACCGTCATCGGCAAGAACGAAGTCGTCGTCTACGTAGAAGCTGCAGGCCTCGATCTTCCAATTGTGGGCACGGTCTACAACCTCGTTCAGCCCAAGGGCCGGGCATCGGACTTCGGAGTTGCCCTTCCACTGCCTGAATTCATCACGAAAAGCCCGGTCCAGCTCTATGCGCATACCTTGATCGAAGGCGATGTCGAATGGGCCAGCGACTATCACGACTACTACGAAATCAATGTCTCGCCGGCACTTCCGCTGATCTCGTCAAGATTGATCCTGGAAGGCAACATCGGCAATACCGGTCATGGTGGATTCATCACCAACCCAAGCCACTGTGCCGGTTCCGGGCCACTCACCACAAATACTGTGACACTCGATTCGCTCTCCGGCGAAAAAGCCCAGAAGATGTATACGACGCCAGTAGGCACCGAAGGATGTCTTGGTGGAGGATCGTTCACGGCTCCCCCCTTCGAACCAGCCTTCTTGGTCAAACCCGCTACGACCCAGTCCGATCAACCCGACGGCATCACGACAGAACTGACCGTGCCTCACAGCAAGCTGCCGAGCGAACTCGACTCGTCGCAGCTTCGCAACGCTACGATCACTCTGCCTGAAGGCATGACGCTCAACCCGTCGGCTGCAACCGGGCTAAAGACATGCTCTGTTGCTCAGATCGGGATTGGAACGCGTAACCCAGTCACCTGTCCAGCCGAATCGAGGCTTGGCACCGTGACGCTCAAGGTCCCGGATTTGCCCGAAAACGAACCGTTGAGGGGACATCTGTTCCTGGGCGGTACCGAACCACTCACCGGATCGCCATACACGGTCTATCTCGAGGCCGAATCGGAAAGATATGGAGTTTCCGTGCGCGTGCAGGGCACTGTCGAAACCAACGAATCGACGGGCCGCGTTACCGCGAAGTTCCTCAACACCCCCGAACAGCCGTTCAGTAATGTAAAGATCGTCTTCAAAGAAGGCGCGCTGGCGCCGATCGCCAACCCGCTGTCTTGTGGAGCGGCAACGGTCGAAACCAGCCTTGTGCCATACACGGGTACAGCGACACAGTCGCCGTTCTCGACCTTCCTCGTCGACAGCAACGGCGCTAGCGGTGCCTGCGCCTCGCCGCTGCCGTTCGCGCTCTCCCAGAGCACGACGTCACAGCCCGCCACGGGCGGGGCTTCGACGAGCTTCACGTTCAATCTGGCGCGCGCCGACGGACAGCAGTACCTATCGCATGTGACAACAGCATTGCCGCTTGGCCTGGTCGGCAAGATCGCCGCGGTGCCGCGGTGCCCAGAACCGCAGGCGTCGACCGGCGTAGGGTGTCCGTCTGAAAGCCAGATAGGTACAGCCACGACGACGGTCGGCTCGGGCAGCGCGCCGGTGCAGTTCTCCGGTCCGGTGTATCTCACTGGTCCGACGAATGGCGCCCCATACGGGATGACCACAGTGATCAATGCCGCGATCGGCCCGTTCAGCCTCGGCAATGTGGTTGTACGCAGCAAGATCGAAGTCAACCCGTACACGAGCCAGGTCACGGTCTCGAGCGATGTGCCCACGATCTTCAAGGGCATCCCACTACGCATGAAAACGTTGAGCCTGGCGGTCAATGCTCAGGGCTTCCTGATCAACCCGACCAACTGTGCCGCGCAGACGACGGCCACGACGCTGACGTCGAGCGGCAACGCGACGCAGCCACTCTCGACGTCCTTCCAGGCGACGAACTGCGGTGCCCTGGCGTTCGCGCCTAAATTCGGGGCCTCCTCGGGCGCGAAAACCTCGCGTGCCAATGGAGCTTCGCTCGTCACAAACGTCAACGTGCCGGCCGGCGGAGCCAACTTCAAGTCGGTGCTCGTCACCGTCCCGAAGCAGCTCCCGTCGCGACTGTCAACATTGAAAAACGCGTGTCTGGAAGCGACGTTCAACTCCAACCCAAGCCACTGCCCGGTAAACTCGAAGGTGGGCACGGCAAGGATCAAAACACCGGTGCTGCCAGATCAGTTGAGCGGCCCTGCCTACTTCGTCTCGCACGGCGGCGCGGCGTTCCCAGACCTAGACCTCGTCCTCACGGCAGACAACGTGACGGTGATCCTGGTCGGCAACACCAACATCAGCAAAGGCGTCACGACGACGAACTTCGCGAGCACCCCAGATGTCCCGTTCACGGGCTTTGAACTGAACCTGCCCACGGGCCCCAACTCGGCGGTGGCCGCCAACGGCAACCTGTGCAAGCAGTCTCTGGTAATGCCAACGACGATCACGGCTCAGAACGGAAAGGTGTTCAAGCAGAACACGAAAATCGCGGTCACGAACTGCCCGGTCACAGTCGTCTCGCATGCCGCCAAGAAAGGCAAGGCGGTCGTCGTTGTCAGAGCGCCAGAAGCGGGCCGCGTCAGCGGCGGCGGCCCTAACCTGAAAACGGTCTACAAGAACCCGGGCAAACAGCAGAACGTAACGCTTGAAGTGCCGGTGACCAGTTCGCGCAGGCCGCTGTCGGTGAAGGTACGCGTCGGCTTCGTTCCGAAGGCCAAAGGCAAGAAAACCTCGACTGCTTACGCGACGGTCCTCTTCAAATAGGTAGGCCTCAGGTCGGAGGACCCCAGGTCGGCTCGACAGGCACCGAGCCGGCCTGGGCAGGGGTTTTCACGGTTAGGGCGCACGGCAGCGGGTAGGTGTTGGTCGAGGAAGCTCGATCACTGGAGGGGAACCATGAGGCTCACCGCACCTATCTGCATTGTCGCCGCGCTTGTCTGCGCGATTGCGGCGCTATCGGCGCCGGTGGCACAGGCGGAATTTGGCATCAAAACATTTGAAGCCGGGACGTGCAAGACAGACACCCCCGAATGCACATACTCCGCGCCGGAATCACAGTTCTTTACTCAAGCGGCTGGGCACCCTCCACTCGGAATCACGGGCTTTGAAGTCAATACAGCCCCTTCCGGCGAACCGGACGGCAGCATCAAGGACGTGCGCGTCGACATACCGCCTGGCCTTGCCGTAAACCCCCAGGCGACCGAACAGTGCACCAAGGAACAGTTTGAATCCAGCGGATGTCCCCTCGGCTCGGAGGTAGGCAGCGACGAAATCACTGCCTATGTCGCCGGCATCAAGATCGGTCCAGTTTCCCTGCCGATGTACAACATCGTTCAGCCGTCGGGCGTGCCGGCAGAGTTCGGCTTCGAGCTCAACGTCCCGCTGTTGATCGAACTTCACGTCTTGATCGTCGGAGGTATCAGCTGGTATCACGAAGCCGAAACCAGCGAAGACAGCAATGTGCCGACCGGCGACTACCACGAGTTCTTCACCATCAAAGAAATCCCGACGACTCTCGCGGTAGTGAAGTCGCGACTGAAGTTCAACGGGACGTCCGGAAACGGCACTTTCTTGACGTTGCCGAGCGTTTGCGGAACGCAAACATCCTATCTTCACGCCGATTCTTACCAGAACCTCGGGCAATTCAAGGGGTACCAGACGGTCTCCGGCGACCCCCCCAAAGCGGTAAGCGTCAGTGGCTGCAAAGAAGTCCCGTTCAAGCCCGAAGTAGCAGTCACGCCGGCCACCGGGCAAAGTCAGTCTGATCGCCCCGACGCCGCGACCGTCGAAGTCAAGGTGCCCCAAAGCGAAAGCGCGGGGACCCTTAACTCCTCAACCGTCAAGGACGCGCGGGTTACGCTGCCTGAAGGCATGACACTCAACCCGGCCATAGCCGCCAACGGCCTCGAAGCATGCAGTGACGCGCAGTTCGGTAAGGGCACTGCCAATCCTGTCACATGCCCGCCCGGATCGAAGATAGGCGAAGTCACAATCGAAACCCCGGACCTCCCGGCGAAATCGCTCACAGGCTCGGTC